>JAMCZP010000171.1 GCA_023485185.1 Gammaproteobacteria bacterium
GTAGCAGGTAAAGCCACCGTATTTGTTTTCCCCGACCTCAACACCGGAAACACCACCTACAAAGCCGTACAGCGTAGCGCCCGCGTAGTCAGTGTTGGCCCCATGCTGCAAGGCCTAAACAAACCGGTGAATGACCTATCCCGTGGCGCACTGGTCGACGATATCGTCTACACCATCGCGCTAACTGCCATTCAGGCCAGCCAGCGGGAAGGCTAAGCACTAACGTTACACCTACACAACAAAACGCCCCGAGCAGATAACTGTTCGAGGCGTTTTTATTGATTGCTTAACAGTGCGAGTGAATCAAACCCACATGGGCACCATCGATTCCAGCACCATCACTAAGCTCATCGCGGTGATGGTGAGAATAGACACACCAAACACCTTCTTGGCCCAGCGCACATCGTCATCTAAACGATAGCCACGCAGCGCCAAGTAGAGCCAGTAGCCGCCCATGATAAGCGCCACACATAGATACCCCATCCCCGCTTGGCTGGCTAACACCAGCGCCAGCGAGGCTGGAATGAACGCCACGATGTAGCCAAGAATATGGTGCTTCGCCATTTTAATACCGCGCACTACCGGCAACACCGGAATTGATGCACGGCGATAATCCGCATAGCGGAAAATCGCAATCGCGTAAGAGTGCGGCATCTGCCACAGGCAGAAAATCACCAGTAGCATCAACGCACCGCTGTCGAATTGCCCGCTTACCGCGCAGTAGCCCACCACCGGCGGCATGGCACCGGAAAGGCTACCCACCAAGGTGCCGTACTCAGAGCGGCGCTTCATATAGAGACTATAAAGCCCGACATACACGCCCCAACCAATCACCGCTAACGCGACGGTTAATCCGTTGGTGCCTAAGGCTAAGCACACCACACCCATTACCCCCATCAGCGCCGCAACACCCAGCGCCTGGGTAATTGAAATGCTACCTCTTACCAGTGGGCGATGGCGCGTGCGCGCCATCAATGCATCAATATCGCGGTCGATGACGTTGTTACACGCACAGCCTGACGCGATAATTAACGCAATCCCCAGCATTACCGACACAAAGCTGAGCCACTCGAATTGCCCCTGGGCGGCAAGGAAATAACCGCCCAAGGTCGCAATCAAGTTACCCCCGATAATGCCGGGTTTGGTCAGCTCAAGCAGATCCCGCCAGCGGCTGGGTGCTACGATCAGCCGATCATCATGTTGAGATGTAGATGCTGCATGATCCACAGCGAGCCTCCTACCACTAAGACGAGAATCGTCAGTGTGAAGACGAAGGACATGAGGTTCCAGCCTTCGTCAGCTTTGGTATTCATATGCATAAACATGACCAGCTGCACCAAAATCTGCAGTACAGCGGTCACGGCCACCACTATAACAGTGGTGAGCACGCTTAGCGCGCCACTCATCACCACCGCAAAGGGGATAATGGTCAGTATCAGCGACAATACCAGTCCTGTCACATACGACTTTACGCTGCCATGGTTATTTGTGGGGCTAGTCGGAGAATGACTCATCTCAAAGCACTCCCATTAGATAGACGAATGAAAAGACACAAATCCAGACGATATCCAGAAAATGCCAGAACAGGCTCAGGCACAAAATCCTGGGCCGGGTCATATCGTTCAGCCCTTTGGTAGAGAGCTGCACTAGCATCACCAAAATCCAGATCAAGCCAAACGTGACATGCAGACCATGGGTGCCCACCAGGGTGAAGAAAGACGATAAGAATGCACTACGGTCTGGCCCATAACCTTGATGAATCAAGTGCTGGAACTCATAAATTTCCATACCCACGAAAGCCGCACCGAGCACAAACGTGACCGCCAGCCAAGCCTTTACTTGATTAATGCGGTTGGCATTCATCGCCAACACGCCCATGCCAAAGGTAAAACTGCTGAACAGCAGCAGGAACGTCTCGACCAGCACAAACGGCAGCTCAAAGATCTCCGCCGCCGTCGGCCCACCCGCCGTGCCTTTCATCAACACGGCGTAAGTAGCGAACAGTGACCCGAAGATCACCAAATCGCTCATTAGGTAAACCCAAAAACCAAATAGCTTAGTGCCCGCTGCATCGTGATGCTCGTGGGACTCGGCCAATCCGTCGTGATGTAACGTATTCGTTGCCATTACGCTTTCACCTCCCCGTAGTGTTGATGCTTACCTTGGCGACCTTCGACCTCTGCAGAGGGTTTGTAGGGATCGGTGTTTTTCACGCGTTTCTGATGTGCACGCTCAATACGCTCAACGTCAGCCGCAGAAACGTAGTAGTCGATATCATCGTTAAATACCCGCGCCATAAAGCTGACAAATACGCCCACGGCACCTACAGCGGCTAACCACCAGATATGCCATACCAGTGCGAAACCGATGACCAATGCAAACAGGCTGATGACAGGGCCAGCCACCGTGTTGCGGGGCATATGAATATCGGTGTAAGGCGCCTCTTCCTGCTGCTCATTGCTACGCTGTTTCTGGGACCAGAAACTGTCGATATCCCCCACGACGGGGAGGCGGGCAAAGTTGTAAAACGGCGCCGGTGAAGAAGTCGACCACTCCAACGTGCGGCCATTCCAGGGGTCGCCAGTCACATCGGCGTTCAGTTTGCGGTCACGAATACTCACCCAGAACTGAATGATGGTGCAGACAATACCCAGCATAATGATGACCGCGCCTACCCAGGCCAGAATCATCCACGGCTGCCATTCAGGGTTGGCGTAAGACTGCATACGGCGCACGGCTCCAAAGAAGCTGAGAACGTAAAGCGGCATAAAGGCGACGTAGAAACCGATAAACCAGCACCAGAAAGAACGCTTGCCCCACTTTTCGCTTAGCGTGAAGCCGAAGGCTTTGGGGAACCAGAAGGTAAGACCGGCCATCATGCCAAAAACGACTCCACCGATGATGACGTTATGGAAGTGGGCAATCACAAACAGGCTGTTGTGCAGCACAAAGTTAGCTGCAGGCACGGCTAACATAACGCCGGTCATACCGCCTAAGGTAAAGGTGATAATAAAGCCTAAGGTCCAGAGTACCGGTGAGGTGAGCTCTAAGCTGCCGCGGTAAATGGTGAACAGCCAGTTAAAGACTTTAACTCCGGTAGGAATGGCGATAATCATCGTCATAATGCCGAAGAAGGCATTCACGTTGGCGCCCGCGCCCATGGTGAAGAAGTGGTGCAGCCAAACAATAAACGATAGCAAGGTGATCGCGATGGTTGCCCACACCATGGTCATATAACCAAACAGCCGCTTACGGGCAAAGGTAGAGATGACTTCAGAGAACACGCCAAATGCAGGCAGAATCAGGATGTAAACTTCCGGATGGCCCCAGGCCCAGATGAGGTTGACGTACATCATCATGTTGCCGCCAAAGTCATTGGTGAAGAAGTGCATGCCGAAGTAGCGGTCTAGGGTAAGCAACGCGATGGTCGCGGTAAGAATAGGGAAAGAAGCAATAATCAAAATGTTGGCGCACAGCGAGGTCCAGGTGAAGATTGGCATACGGAACAGCGTCATGCCCTTGGTGCGCATTTTTAGAATGGTAACGAAGAAGTTAATACCGGTAAGCGTCGTGCCTATCCCGGATATTTGCAGCGCCCATATCCAGTAATCAACCCCGACCCCGGGACTAAACTCGATCCCCGATAAGGGGGCGTAAGCAAGCCAACCGGTTTTAGCGAACTCACCCACCACCAGCGAGATATTGACCAATATCGCGGCGACGGCAAACAGCCAGAAGCTTAAGTTATTCAGGAAGGGAAAGGCGACATCGCGAGCGCCAATTTGCAGTGGCACCACCAGATTCATCAGACCGATGACCATGGGCATCGCAACAAAGAAGATCATGATCACGCCGTGGGCGGTGAATATCTGATCGTAGTGTTCGGGGGGTAAATACCCCGCTGCGCCTCCGGCGGCCATCGCCAGTTGGGTGCGCATCATAATCGCATCCGAGAAGCCGCGTAGCAGCATTACCAAGGCGACGATAAAGTACATGATACCGAGCTTTTTGTGGTCAACGGAGGTAAACCACTCGTTCCACAGCCAGCCCCACTTGCGGTAGTAAGTTAGTGCGCCTACCAGCGCGATACCACCAATGGCCATAAAGGCCGCCACGATCATGATGATCGGTTCGTGGTAGGGAATTGCCTCTAACGTGAGCTTTCCAAACATGGCTTAACCCCCTGCTTCAACGCTAGTGGGATGGCTGCGCATGGCATGCTCCCCACTGGCATGGTTATTAATATGATGGCCAGTCGCGGCCTGATGCTGCGAGCTATGAACACTTTCGCCATCGTGGGAATCAGCATGGTCACTGCCCATCTGATGGTCGCTTCCCGCCTGATGGCCGCCTCCTCCATGGTGCTCACCACCAGTGTGAAAGCTGGTCAAAATGCTTTCATAAAGCGCAGGGGAAATAGCTGAAAAGTGCTCCACGGGGTGGTATTCGCTGGGCTCAGCGAGCGTTTCATAGCGCTCTGGGTAGGTCAGTGTTTCGGAGGCACTGCGAACGCCTTCGACCCAAGCATCAAAATCGTCAGGCGTAGTGACTTTTGCTTCAAAGGTCATGCCCGAAAAACCGGCACCGCTGTAGTTAGTGGAACGGCCGGGGTAGCTGCCAACTTCATCAGCAATCAGATGGACATCGTTATCCATGCCCGCCATGGCGTAAATCTGGCTGCCCAGGTGAGGAATAAAGAAAGCGTTCATTACCGAGCCAGAGCTGACCCGAAAGCGCACCGGGGTATCTACTGGGAAGGCCACTTCATTAACGCTGGCGATACCCTGTTCGGGGTAGATGAACAGCCACTTCCAATCCAGCGCCACCGCCTGTATCTCTATTAGTGCAACATCGCTTTCAAGCGGTTTATGAGGATCAAGGCTATGGGAGGTTTTCCAGGTTAACAGGGCTAAAACAGCGATAATCGCGCAGGGGACGACCCAAATCACCGCTTCAATCGCGTTAGAGTGCGCCCAGTCAGGCAGATATTTAGCTAACGCATTGCTACGCCGATAGCGCCAGCCGAACAGCAGCGTCATCGCGATAACAGGAATAACTACGATCAGCATCAGACCAAAAGAGGTCAGTATTAGCGAACGCTGTTCAACCCCAATCTGCCCTTTGGGATCTAAAAGTGCCGAACTACAGCCTGCCAGAAACAGGCACAGCGCAAGGAGCACTAAGGTGCCTCGCCTGCGCCCGAGTGAGTGTCGTTGCATGGTGTGATCTCATGAGAGGGTCAAAAGGCACTAGCCAACTAAATAGCAAGATAAATAGCAAGCTAAGTAGCAGACTAACTATAACACCATACTTTTCCCAAAATGTTGCGTTTAAAGGCACTACTCCGGGAAAAATATGCGCCGTCGAGTGGTGAGTGACGACGAGCCCGCATGCTCAAGCACTAAAGCCAGAACAGCTAAGACTAAAGTATTTTCTATTGATCCAGATCATGAAAGAAGTGGCGCATTGACGCACCTTATAAAATGCTAGGCGACGGTAACGGCGGGTGTCTCACTCCCTTGGCCTGTTAACAGTTGCGGAGCACCCTCTTCGTCAGTGACAACCACATCGAAATCGTCTAATGCCGCGAAATAGGCAGGACGAACCACACCAAATTTGCTGGCATCCACCACTAATAGACGCTGCATAGCAGTGGCGATGGCGGCTTGTTTGGGGGCCACTTCGTGAAAGTGGAAACAGCTCACCCCACGCTCAAGGTCTACTCCCGCGGCAGAAATTAGCGCTTTATTGATGCCTAAGCGCTCAATAGAGGCGGCAATATTATCGCTGCCAAATGACTGCGAGGCGGCATAAAACAGTCCGCCCAATAATACTAGGCGTACGTTTGGAAGCACGGCGACGGCATTGGCAACATTGAGCGCATAGGTGACTACCGTTAGCTCGCGGAAATGACTTAGCTGGCTCAACAGGGGAATTAGCGTCGAGCCGCAGTCAATAAACAGCGTATCGCCCTCTTCAATAAACGCTAGCGCACGCTGACAGAGACGGTACTTTGCCTGGTAGTGGCTTGCTTGCTGCTCAGTTAAATCGTAAATCGGCGTTACACCTGGATAATTCGCCATGACTAAACGTCCGCCCAGCAGGCTAATAGCTGAGGGATGGGTGGTCAGGTCACGGCGAATGGTCATTTCTGAGACATCACACATCTCTGCGGCATCGCGCAGATGAAGAGTCCCGCCGCTGGCAAGCGCTTCCTGAAGTTGGGCAAGGCGCAGAGCGCTACGGCCATTCATGGTGGGCATCTCCTAGCAAACCCCCTCTTGTTGTGGTTTTCAATACTGTGGTTTTCAATACTGTGGTCTTCAATTCTATGCTGAGCGAGCGACGACAGAATTGCCACCGCTGTAATGACTTTTAATGCACATCCAGTCAACGACGAGAGCCTTATCACATTTAAATAGCGTTGATGTGACAACGCTTGCAAATCAACGTTAGAAAAATAACACTAAATGTTATAATTTTAACATTAACGCCAGCCCGCACGATTAAACCCCCGGATAGCTAGTGCCAAATAGCTACTCTCAAATGGCACCGCGACAACCTTTGTTGAGGCTCACATGACTGCTCGTACACTCTCGCGTACCCCACTGCGTACGCTGACTCGCACTTCGTCTTTAGTCACGCTTGGCGCTGGCGTTTTGATGGCAGGTGCAGCTACCACTGCCCATGCTGATACCTTTCAGCCCATCTGGTCCTTCGGTAACGTTTCCTTAAACTATTTAGATTGGTCAAGCGGCACTGAGTCGCGCACCTCGACTAACGCCGCTAAAAGCGACTTTATGTTTGTCGAAATTGAAGGCGGTGCAGGCTTTAGCTGGGGGGAGTTCTACGGCTTCTTTGATTTTGAGAACCCCACTAACAGCCAGTTTGATGAATCCAGCGGCGGTAAAGACAACTTTCGCACCGCAGGTAAAGTGACTTCACACATTTACCTGGGCGACAGCCCACTATCGCTTTATGCCCACGTTTACGATTTCCGCGACTACGGTTTTAATGGCCGCGAACAAGACCAGATTCTTGGCCTTGGTTACCGCACTACCTTCGATAACGGCCTATGGTTTAAACCGTTTATTGGTGCGGCGCGGGTACAAAGCGATGGCTACACTGGTATGAACGGCTACATGGCGGGCTGGGTAGCGGGCTACGATTTCTCGGCCATTAACCAGAATTTCAGTGTCACCAACTGGCACGAGCAAACCTTTGGTCGCGATGACGAGTACTTAGAACAGAACTTCGTTGGCGATACCGCTGGCAGTGTAGGTACCAATGGCGCACTCAGCTTTTGGTGGCACCCCAGCGATCTAATCACCACCGGCATTCAGTACCGTTATTCTGACAACAAGCTGGGCACCCCCAATGATTATCAGAATGCGATGATCTATTCCGTCAAGCTCAACCTACTATAAAACGAGTTTAACCCTTGCGGACTCGAAGGATCTCCCTATGACACTCCTTATGAGCTTGGTGGGTATGGTCACACTGGTGGCCATCGCCCTGATCTTCTCCTATGACCGGAAGTCGATTCGGCTACGTACGGTACTGGGTGCGTTTGCGATTCAAGCAGGCATTGGTGCCTTTGTACTTTACGTGCCGTTTGGCCAAGCGGTGCTACAAGCCATTTCATCGGGTGTAAGCCAAATATTGGTGTATGCCAACGACGGGATCGGCTTTCTGTTCGGCGGCTTAGCGGATGTGGATAACGTCGGCTTTGTGTTTGCAATTAAAGTGCTGCCGGTGATTATCTTCTTCTCCTCGCTAATCGCCGTGCTGTACTACATCGGCATTATGCAGTGGGTAATTCGCATTCTGGGTGGTGCCCTGCAGAAAGCCTTGGGCACCTCACGTACTGAATCACTTTCCGCGACAGCGAATATTTTCGTCGGCCAAACCGAAGCGCCGCTGGTGGTGCGTCCGTTTATCGCCCGCATGACGCCCTCGCAGCTGTTTGCCGTTATGTGTGGTGGTTTGGCATCGGTCGCCGGTTCAGTATTGGCGGGCTATGCCGCCCTGGGTATTCCCATGGAGTACTTGGTGGCAGCGTCATTTATGGCGGCACCTGGCGGGTTGCTGTTCGCCAAACTGATCATGCCTGAAACCCAAGACGTTACCAACAGCGACAGCGTTTCCAAGGTGGAAGAAGAGATTGAAGCCCAAGAAGACAAGCCTGCCAACGTACTGGATGCCGCCGCTTCGGGTGCTACCTCAGGCCTAATGTTGGCCGCCAATGTGGGCGCCATGCTGCTGGCCTTCATCGCCCTGATTGCCTTGGTCAATGGTATTTTAGGCGGCGTTGGCGGATGGTTTGGTTTTGGTGCGTTAAGCCTTGAGATGATTCTAGGTTGGCTGTTTGCCCCGCTAGCCTTCTTATTAGGTGTACCCTGGGAAGAAGCTACCCTGGCAGGTTCATTTATTGGTCAAAAGTTAGTGGTCAATGAATTTGTCGCCTATATCAACCTTGCGCCCTACATTGAAGGGGAACAAGTTGTCGCGGCTACGGGTCAGTTAATGACACCGCATACCATGGCGATTCTCTCTTTTGCGCTGTGTGGCTTTGCCAACCTCTCCTCTATCGCGATTCTGCTCGGTGGCTTAGGAAGCATCGCGCCGACTCGCCGTAAAGAGATTGCTCGTTTTGGTGTCAAAGCCGTATTGGCCGGTACGCTATCTAACTTAATGTCAGCCTCTATCGCTGGCTTCTTTATCGCCCATAATGTCATTGGCAAGGGCC
>JAMCZP010000009.1 GCA_023485185.1 Gammaproteobacteria bacterium
AGTGCCACTCTCCGGATATTGATGAAACCCCTCACGCAGGTGAAACTCCTCAAGCGTTGGTACATCGGCTGGCACTAAGCAAAGCCAACGCTGTCGCGCTATACTTCCCTCACCACTGTATTATAGGTTCTGATCAGGTCGCGGTATTCGAAGGCGACATACTTGGCAAACCTCATACTATTGAAAAGGCTTGCGCCAACCTGGCACGTTTTTCCGGTCAGCGTGTCACTTTCCTGACGGGTTTAGCTTTATTGGATACTCGCAGCCAACGTCACCAAGTCCACGTCGAGCCATTTGAGGTGGTATTTCGCACTCTGAGCAGCCAAGAGATCGAAAACTATGTCGCGAAAGAGCAGCCGCTTGATAGCGCCGGAAGCTTTCGAATGGAAGGATTAGGTATTGCGCTGTTTGAAAAACTGGACGGCCGCGACCCTAATGCGCTCATCGGATTACCACTAATTGCACTGTGCGACATGCTGCGCCAAGCAGGACTTGACCCGCTTGGCGCCAGTTAAGCTTTTAAAATGGAACGACTGACCCTAAAAGCGTAGCGGCATATTGGGCGCGTCAACGCCCAATACCTCAGCAACGACCTGGGTAAAACGCCGAGTCAAACGCTCAAAAGGGTCAAGGTTGGGCGTATAATCTTCCCAGTGAGCACCGCCCACTTGGGCGCGCGCCACTTGCTCAAGGCTACCGAGTTGATCCACCAATCCCAATGCAACGCTCTGCTCACCGCTCCAGATCAGGCCTGAAAAAATATCCGGACTATCACTTAGCCTCTCGCCACGCCCAGCGCGCACATCATCCACAAACTGGCGGTGCGTTTGATTGAGCACGCTCTGCCAAAAATCTTCCGACGCTTCATCCATAGGCTGGAAGGGGTCTAAAAAGGCTTTATTCTCACCAGCTGTCAGCACCCGTCGCTCAACACCAATTCGCTCAATCGCCTCTTCAAAACCGAATCCTGCATAAATGACGCCGATTGAGCCCACCAAACTCACTGGCGAGGCAACAATTTCATCAGCGGCTGCGGCAATGTAATACGCGCCGCTGGCACCGAGATCCTCAATCACTGCGATAATCGGCTTATCGCCCTGCTCACGCAATCGCATGATTTCCGCATAGATACGCTGAGACTGCACAGGGCTACCACCGGGGCTATTGATATGCAGTACCACCGCAGCCGCACTCTCGGAATCCCAGGCCCGGTTCAAGCCTTTAATGATACGCTCCGCGTTGGCTGGCGAATCACTGGCAATCACACCATTGACTTCTACGATGCCCAAGTGTCGCTGAGTGGGCACTGTCGTGCCTGAAGAGTCCCAAAAAAGGCTATACACAGAGGTAAATAACGCCACTAAAACAACCGTGAGTAGCATTAAACGGAAAAACAGCTTCCAGCGGCGTGTGCGTCGCTGTTCGGTCAATACGCCACCAATCCAACGATCCATCATGTCCATTTGCGCTAGCCGCTGGCGCTCGCGTAGCGTTTCAGCACTATCACCCGGCGCGCCTGCCATTGCATCTGTTTTGCCTGGTGCTACCTCCGGCCCTTCTGTCCAGCGATCATCGCTCATAAACTATCCTTATGTAGACGCCTTATCCAGGCTCAGGCCGCTAACCGTGCAACCCATCGAAAAGCTCTTCTATGCTATGAGCGATCCACTTGGGACGGCTCAGCGCCAAACGTTCCGGCGTATGCACCCCGTAGGTAACCCCCACACGATCCATACCGATAGCGCGTGCCATTTCAAGATCATATTCGGTATCGCCCACCATCACCGCCCGCTCCACCGGCACGTCAAGCTCTGCAAGCAGCTCTGTCAGCATTTGCGGGTGCGGCTTTGATCGCGTTTCATCCGCCGTACGGCTGGCATGAAACCATGCGCCACTGCCCGTCTCAGCGAAAATGCGATCTAGCCCACGGCGACTCTTGCCTGTGGCCACCGCCAAGCGCTGCTGTTCACGACCGCGAAGACGCGCGATATGCGCCTCTACGCCTGCAAAAAAAAGCATGGGCGTGGTGTCTCTGGTGACAAAGTGGTGTGAATAGCACTCGCGTAGGCGCTCGGCTTGAACTGGCAAAATACCGGGGCATAGCTGGGCAATCGCCTCCGGCAGCCCTAAGCCAATAATATCTTCAACGTCAGCCGCGGTAAGCTCCCCCCACTCAGCCTCCAACGCAGCGGCCTGCATGCAAGATACAATACGCGGCACAGAGTCCATTAACGTGCCATCCCAATCAAAGATAATCAGCTCGTACTGCATGGCAACTCCTCAGTGAAGGGCAAGCTCGTGAAAGTAAGGCGTAAAAGCAATTTATTAAAACGCAGTTTATCGACGGGCTCGCTTTAAGGTTTCTTCCAAGGCTTCAGGCAGCGGTGCTTTCACCGTGACCGGCCGACCATTACCAGGCTCTGGAAACGTTAAGGCGCGAGCATGCAGAAAAAGCCGCCCTAAGCCTAGCTGCTTGGTAAGCAGGCCGCTTTCACGGGTCGCATATTTATCATCGCCAAGTAGCGCATGCCCGGCATGGGCAGCGTGAACGCGAATCTGGTGTGTACGACCGGTCACCGGCTCAGCCTCTATGAGGGTTACTTTTTCGAAGGTTTCAACGACTGAAAAATGGGTACGCGATACTTTACCATTAGGATCGACCCGCACCCGGCGCTCACCATTTCCTGCATCAAAACGATCTAAACGAGCACTCTCGTAAGTTTTACGCGCGGGCCAGCGGCCGCTGACTAAGGCCAAATAACGCTTATCCATGCCATGTTTTTTCAGTGACTCGTTAAGTGTCACTAGCGCATCACGAGATTTGGCAAGCAGTAAACAGCCTGACGTATCACGATCCAACCGGTGGACAAGCTCTAAAAAGCTTAAATCATCGCGCACCTGACGTAGTGCTTCGATCAAACCAATTTTAACGCCGCTGCCGCCATGGACAGCCAAGCCAGAGGGCTTATTAAGCACCATCCAGTCGGGGCCTTCCATGATAACGCTACCCACCAGTAGATCGCGCAGGTTGTCGCTTACTTCCTTGACGGCTTCGCGGGGCGCTAAACGCAGCGGCGGCACACGCACTAAATCCCCCGCCTGTAAGCGGTAATCGACCTTTACGCGCTTTTTATTAACGCGCACTTCGCCTTTACGTACAATGCGGTAGATAAGCGCACGAGGCGCGCCCTTCAGACGCGTCATGAGAAAATTATCAATTCGCTGCCCAGCCTGTTCCGGGGCGATATCCACCCACTGTACTTCACGCCCTTCGGACATTACCGCTTACTCCTGCTGGAATTCTATAACGTAAGGCTAAAAACGGCATTCTAACGTAGACCCAAGGGCATTGCGTCAATTGCTGGTAGTTCTCTTTACTGTTATATTCCAAATTGTTCACCAGCCGAGCGCAGAAGGCTTTCTCGTCTAGCACTAGCGACTAGCTATTCAATGGCTAATTAGTTAATAAATAGTTAATTGGCTAAATTGACTAGCAGAAAGCATCAAACGCCGAGCTTGGTTAATGCGCCTGCCCGACTAACACGCAGGCCTGAGCACAATAAACGGCACCAGTGTACGCATTGTCCGTTTTAGCGAATTAACATTAGACCTTAAAAATGCAGTAACTCTGTCGCCCGTTTTGATATCGGCAGAGGGAAATTAAGCCTTGCCTTCAACGGCAGGCAGTAACTAAAACGCCACGTTTTGAGCTGCCCCCTCCTTATTCGTCAAAAGGTGCTGGCTGACTCAGAACGACAAGTTCAACGCTGTGCCGGTGGCCGGCGTTGGTGAATCGATGAATGCCAGGTGTTGGCGGTGTCAGCAGGGCCGGATGGACCGTGACAGCCACCGGAACACGTCCTGCCTCCGCCACGTACTCAACGCCCTATTGGCCGGGTCGGCGATGACGCCTTCCCGGCTTGACGCGTCAGCATAGCTATGCGCCGAGCACAAGCACGCAGCAACCAGCGGTTCGCCTACGTCACCCCATAGGCAGTTCGCCGGTACGCAACGCTATGCGAGACACTATGAAACGGATGCTTATTAATGCGACCCAGCCCGAAGAGCTGCGTGTCGCTTTAGTTGATGGACAACGCCTGTACGATTTGGATATTGAATCAGGCGCTCGAGAACAGAAAAAAGCCAATATCTATCGCGGTAAAATTACCCGCGTAGAACCCTCCCTTGAAGCTGCCTTTGTTGATTATGGTGCAGATCGCCACGGTTTCTTGCCGCTTAAAGAGATTTCCCGTGAGTACTTTGTAAAAGATGTTTCGGGCCGCCCAAGCATTAAAGAAGTACTTAAAGAGGGCCAGGAAGTCATCGTTCAGGTGGACAAAGAGGAGCGTGGCAATAAAGGCGCTGCGCTAACGACGTTTGTTAGCCTCGCTGGTCGCTTCTTAGTGCTAATGCCCAACAACCCGCGAGCGGGTGGCATTTCACGACGCATTGAAGGTGACGAACGCAGCCAATTGAAAGACGCCATGGGCCAGCTTACCGTGCCCGACAAAATGGGTCTGATCGTGCGCACTGCAGGCATTGGCCGCAACCCGGAAGAACTACAGTGGGATTTGGATTACCTGGTTCAAGTATGGGAATCCATCACCACTGAAGCCGCTAAACGCGCTGCACCATTTTTGATCTACCGTGAATCTAACGTCATCATTCGCGCCATGCGTGATTACTTACGTCAGGATATCGGCGAAGTATTGATCGACAGCCCTGAGATTCACGCTGAAGCACTGGGCTTTATCCGTCAGGTCATGCCTTCTTATCAACAGAAGATCAAACTCTACGCGGACGAAGTACCGCTTTTCTCGCGCTTTCAGATCGAATCGCAAATCGAGACGGCCTATCAGCGCGAAGTGAAGCTCCCTTCGGGTGGGTCGATCGTTATTGATCACACCGAAGCACTGGTCTCCATCGATATCAACTCTGCCCGTGCAACCCGCGGTAGCGATATCGAAGAAACCGCTCTACAAACAAACTCTGAAGCCGCCGACGAAATTGCTCGTCAGCTACGCCTGCGCGACATCGGTGGCTTAGTGGTTATCGACTTTATCGACATGGGGCCTGCGCGCAACCAGCGTGAAGTTGAAAACCGCATGCGCGATGCCCTCAAGCTTGACCGCGCACGGGTACAGATCGGACGTATCTCCCGCTTTGGCCTGATGGAAATGTCCCGCCAGCGCCTGCGCCCCTCATTGGGTGAAACCAGCGGCGTGGTATGCCCGCGCTGCAATGGCCAAGGCACCATTCGTGACGTGCGTTCGCTCTCGCTCTCCATCATGCGCCTGATTGAAGAAGAGGCGATGAAAGAGAATAGCGCGCAGATTCGCGCCATTCTGCCGGTGCCCGTCGCCACTTACCTGCTTAATGAAAAACGCAGCGTGCTGGCCGACCTTGAGTCCCGCCAGGGCGTACGCGTCGTCCTGCTGCCTAATCCCGATATGGATACGCCGCACTACGACGTTCAACGCCTGCGCGATGACCACTTAGATGAGGATGACACTCAAAGCCTCTCAAGCTTCGAGCTTTCCACCGACACTGAAGTCGGCAAAGAGCCGACGCCTAGCTTCGTGCCGCCCGCTCAACGCGCCGAAGCAGCGGTTAAAAGCGTTACCCACAACGCGCCCGCTCCCGCATCGTTACAAACCGAAGAGAAGGCGCCTGCCGCTTCTCCCGCGCCTGTAGCGAAATCAGCGCCAGCGTCCAGCGAGCAGCCCAGCGTAATCGGTCGCTTTATGCGCGGCTTTGCTAAATTGCTGGGCGGCGATGACACCCCCGCTGAGCCCACACCGGCGCCGAAGCCTGAAACGCCAGCACCGCGTAGGCAGAGCGAGCGTAAATCTAATCAGCGCGGCAGCGAATCGCGGCAACGCTCCTCACGCCCCGAGCGTGGCGACAGCGCTGCCCGAAACGAGCAGCGCAACGACAGCAATAACCGAACAGAGCAGAAAGTCGAACAGAAAGCTGAGCAAAAAAACCAACAGCATAGCAGCACGCCACGCCCGGCCAGCGATGATAGTAATGATAAGCGCAGTGGCCCAAGCCGCACACGCAATCGGCGTCGTCATCCCCAGCAAGAGGATAGCAATGCTCAGGAAAACAATGCTCAGAAAAACACCGACGCTGTAAAAGATACCCATAGCAACGATAACGCTGGCAAAGCGGCTTCGCAAAAAGAGCCTCGCCGTGACGCTGCGCGGGAAAATCAACGCGAAGAAGCGGCCAAACAGCCTGTCGATGATGGCAAGCCGAAGCGTACGCGCAATAATCCGCGCAACCGCACACGCACCCAGGCGGTTAACCCTGCGGCAGAAGCTGAGCAGTTAAAACTGCAGGCAGAAGCGCCGAAGGAAACGCCAGCATTAGTAGAAACTTCAGAGTCCGTGGAAGCAGCGCTGCAAACAGCTGAAAATAAGCCTGCACCGGCGACAACTCAGCCCGTCGAAACGACTGAGCAAGCCGATAGTGAGACAACCGCTGATCATCCAGCGGCAGTGAATAGTAAGGCACGCAAGTCAACGCATCAGCGCCGCCAACCCAAAGCTGCACCTGAGGCCACTGCTGACAACGCTCAGCAAGAAACGCCTGCCCAGCAACCAGTAGTTGCTCAGCCAGTAGCAACCGAGTCGACAAACAGCGATGAAGCGATGGCAACGCCAAACGCAGCAGCGGCTGAAACTAAGACAGATGAAACTAAGACAGCTGAAGCTAAGCTAGCTGAGATAAATATTACTGAGACTGAGAAAGAGATAACTGAGTTTAATGAGTCCTCAGAAAGTGCGGTTAAACCAGCACCGATTGAGGCTGCACTAACACCGACACCTGAAGTGGTTGAACCGACTTTAGCGGTTGAAGCTGATGTATCTGAGCCGGCCGAAGCTAAACAGGCTAGCGTAGGCGTTGAAACAGCAAGCTCAAGCGTTGCAGAGAGTGTCACCGAGACTCAACCTGCTACGCCGTCTGAGCAGCCCAGTGACAAAGTGCCCGGTGAGCAGCCGAAGCGTGAAGAGGCTAACCGTGAAAAACTAGTGCCCGAGCAACCACAGCCTATTGAAGCGCCAGCAGCTGAAGCAAAACCTGAGCTAGCTGAAGAGCCTCAGCCCTCTCAGCCGGTTGCCAGCGAAGCATCTGTTGAAACTGCTCCTGAAGCACTTACAGAAGCGGTTGCTGAATCGACGACAGAAGCTCCTCAAAAAGCTGATGATGCGCCCAAACCGCGCCGTCGCCGCAGCCGCGCGCACAATGACCCACGTGAAAAGCGCAAGCAGGCACAGCAAGACACTCACTCCGAATAAAACGGATGCGTGTTGTAGTAACAAAAACCCCGCCTAGGCGGGGTTTTTGTGTTTTATCGTATGGCGTAGATTCTATGCTTTTATAGCTCGGGACTTATAACTCGAGATTTATAAGTCGCGGCTCTGGCTCTAACCGCACCCCAAATCGCGCCTCGACTTGGTCGGCGATTGCACTGGCCGTTTTCATTAGCCCATGACGATCCCCTCCCCCAAAATGCACCAGCACCAATGCTTGATGTTGATGCACACCGAAGGCCCCATCTCGCATACCTTTTAAGCCACACTGGTCAATAAGCCAACCTGCCGCTAATTTGGTTTGCCCTTTTCCTTGTGGAAAATGCGGCATGGCGGGGTATATTTTAAGTAGCTGTGCCACCGACTGATCAGTGACGAGTGGGTTTTTAAAAAAGCTTCCTGCATTCGCCAGCACTTGGGGGTCAGGCAGTTTCTCACGCCGAATGCTACACACCGCCTCAGCCACCTCAAGTGGCGTGGGAGCTTGAGGCAATCGTGCCGCAAGATCCCCATAATCAAGCCGTGGCGTTGGCTGGGGTGATAAGCGCAAGACAAGCTGGGTAATCACTACTTTATCTGCCAGAGCGCCTTTAAATACGCTATCACGGTAACCAAAGGCGCACTCTTTTGCGCTCAGCCAGTACGTATCGCCCGTGGCCAACTCCATCACCTGTAAAGATTGCAGGATATCGGCAAGCTCAACGCCATAGGCACCAATATTTTGCACCGGTGCCGCCCCACAGCTGCCGGGAATTAACGCCAAGTTTTCAATCCCCCACAGACCACGTTCGGCAGTTGCCATGACTAAATCATGCCAATTAACCCCGGCCCCTACATGGGCATACACACTTCCCTGCTGCCGAGTAAGCCACCACTGCTGCAGCGCGGGCCTTACGACCAAACCCGGCAACTGGTCAGGCAACAGCACGTTGCTGCCTCCCCCTAACAGGGTCACTGGCCAACCTTTTTGGCGAGCAAGGGCAAGAGTCGCGCGCAGTGCAGGCAGCGTGCCAGGCGTGGCAAAGTACTCAGCCCGGCAAGGCAGCTTCAGCGTATTGGCGGAGGTTAAGTCAACGTTGCAATCAATGTTCATTCGTTTTGCCACATCATCAGTCACGTTACCGCTCACGCTGAAGATGTTGAATAAGCCCATTTGATGCGGCTTCAATCATATTAAGAACGTTTTCAAACCCCTCTTCACCACCATAGTAAGGATCGGGCACTTCAACGCCGGGCGTACCCGCAAAATCCAAAAACAGACCAGTATGCGCCCTGCTATCAGCAGGTTCAGCTCACGCATGGCGCG
>JAMCZP010000237.1 GCA_023485185.1 Gammaproteobacteria bacterium
TCTTCCAAGACCCGCAATTGACACGTGACAGCCGCCCCATTACTATGGCGCGCGCACTGCAGGGGGGAGCGCCGGAGTGGCGTAACGACTGTGAGGCTGTGGTAAAGGAACGCTATCCGCCAATCGCGGAAGCCCTGAACTGGCTTGAACAGCACGCGCCTAGCCGGCTGACCGGCACGGGCGCTTGTTTGTTTGCTGCTTTTAAAGATCAGCAAACAGCACAGGCAGTCGCTCAATTGGCAAGTCAACGCTGGTCAACATGGGTGGCACGCGGGCTCAACACCTCTCCCCTTCATGATGCCTTAGGCAGTTTGTAGCGCCTGGCCATCGCAATAGGCCATTGTTGGGGTATCGCCAAGTGGTAAGGCACCGGTTTTTGGTATCGGCATTCCCAGGTTCGAATCCTGGTACCCCAGCCAATTTAGTCATTAGAAAACTAGTTTTCAGTTATGGCCTAAGTATGATCTGCGCTTTCTACCCCGACTCCCAACACTGCAAAGGTGGCTTCGCGTGTCAAAATTGATGGTTTTTGCTGGAAATGCCAATCCCGCACTCGCTCAAAAAATTGCCGAGAGCTTGGATAGCCGTATGGGTAACGCTACGGTAGGCCAATTCAGCGACGGCGAAATCGCAGTCGAGATCAATGAGAACGTGCGCGGCAAGGATGTCTTCATCCTACAGTCCACCTGTGCACCGACGAACGATAATTTGATGGAGCTGATTCTGATGGTCGACGCATTGCGTCGCGCTTCAGCAGCTCGTATCACGGCAGTACTGCCCTACTTTGGTTATGCACGCCAGGATCGTCGCGTACGCTCCGCTCGCGTCCCCATTTCCGCAAAAGTAGTCGCCGATATGATGGTTAAAGCTGGCGTTGACCGCGTGATGACCATGGATCTGCATGCCGATCAGATTCAGGGCTTCTTTGATGTCCCGGTTGATAACGTTTATGGCTCCCCCATTCTGCTTGATGACATTGAGCGTCAGAATTACAGCGATCTCGTGGTCGTCTCGCCAGACGTGGGCGGCGTTGTTCGCGCACGCGCCATCGCCAAACAGTTAAATGCTGATCTCGCCATTATTGATAAGCGCCGCCCCCAGGCCAACCAAGCCCAGGTGATGCATATTATTGGCGAGATCGAAGGCCGTACCTGTGTTGTTGTCGACGATATGATCGACACTGCGGGCACGTTGTGCAAAGCCGGGGAAGCGCTAAAAGAGCATGGCGCCAAGCGCGTGGTTGCTTATGCCACACACCCGATTTTGTCCGGCCCGGCCGTTGACAATATTACCAACTCCGTACTGGATGAAGTGGTAGTGACCGACACTATCCCGCTTTCTGACACTGCTCGTCGTAGCGGAAAAATTCGCCAGTTGAGCGTTGCCGGCCTGATCGCAGAAGCAATTCGCCGGGTTAGCAACGAAGAATCTGTCAGCGCGATGTTCCACTAATCGCCTGACGATATAGCCCCCTTTTGGGGCCACGGAAGCGCCGTCGTCTGGTCGCGGTCTTCGGCGTATTCCTTACTTAAACTAAGAGGCAATTCCATGTCTGATTTTATCCTGAAAGCCAGCGTTCGTAACGACCTGGGGAAAGGTGCGAGCCGCCGCCTGCGTCGTGCGAACCAAGTAGTGCCTGCCGTTGTATACGGTGGTGAGAAAGGCGCGCAGTCTATCTCTGTAGAAAAAACTGCTTTCTACAAAGCCATTGAAGACGAGTCTTTCTTCTCCTCAGTCATCAAACTGATGATCGACGGCAAAGAAGAGCAAGTAGTTGTTCGTGACCTGCAGCGTCACCCGTTCAAGCCGTTGCTGACTCACGCTGACTTTTTGCGTGTTGATGCTACTCATGAAATCACCATCAATGTGCCGCTGCACGTAACTGGTGAAGAGAAATGCGTAGGTATCAAAGACCAAGGCGGCGAACTGCACGTACTGGCCAATGAAATTGCGATCAGCTGCTTGCCGAAAGACCTGCCTGACTTCCTGAAAATCGACATTTCTAAAGTTGAGCTGGGCACTACCCTGCACCTATCTGACCTTACCCTGCCGGCTGGCGTCACTTCTGTTGACCTGTCCCACGGTGAAGAGCACGACAACGCCATTCTCAACATTACTAAAGTAAAAGTACGTGTTGAGGAAGATGAAGAGGGTGAAGGCGAAGGTGAAGAAGGCACCAGCGCCGAGTAAGCCATCCTGCTTAGCACCCTGCGTGGGCCATGCCTGCATGGCCCACGTAATGCTAATTTGATGTTAAGATCAAGCGCCTCGGCGCTTGATTTTTTTTGCGACCAACACTAACGCGCGAACAAAAAATTTCTCCTGGAAATTTGCTGGAGGTGGGAAGATGAGCCAGGTCATGGCCATTATTGGATTAGGTAATCCAGGGGCAGAGTATGAAGCCACACGCCATAACGCAGGCTTCTGGCTAGTAGACGCCATTTCACGCAGTGCCCATGCAGAACTGCGCCCGGAAAAGAAGTTTTTCGGCCACTATGCAAAAGTGCGTATGGGCGACCATGAGCTCCACCTGCTTAACCCCGCTACCTTCATGAACCGTAGCGGCGCTTCCGTGGCCGCTTTGAGCCAGTTCTTCAAGCTAAGTCCAGAAAATTTACTGGTGGCCCACGATGAGCTCGACCTACCACCCGGCCAGGCGCGCTATAAAACTGGCGGCGGCCACGGTGGCCATAACGGTTTACGCGATATTATTAGTGCCTTAGGCGACCAGAAGCAGTTTCACCGGTTACGGATCGGCATTGGCCATCCAGGCGAGGCGCGTCAGGTAACAAACTATGTGCTAGGTCGGCCCGGCAAAGCCGAGCAAGAAAGCATTGTTCGTGCGCTAGATGAGTGTTTAGCAACGCTACCGTTAGCCCTCGCTGGCGACTGGGCCAAAGCCATGAATCAGCTACATAGCCTTAAGCCTGACTAACGCTACCGATACTGACTAGCCACGCCGGTAGATGACGGCTAGCGCATCTCGTAGAATGGCGGTTACTTTTACGCCCTATCACCTTATTCTCAGGAACATTTTATGGGTTTCAATTGCGGCATCGTCGGTCTACCCAACGTCGGTAAGTCCACACTATTTAATGCCTTGACCAAGTCAGGCATCGATGCAGAAAACTTCCCCTTCTGCACCATCGAACCGAACGTCGGTATTGTCCCGATGCCTGATCCGCGTCTTGATAAACTCGCTGAGATCGTCAAGCCGCAAAAAGTGCTGCCGACCACTATGGAGTTTGTCGACATTGCAGGCTTGGTCGCCGGGGCATCCAAAGGCGAAGGTCTAGGTAATAAATTCCTGGCCAATATTCGCGAAACACAGGCGATTGCCCATGTGGTGCGCTGCTTCGATAACGACAACGTTATCCATGTTGCCAACCAGGTCGACCCCCGCGCTGATATTGAGACAATCAATCTTGAACTTGCGCTTGCCGACCTTGATACCGTCGAAAAAGCCAGCCAGCGCCTGGTACGCTCGGTCAAAGGCGGTGATAAAGATGCGATTGCGACCAAAGCGATTCTGGATCGCATTCAACCCCATGTTGCGGAAGGCTTCCCGCTGCGTAGTTTTGGGCTAAGCGAAGAAGAGCAGCGTCAGGTGAAGAGCTTTGGTTTTTTAACCCTTAAGCCGACGATGTACATTGCTAACGTTAACGAGGATGGTTTCGAAAACAATCCCTATCTGGATATTGTTAACGAGATCGCCGCCGAAGAAGGCGCGCTAGTAGTGCCGGTATGCAATCAGTTGGAAGCCGAAATCGCCGAGTTGGACGATGAAGAGCGCTCGATGTTTTTAAGCGAGATGGGCATGGAGGAGCCTGGCCTGGACCGCGTTATCCGTGCAGGCTACTCGCTACTAGGCCTGCAAACCTACTTTACCGCTGGCGTTAAAGAAGTGCGCGCCTGGACAGTGAAAGAAGGCGCTACCGCACCTGAAGCGGCCGGTGTCATCCATACCGATTTTCAGAAAGGCTTTATCCGCGCGGAAGTCGTTGCCTATGATGACTTTGTTTCATTAGGCGGTGAACAGGCTGCCAAAGACGCAGGCAAATGGCGCCTGGAAGGCAAGGAATACATTGTCAAAGATGGTGATGTAGTGCATTTCCGTTTTAATGTGTAAACGGAAACAGCAATAAAGCATTGACGACTGAGGGCATTGCCAGTATCATTCGCCCCCGTTGAAAGGCTACGTAGCTCAGCTGGTTAGAGCACATCACTCATAATGATGGGGTCCCCTGTTCAAATCAGGGCGTAGCCACCAAGCTTATATCGAAAAGCCCGCTGATTCTGTCAGCGGGCTTTCTGTTTCTAGCTCAACTAGCGTTAACTCAATGTCGCGCGATTTAAAAAGCGTGTTAATGCGCGGGTTAGATGCTCCACATCCTTAGTCCCCGCCGTTTCCCTAATCGAGTGCATCGCCCACTGAGGCACGCCGACATCAATCGTAGGCACGCCTATTTCCGTCGCGGTAATCGGCCCAATGGTGCTGCCGCACCCCATATCTGCACGCGTCACAAATGATTGTACTGGCACATCTGCCTCGCGACAGACATCGCGAAATAGCGCGCCTGTAACGCTATTGGTGGCGTAACGTTGGCTGGCATTCACTTTAATGACCGGACCACCGTTAATCGCCGGGCCATGGCGCTCATCGTGCTTATCGCGAAAATTAGGATGCAGCGCATGTGCGTTATCACAAGAGATCATCAGCGACGACTGAACAAGCTGAATCAACGACTCTTCACGGCCCTTTTCACTCCCTCTGCCCACCTGTGCGTTAATACGCTTGAGCACATCGGCCAAGAAGGGTCCTTGAGCGCCACAAGCGCTGGCGCTGCCTACCTCTTCATGATCATTGGCGACTAACATAGCCCCTTGTGAACCATCACAGGCTAGCAGCGCTTCAAGACCAATAAAGCAGGAGAGCAGATTATCCAACCGAGCACTCGCTACCAGCTCACGCTTAACGCCTACCAGTGATGGCGGCTGAACATCGTAAAAACCGAGTTCGAAATCTACTAATTCAATGTCGCTTAAATCATGTTGCTCTTTAAGCCACTGTACTAATAACTCAGGCAGCGTGGCGGTATCGCTTTGCATTAACACCGGCGACATTTGTGTCTGCGGGTTAATCGGACGACCGCTGTTAACATCACGATCAAGATGGATGGCTAGACTTGGCACCGTGGCAATTGCCCGGTCAACATTAAGCAGCACACTTTCCAAACGACCATCAGCGTGACGCACGTGCACCCTACCCGCCAGCCCTAAATCACGATCAAACCAGGGCGCCAGCAAAACACCGCCATATACCTGCACACCTAGCTGCAGCCAACCAGCGGAGCGCTGAGTGGCGTTAGGCTTAAGATGCAACCCCGGGCTATCAGTATGAGCACCAATCATACGCAGCCCAGTGAATTCCGTTGCAGGCAACTGAAATGCAATAATCGCTGAGTCATTACGGGTAACGTAATAACGCTTGCCTGGTGCAAGCTGCCAATTTGCCTTCTCTTCCAGCCGCTGAAAACCGGCTTGCTCCAATCGTGCTGCCATATTACTGGTCGCGTGCCATGGGGACGGCGATTGACGCAGGAAATCACATAGGCGCGCTAAACGATCAGCGTTGAAAGTGTCGGACATAGAAATCCTCATAACTGTAATGATTGAGCCTCATTGCGCAGGTGACCTGCTACAATACTCCCTCGACCTACGCAACTCATGGGTCACATGCGTATCTAGGGAAGAATGAGTGTACACAAATCCGGGAGAGCTTGACTGATGAGCTTGTTTGCAACGCTTTCGCGTTCGGTCGCCCTGGCTGTCATGCTGGTTATTACCAGCCCAGCAGCATTAGCGCAACTTGAGCCGACCGACGAACAACGCCAGGCGGCAGTGGAAATTGCGGATTCACTCCGCTACGGCCACTATGCTGATATTAATTTTGACGAAGCGTGGTCGCAGGATGCCTTCCAACGCTATCTCGATATACTTGATGGTCAGCGTGCCTATTTGCTACGCGGCGATATCGAGCCTTATCGCCACCTCGAAAACGGCATGGCAGACGCTATCTTCAGCGGCGACCTAGACGACGCTTTCGCTTTATATAACACATTTAGCCAACGGCAACGCGCTCGCTTAGAGTCATTACTGGCGCAGCTCGATGAAGGGCTAGATTTTGAGTTTGATAGTGATGAGCGATTGGAAATTGATCGTGAAGACGCTCAATGGGCGAATCGTAAAAGCGAACTCGACGAATTATGGCGCAAACGGCTTAAAAACGATGCGCTCACCCTCGCATTAACTGACCAAGACAACGAGCAGATTGAAAACAATCTGCGCCAGCGTTATCAAGGCCAGCTTACCCGGATTGAACAAACCGAAACAGAAGACGTTTTTGGCGTACTAATGGCGGCGGTTACCAGCAGTATTGACCCACATACTGGCTACCTTTCGCCACGCCAAGGCGAATCATTTGATATTCAAATGAGCCTTTCGCTAGAAGGCATTGGCGCCCTACTCCAATCTGACGGCGAGTACGTTAAAGTCGCAAGCTTAGTGCCTGGTGGCCCGGCAGAACGCGCAGGCGTTTTGGAACCTGCTGATCGCATCATTGCCGTTGGACAGGAAGATGGCGAGATGGTGAATGTCGTCGGCATGCGCCTAGATAATGTCGTTGACCTGATTCGCGGGCCCAAAGGCTCAATCGTTCGCCTGGACGTAGTACCTGCTCAAGCGGTCGATATGACACGCTCGCAAACTGTCGAAATTACACGTGATACCGTCAGTCTTGAAGACCAGGCCGCGCACGGCGAAGTCATTGAAGTCCAGCGCGATGGTGAACCCCACCGCCTTGGCGTTATCAACATCCCCACTTTCTATGTTGACTTTGATGCATGGCAAGCCGGTGAAGAGGAGTATCGCAGCACCACGCGCGACGTGGCTCGCGAAATAGAGCGCTTGAAAGAAGAGGGCGTGGAAGGCATCGTGCTTGATCTGCGTAACAATGGTGGTGGTGCGCTTCAGGAAGCAAACTCACTCATTGGCCTGTTTATTGATCGTGGCCCCACCGTTCAAGTACGTGACGCTCAAGGCCGTATCCAGCTGTATGGTGACACCGAAGCCGGTACGCTTTATGACGGCCCGCTAGGTGTGCTCGTCAACCGCCTCTCCGCCTCGGCATCTGAAATTTTTGCAGGCGCTATTCAGGACTACGGCCGCGGCCTCGTACTGGGCACCTCTACGTTTGGCAAAGGCACCGTACAAACCCTCAATGACCTTAGCCATGGTCAGATCAAATTAACCCGTGCCAAGTTCTATCGCATTTCGGGCGACAGTACCCAGAACCGTGGCGTTGAACCAGATATCACGTTCCCAAGCCTACTTGACCCCGAGCGCATCGGCGAAAGCAGCCTGGATAACGCCCTGGAGTGGGATACCGTACAGAACGTTCAATATCGTCGCTATGGCGAACCAGAAACGATGCTGGATAAGTTGATTGCGCAGCACGATGCACGTGCGCAAGATAATCCCAACTTCCGCTATCTGGAGCGCCAGTCAACACTTGCGCGCCAGCTACGCGAGCAGCACACCAGCGTCAGCTTAAATCGCGAACAGCGTCAGCGTGAAATGGAAGCCCAGGAAGCCGAACAGCTCTCCTTGGAAAACCAGCGCCGCCGCGCCCTGGGACTAGATGAGTTGGAAGAGTGGATGGATGCCCGGATGGAAGGCAGCGACGAAATAGAAGAAATCGACTCGACAGAAGATGACGCAACGGCTGTTGATAGAGCCTATGTACTCGAGTCAGCGGAAGTTCTACTCGACTATGCACATTTGAAGGAAACTCAACGGTTAGCAGCTAAGCGCTGATTAGCCTGTCGTTAAAAAATCAAGCAAACAAAAACGCCGGCCCCTCAACAGGGCTGGCGTTTTGCATGGTAACGCTTATCTCAACAGAGCGCTGCACGGCGCCCAGGCCGATCACCCATTTTCGTTAAGCGCTGGGTGAGTGCCGTCAGTTGAACGACACTTCCCCGACTACCCGCCTGTATAATTTCCTGCGCCCATTCCGGGAGCTGAGGGGCAAGACGATAATAGACCCACTGCCCTTCCCGCTGATCACTCAACAGCCCACACTGGCGCAATTGAGCCAAGTGGCGCGACACTTTAGGCTGCGACTCCTGCAGCGCCTGGGTCATCTCACACACGCACAGCTCCTGCTCCTGGGCAATCAGCAGCACTAGCATCAAACGTGTTTCATCGCTTAAACACTTAAACACCTGTAGGGCTTGCGGTGTGTTTACGTTACCCACCATGCTCTTCCTAAACTCATTGATTATTTATCTAGTTTACGTCACTGGAGAGACCAACGGTAACCATGCGTTCGGATGCTTAACGCCAGACACGACAAAAAACCCAAATGCTATTAAGCAACGGGTAAGAAAAAAGTATTGAGAATAGATGAATAGTGGAAAACTAAATGGCTCCTCGAGCAGGACTCGAACCTGCGACCCAATGATTAACAGTCATTTGCTCTACCAACTGAGCTATCGAGGAATAATGCGCTACCTGAACAGCGTATCAAGCACAGGTAG
>JAMCZP010000296.1:0-2347 GCA_023485185.1 Gammaproteobacteria bacterium
ATAATTCAAATAAGCGGCGAGTTTCCGCAAGGGTGAAACCTAAGCGCTTACCACGCAAAATCAGCTTTAAGCGCACTTTATCGCGGCCATTATAAATACGCGTCTGCCCTTGGCGTTCTGGCGCAATTAACCCTTGGTCTTCATAGAAGCGAATACTGCGGGTAGTAATATCAAATTCTTTCGCCAGTTCACCGATACTAAAGGTGCGTGGGGTGGCAGATGATTTCGTTGCTGTCATGACACTCGCTACTATCAAAGCAAATAAGTTTTACGCTTGCATTACAAGCATGGAGAGCGATAAGCTTAAGGCAAGTTGACGTTAACGTAAAGTGCAGTCGCGTTCGGTAGTCTGATTTTGTCGCTCAATTGGCGCATTCCTGTGTGGAATAACTTTGTGGAATAACTTTGTGAGACCACGATGTAAGATCACCACGTGACTGCTTATGGAGATTTATTTATGCAGCAAGACGATATTGTAATTGTATCCGCAGCCCGCACCCCGATGGGTGGCTTTCAAGGCGATTTAGCTCCGGTGTCAGCGCCAGAGCTCGGTGCCCAAGCTATTAAAGCCGCCGTTGCGCGCGCAGGCATTGATGCTAGTGCGGTGAATGAAGTGCTGATGGGCTGTGTCTTGCCTGCAGCGCTTGGTCAAGCGCCTGCGCGTCAAGCGGCACTTGGCGCAGGTTTGCCATTGTCAGCAGGCGCTACCACCTTGAATAAAGTGTGTGGCTCAGGTCTCAAAACCGTGATGTTTGGTCATGATTTACTGCAGGCGGGCAGTGCTGATGTGATTGTCGCTGGCGGTATGGAAAGCATGTCGAATGCACCGTATGTGCTGCCTCAAGCACGTCAAGGCTATCGTATGGGGCATGCGCAAATGCTGGATCATATGATGTTTGACGGTTTAGAGGACGCATATGATAAAAAAGCCATGGGCTGTTTTGCCCAAGTGACTGCCGACGACTATGGTTTTAGCCGCGAAGCTATGGACGCATTCGCGATTCGCTCCCTTGAGCGGGCTCAGCAAGCTATCGCCAAAGGCGCGTTTGAGCAGGAAATTGAGCCGGTCACGTTCACTACGCGTAAAGGCGATGTCACTGTGAGTATAGATGAACAGCCTGGTAAAGCACGCATCGACAAAATTCCTCAGCTGCGCCCTGCGTTTGCGAAAGATGGCACGGTCACTGCGGCGAACTCAAGCTCAATTTCAGACGGTGCTGCCGCGGTCGTTTTGATGCGTGCCAGCGATGCGAAGGCCCAGGGCTTAAAGCCAATGGCAAAAATCGTCAGTCACGCGACGTTCGCCCGTAAGCCATCTGAGTTTACCATTGCGCCAGTTGGCGCCATGCAAATGGCACTCGATAAAGCAGCTTGGTCTAAAGACGACGTTGACCTGTGGGAAATTAACGAAGCATTTGCCATGGTGACCATGTTAGCGATTAAAGAAATGCAACTCGACGCTGACAAGGTTAACGTGCACGGTGGCGCTTGTGCCCTAGGCCATCCAATTGGTGCCAGTGGCACGCGAATTTTAGTCACTTTATTACATGCTTTAGCGCAGCATGGTAAGAAACGCGGCCTCGCTTCATTATGTATTGGTGGTGGCGAAGCCGTCGCTTTGGCGGTCGAGCTGGTTTAACCGGCCTGGATAAGCTGAATTTCAACCCTTCGATTGATGGGCCTAACGCGGGTCGAATGGCGAACGTCACGCGAGATAGTTCACGGCTCATCGAGATGTTCCGTAGTCTTTACCCTGAGCGCATTTTCAACCTTACCCACTCGGCACACGAGAAAGACCAAGTGCCTATTGAGGCTCACGACTTTTCTGAAATATTAGGCATCGTGCTCGATAACGCTGGCAAATGGTCGAATAGGTGCATTAATTGCGATATTGCCGTCTCCACTACCACACTCACGCTCACCACTGATGATGACGGTTTCGGCGTTGCAGAAGAAGATCTTTCGCGCTTGGGAGAGCGTGGCACACGATTGGATGAACGCCGTCCCGGCTACGTGATCTGTACCAGTACTTTTGGACACCGAGCTAAGTGAGTAAAATCACTTAACGAGGTGAATCATGAAAGCAAATAAAACACGCAAAGTCCACACACAAGAATTTAAAGCAGAAGCCCTGAAATTAGCCGAAAGAATAGGCGTTGCAGCGGCGGCTAGAGAACTGAAAGTCTACGAATCCCAGCTGTACAGTTGGCGGACTGCGGCGCAAAAAAAATCTAGCACGAGCACCAGAGAAGCAGAGCAAGCCGCTGAAATTGCTCGATTAAAACGTCAATTAGCTGAACAGGCAGAGGACCTGGCCATATTAAAAAAGGCGGCTACCTACTTCGCG
>JAMCZP010000296.1:2357-8574 GCA_023485185.1 Gammaproteobacteria bacterium
GGTAATTGGTTGGGCTTCTTCCATCAAGATGGTGCCATTCATCATTGATGGGAGTTACACATGGCACGCTCAAGCATCATTTCTCACCCGCTTTCTCGCCGGCAGGTCCTAAAAGGCGGCGCTGCCCTAGGAATAGGTTCCGCTGCCGCAATGGGATTAACCCCCGCCTGGGCAAACCCCTGGGGCCGCAGCAATGTCTACGCGCAGGGCGTTGAAGAAGGGCCCGAGGTATCGCTGGCGATCCGCCGTGAATCGTTGCCTATTGACGGACAAGAAGCCCAACCAATTACCATTAACGGTACCAGTCCTGGCCCGCTGATTCGTTTGAAAGAAGGTCAAGACGCAGTACTGCGTGTCACCAACCTGCTGGACGAGCCCACCTCCATCCACTGGCATGGTCTCATTCTACCGCCGGAAATGGATGGTGTGCCTGGCGTTAGCTTTGCAGGTATCGCCCCTGGTGAAACCTTTACCTACCGTTTTCCCGTCTGTCAGAACGGTACCTACTGGTACCACAGTCATTCCGGTATGCAGGAGCAGCTTGGCCATGCAGGGCCATTGATTATCGACGCTGCCGAGCGTGAGCCTATCCGTTACGACCGTGAGCATGTGTTACTGCTCACCGACTGGACTTTTGAAGACCCGATGTCGGTGTTCCGTAATCTGAAAACCATGGAAGGCTATTACAACTTCCAAGAGCGCACGATTGCTGACTTCTTTGCCGATGTTCGTAACAACGGTTTTGCTCAGACCGCTGAAATGCGCGGCATGTGGGCTCAAATGCGCATGAGTTCGCGGGATATCGCCGATGTCACCGGCAGTACTTATACCTACCTGCTTAACGGTCACTCCCCCCAAGAAAACTGGAATGCGCTGTTCAAGGCTGGTGAGCGGGTACGACTACGCGTGATTAACGGGTCGGCGATGTCATACTTTGATGTACGTATACCTGGTTTGAAGATGACCGTCGTTGCTGCCGATGGCCAGCCAGTGCAACCCGTTCCTGTTGATGAGTTCCGTATTGGCGTGGCGGAAACGTACGATGTGCTTGTTTCACCAGAAGATGATCGAGCCTATACCATCTTCGCCGAAGCCATGGATCGGAGTGGCTACGCTCGCGCCACGCTAGCTCCACGTGAAGGCATGCAGGCGGAGATTCCTGAACGCCGTCAAATTGCAGACCGCGGTATGGAAGCCATGGGTGCCCACGGTATGGGCGGTATGGATCACTCCAACATGGCGGGGATGGATCACTCTGGCATGTCCAATATGCAAGGAATGGATCATTCCAACATGTCGGGGATGGGTCATTCTGGGATGTCGAATATGGAAGGCATGGATCATTCCAGCATGGCTGGGATGGATCACTCCGGTATGTCCAACATGCAAGGCATGGATCACTCTACTATGGGGGGGATGGCAGCCGAGCAGGCCAAAATAGGCGCAAATGGTTTGCTTCTCGCCGGTGAAGCTCAGCCGGGCTCTCGCTATAACCAGGCGGGAATCGGCATTGATCCTGACGAAAGACGCGTATTGGTTTACCGGGATCTCAAAGCGTTCACACCATGGCCTGATCGCCGTGAGCCAGGCCGTGAGCTTGAGCTGCACCTGACCGGCAATATGGAGCGTTATATGTGGTCGTTCGACGGTAAGAAGTTTAGCGAAGTGACGGGCCCTATTCATTTTGAGAAAGATGAGCGGCTGCGCCTAATTCTGATTAACGACACCATGATGGAGCATCCTATTCACCTCCACGGTATGTGGATGGAGCTAGAAAACGGCCAAGGGGAATTGATACCACGCAAACACACCCTAAATGTGAAGCCCGGTGAGCGCGTATCTGCGTTGATCACCGCAGATGCAGAGGGCAGTTGGGCGTTCCACTGCCACCTTCTCTATCACATGGATGCTGGCATGTTCCGCGTTGTTCAAGTTTCTTAAGGAGGCAGTATGAAAATTAAGCGCTACTTAACCCTCGCCAGCGCCGCCCTTGGCATGGCCGCCGCCACGACCGCTCAAGCCGAAGATGGCTATGCGGCACCAGACAGTTGGCCAGCGCCCACTGAGGAACATAATATGGGTATGGCACTGTTTGATCGGCTCGAATATAGCGTGCCTGATAAAGGCCCAGAAGCCGTGGTATGGGACTTTCAAGGTTGGTACGGCGGCGATATCAACCGCATTTACCTAAAGTCAGAAGGCGAAAATGTCCAGGGCGACGGCGAAGATGCTGAGTTTGAGTCTTTGGAACTACTCTATAGTCGTTTAGTGGCTGATTTTTGGGAGTTACAGGGGGGGATCGGTTATCAAGGCGGTGTTTTCTCCGATGATCACGCCGAACGCACCTATGGGGTTGTCGGCCTGCAAGGCATAATGCCCTACGGCATTGAAACCGACGTGGCATTACGAGTGAGTGAAGATGGCGACGTGGCCGCCAGTTTTGAAGGCGAATACGATCTGCGCCTGACTCAGCGGCTCTACCTACAGCCGCGCACCGAAATTGCCGTTGCTGCTAGCGAAGTCGAGGAGTTTGGTGTGGGTGAGGGCCTTAACTCAGTGCGTGTCGGCATGCGCCTGGGCTACGAAGTGACCAGACGCTTTGCGCCTTACGTGGGCGCTTACTGGGTAAAAGAGTATGGCGATACCGCTGACCTTTCTCGTGCTGGCGGGAATAATACCGAAGATACCGGCGTGGTGGCAGGTGTCAGGTTAATGTTTTAAATCGTTAAGCACTCTATAACTTGCGCCACCGAAAGGTGGCGTTTTTTTTTGCTAATAAACCACTAAATTCAGCTTCAATTCATACTCTAAGGTTATTATTAAATTGTAAATAACCAGCGGAGTAAACCACCATGAAATTTAAAGCAATTATTTTTGGCGCAACGGTAGCAACTATACTATCTACACCTGTCTTGGCTAGCTTAGGTAACACCTCTCAAGGCGCTCCGACGCTTGAAAGAGGCGTATCTTCTACGCTGATTCTTGCACAAGGGCACCCGAAGCGTTTCAATATTAATATTGAACAAGCGACTACCCTCCAAGTGACAAGTGAACATTTTCCGGGCATTACAAGCACTGGCAACCGCATTTCAGCTGTTCTTTATAATGAGGCGGGACAGCAGGTAGCAGAAGCTTCCAGCCCACGGGGGCACTTCGAACTTATTCGTCAGCTGCAACCGGGCAATTATCAGCTTGAGGTGAGTGGTAGCTCATTGGGAGGTAATAACCAAAGTGACAGTAACCGTTATGAACTACATGTCGCTTACTAAGCGCCATTAATAATTATAGCTGATTCAAAAGGGGCTAGCTGCAAGCTAGCCCCTTTTAGGTCATTTAAAAAACAACATGTTAATTCTGAAGCCTCAATTAAAATATATAACCCCCTAGAAGATAACGTCCAACCAGAGCGCTCGCCCCGGCTGGCTTAAAGTTTAGCTGGCCATTGCGGCACATTCTTCAGCGCAGCGATGACAAGCTTGAGCACACTCTTGGCAGTGGGGTGCATCATGTTTTGCACACTCATCACCATATTTCTTACAAATGACGGTACATAGACGGCAGATCTCGTACGCAAACTCACTCTCTTGTGCCATAAACGAGGCGGCTAACCAACAAATTTGAGCACATTGCATTAAGGCGAATATATTCCGCCATCATGTTTACGTCGTATTCTTTTAGGCACTCAGTTGCACATTGGCCCACCCTCGTAGGACTGGCCCTAACCCTTCGATTACCCGTTTGAGGTTACGCCCCCTGCTACGCTTCAGGATCTCACGGACACGCTGTACCATGCGCTTCCGACTTGTCTTGGCCAGCGTCAGCTTCGGCTGTTTATGCCAAGTGAGACGGTAGCCCAGGTAGCCGCGTCTCCATGGCCGATCCACCGCACTTTTGCGGCGATTGGCCGTCAGCCGGAGTGAGCTCTCGAGATACTCACTCCCGCCCACCTGCTCGTCGGCTTTTGACATGTCATCAGCGTAGCGGCAGAAGCAGTGGCCTTGGTATTCCAGCTCCTTGTCCAAGTCGTCCAGCAGGATCTTCGCTAGTAGCGGGCAGAGGGGCTCGCCCTGGGGCGCCCCCTGCCGTCTCGGCGTGGACAAACCGTGTGGAACATGCCCGCCTCCAGATAGTGGCGAATCAGACGCAGCACGCGCTTATCGTCAACGTGTCGCGCGACCCGTGCCATCAGCCGGTCATGGTTCACCAGGTCGAAGAAGGCTTCCAGGTCGAGATCGACCACACAGCGGTGGCCGGTGGTAGCGTGGGCCTTCATGGCCAAGACGGCCTGCTTAGCGCTGCGCCTGGGGTGGTAGCCATAACTCGACTCAGAGAACGCTGGATCGAAGATAGGCATGAGCACTTGCGACAGCGCTTGTTGGATCAATCGGTCGGTGACCGAGGGAATGCCTAGCTGCCGCGTTCCCCCCTTAGGCTTGGAGATGGTGGCGGCTCGGATCGGTTGGTGTGATACTGATCGGCCAACAGCCGCTCGCACAGCGTTGGCCAATACGTCTAGAGGTGGACAGCCAGTTGATGCACCGTCATGCCATCGACGGCCGGTGCGCCTTTGTTGGTGACCAACTTACGGTAAACCCGCGCCATGTTCAACGACCCGTTCCATGAGCGAGGTTGGTTCTGCTTTCACCCACGATAACGACATCGGCGATCACCGGCCGGGATGCGAGGCACTGCCCCTGTCCCTCTGGGTGAGTGACGGCATTAGCGTCATGGTCTGTCTTCATGATCGATCCTCGAGACGTTATCGCCTACTCGCGGTTCTTCATGTTCGGCCCTTGGTGCCGCGGTGAACCGGCACTTACTATGGCCTCGGCTGAGGTCTGGTGATCCATCCCGTCGCATTTCGACGCCGGTAGCACCGTGGCAGACCACCAGACCTCCCAGGGTAAGGCGCGCGACCTTCCCGCTTATGCCTGTCAGATATAACATCATGGCGTTTCGTGCAAGTACTGGGCTTTGATGATTATGGCCATCTCACCCCGCCATGTTGCCTCGTATCCGCTTCCTGTTCGTCAGACCAGCGTTTTGCCTCGGGCTGCCTGCAGATTCTCCCTCACGATAGACACCCTTGCCGTCGGCTAGCACTTCCCCTTGCCGGGCGTGCAGGGGACTTTCATCCCCAAGTCGAGGCACCACCCTCAGGAACAGCACCAGTCACGGCGCTGCGCGCCATGCCTGGCGCACCATAAAAAAAGGCTTGGGAATACACCCAAGCCAATGGATCAAAACAGCTTCTCTGCTATCTATCTACTAACTCATCCGTCTTAGAAACTATATTGCGCCGCAACCATGACTCGACTCGCATCTGCCTCTAGGCCGTCATCAATTTGAGTTTTAAAATAACCGTATTCTATGCCGTACATGAGCCGCTCATGGGGTGTCCACATTAAGTTAATAAAGGCGTTCTGGTTTTTCCTTATCGCATCGCCTCCCACTTGAACACCATCCGATTCCACATCAGTGAAACCGTAGGAAGCATTGACGGAATACAGCGGGGTAAGTTGATAAGAAATACCCGCTGATGCCCCCCTTCCTGATAGGGTTTCTAGCGCCCCATTCTGATTAACGTAAGCATCTGCTCCGTTAAAAAGGTCGCCCGATAGGTAAAGGTAACTGTTAGCTCCTTCACTCATGTTAACGATGCCCCTAACAGTCAAAGGCCCCGCATTGTAAGCTCCGGCAAGAAAAGCTGCATACCCCATCTCTGTGTCTTTTTCGCTACCGGTATTGTATTTCAACTGTCGAGCGATGCCTGCGATGGAGTAGGAAAATGCATCGATGCTATCTTCATAGCGCAGGCTAATGGCGGGGAGTGAGGATATGGCGTCATCATTATCCGGCAAGGTGGCTCCGTCTGGCAACGAGCCGTCGATGTTTTCCGCCAATCGTGCTTGTGGATCTTCCACTGCAACTGATACATTGCCAGAGGTATATCGAAGCTGGGCTAACCGAGACCCATACCCGTCACTCCCCGCAGTGCCAAAAAAGTCAAGCGTGGGTGAGGAAGCAACGAAAGTCCCAAAGTTCGACCAGGTTTGGCCAGCAAGTATCCCGTTCCAAGCGCCATAGCCGTGGCGAAAGCGGACCCCAGAATTATTATCCCCGTAAGACCAGAAATCGCCTTCTATGACAGTATAAATGGTACTTGAACCAAAGGGGGTGCTCGTAGAAAACCCAATGCGGCTCTGTGTACCTGAGG
>JAMCZP010000234.1 GCA_023485185.1 Gammaproteobacteria bacterium
TTTACTTAGTGTGGCCAAACTCGCAGGCGTATCCCGAGCGACAGCAGCGCGGGCTTTTTCAAGTCCCGATTTGGTACGCCCGGCCACCCGTGAAAAAGTGTTTAGTGCAGCGAAGAAGTTGGCGTTTAGACCCAACAAAATCGCCCAGCAGCTGCGCTCGCAAGCGACACAGATGATTGGTGTGATGGTGCCCACCCTTGATAACCCGGTGTTCGCCGAACAGCTTCAAGCCATGGAAGTCACAGCCAGGGCCGCGGGTTATTCACTGATTGTGACCACCAGCGAGTACGCCCCCAGCCGTGAACAACACATTGTTGAGGAGATGTTGCGCCAGCGCGTGGATGGCCTGGTACTTACCGTGGCCGAAGCCGACAACAGTGTAGTGCTGGACAAGCTGCGCTTGGAAACTACCCCCTGCTTACTGGTCTATAACCCACCGGGCAATAGTGGCTTCCCTTCGATTAGCGTTGATAACCATGCCGCTAGCGCTGATGCCGCCCGACATTTAATCACACAGGGGCATGAGCGGACTGGCATGGTGGCTGGCCCACTGCTTCAGTCAGACCGCGCCCGCCAACGCTATGAGGGCTATTGCCAGGCTATGCAGGAGGCTGGGTTGACTGCCCATCCATTAATTGAGATGGCCCTCCATACCCAAGCCGACCTGGCAATCCTGAGGTCTGCGCTGCAAGGACCAGACGCTCTCACGGCGGTGATTTGTACCAACGATCTGCTCGCCATCAGCCTGATGGGTGAGCTTCAGCGTGGCGGTTTTAGCGTGCCTGGCGATCTTTCCGTGATGGGCTTTGATGGTATTGCCCTAGGCCAGCATCTCTACCCCTCGCTATGCACTATTGAGCAACCCCGCGCCGATATCGGCCGCACCGCGGTTCACACCTTGTTAGCCATGATTCGGGGAGAAAACTGCATGCCCGCTCCCCTGCCCCACGCTTTGCGTCAGGGCGAAAGTGTCGGAACCCCGACATCCCGTTAGTCCACGTTAGGCACTTTTATTGAGGAGTAGGAAATGAACTTTAAACGTCTTTATCAAGGGTTAATGGTCACCGCGGTTATTGGAGTATCAGCAAGCGCTGTTGCTCAAACCAGCAGCAACGCGATCTGCTACAACTGCCCTCCAGAGTGGGCTGACTGGGGCACCCAGTTACGCTTGATTGAACAGGAGACCGGCATTCGCGTGCCGCAAGATAACAAAAACTCCGGCCAGTCCTTAGCCCAGTTAGTCGCCGAAGCGGGTAGCCCTGTGGCTGACGTTGTCTACTACGGCGTGACCTTTGGTATTCAGGCCATGGAAGAAGGCGTCGTGACGCCCTATCAGCCTGCCCACTGGGACGAGATACCCGAAGGCCTGAAAGACCCCGAAGGCAACTGGTTTGCCATTCACTCGGGCACCCTCGGCTTTATGGTTAACGTAGACGCCCTGGATGGCGCGCCCATCCCCACCTCCTGGGATGATCTCCTCAAGCCTGAGTATCGCGGCATGGTGGGCTATCTGGATCCCGCCAGTGCCTTTGTAGGCTATGTGGGAGCCGTGGCGGTTAACCTTGCTATGGGCGGCGATCTTAGCGACTTCACCCCGGCAATCGACTACTTCAACGAACTGGCCAATAACGACCCGATTGTGCCGAAGCAGACAAGCTATGCACGGGTGCTCTCAGGCGAGATCCCTATCCTGCTCGATTACGACTTTAATGCTTACCGCGCCCGCCACAGCGATGGTGCCAATGTTGAGTTTGTGATTCCTGAAGAGGGCAGCGTGGTGGTGCCCTATGTCATGAGCCTGGTGAAAGATGGCCCTAACGCCGAGAACGGCCAGCAGGTACTTGATTTCGTGCTCTCAGATCAAGGCCAAGCGGTATGGGCAGACGCCTACCTGCGCCCAGTTCGCGAAAGCGCCATTTCTGACGAAGCACGCCAACTCTTCCTACCGGATAGCGATTACGCCCGCGCCGAAGCCGTCGACTACACCGCCATGGCGGCGGCTCAACGTAGCTTCTCTGAGCGCTATTTGTCGGAGGTTCGTTAATTATGACAGCGGTATCCAAGCAGCCCTCCGGGGCTGCTTCTTACGTCAATCGTCGACCACTGATGATGAGCTCCACACGACGCAAAAACCTAATCGCTCTATTTGCTTTAATGCCTGCACTGGTGATTTTCTGTGCATTTTGGTTGCTGCCTTTTTCACGTTTGATCGTGATGGGCGCTGAGGCCGATCGGAGTAGCGGCATTAGCGCTTATCTGACCATTCTCACCCATCGTCAATACTTGATCAGCTTAGTCACCACCGTGGGAATCTCGCTTGTGGTATCCATCACGGCGGTTGCCATTGCCGGTGTTGCTGGGTTCTTTCTCGCCCGTCAGCATTTTTTTGGTAAGGCCGTGCTGGTCGCTATTCTCACCTTTCCGCTGGCGTTCCCAGGCGTTGTTGTGGGCTTTCTGGTGATTATGCTGGGTGGCCGCCAAGGTGCGCTGGCGCAGACCAGTTTATGGCTGTTTGGCGAGCGCTGGATGTTCGCCTATTCACTGGCCGGGCTATTTATTGGCTACCTCTACTTTTCGATTCCGCGCGTTATCACCACCGTGATGGCTGCCTGCGACAACCTTGACCAAAGCCTTGAAGAGGCGGCTCGTTCGTTAGGCGCTAATACCTGGCAAGTAACCAAAGACGTCATTATTCCGGGGATTGCACCCGCGCTGCTTTCGACAGGGGCTATCTGCTTTGCTACTAGTATGGGTGCTTTTGGCACGGCGTTTACCCTGGGCACGCGATTAAGCATTCTTCCGCTCAATATCTACGGTGAGTTCACCAACTACGCTAACTTCGCCATGGCCGCCGCGCTTTCGGTAGTACTCGGCGTTATCACCTGGGTAGCGTTAAGCCTGGCCCGCCGATTGGCAGGCGGTAATCTGGGGGCTTCCGCATGACATCTCGCTTACGCTTCACACTGCAACTGATTTTCACCCTGCTGGTGTGCTTATTTATGATTGTGCCCGTTGCCATGTCGGTGATGGCGGGGCTGACCGAGAACTACTTTATTGGCTTGCAGAGTGGCCTAACGCTGCGCTGGGTGAATGAGGTGTGGCAGCTCTACGCCGATACCATCTGGCTATCGATAAAACTGGCGCTGGCTTGCTTGTTGATTACCATTTTAATTGGCGTGCCCGCCGCCTATGGCCTGCTGCGCAGCAGGCGCCGCTGGGCCAATGCGATAGAAGAACTACTTCTGTTACCTGTGGCTGTACCCGGCCTCGCCACTGCCCTGGCTCTGCTGCTGGCCTACGGCAGCTACCGGGAATTTCGTGGCAGCTGGCTATTTATTCTGGTCGGCCATGTGCTGTTTACCCTGCCATTTATGGTGCGTGCAGTGCTCTCCGTGATGCAAACCGCCAATCTCCCTCAGCTCGAAGAGGCCGCTGCCAGTCTGGGCGCCAACTTCCGCCAACGCTTTTTCGCCGTGGTCGTCCCAAATTGCATGAGTGGCATTCTAGCGGGTGCGCTAATGGTCGTTACCCTCTCGATAGGTGAGTTCAACATCACCTGGATGCTGCATACCCCTTTGACGAAAACACTGCCAGTGGGGCTAGCCGACAGCTACGCCTCAATGCGCCTGGAAATTGGCTCAGCTTACACGCTGATTTTTCTGGTGATGGTGGTGCCGCTGCTGGTGGCTATCCAGTGGGCAGGCCGATTTACCCGTCAGCGCCGCTAACCATCTACTCAAGACACCTACTGGCTTTATCTGAGAGTTTGCTATGAGTTCATCTGTCAGCATTACCCTAAACCAATGCAGCCGCACCTTTGCGGGCGGCAACACGGCGCTACAGCCTCTTGATTTAGAAGTTAACGCCGGAGAAACCTTGGTTCTGCTTGGGCCTTCCGGCTGCGGAAAAACAACTACTCTGCGAATTATTAGCGGCCTGGAAAGCCCTGACAAAGGCGGCCAGGTACTGTTTGGCGAGCGTGATGTCACCGCTCTACCCATTGAGAAGCGCGATGTGGGGATGGTATTTCAAAACTATGCGCTGTTTCCCAATATGAGCGTTGCCGACAATATTGCCTACGGGCTAAAAATCCAGCGCTTGCCGCAGGGCGAGATTGCACATCGGCTGGATGAGGTCATGAGGATGGTCGATTTGCAGGGCTTTGGTGATCGGCGCATCGACGCCCTTTCAGGCGGGCAAAAGCAGCGCGTCGCCCTCGCCCGTGCAATTGCCGTGCGCCCCAAGGTGCTTCTGTTTGACGAGCCGTTGGCTGCCCTGGACGCCAAACTGCGTGACCGCTTGCGCATCGAGATTGGCCTGCTGCTGCGCGAGCTGGGCACCACGGCAGTCTACGTTACCCACGACCAGGATGAAGCGATGGCCTTAGGTGATCGCATTGCAGTGATGCATGCAGGGCGTATTGCTCAATTGGGTACCCCCCAAGAGATTTATCATCAGCCTGCCAATGCGTTTGTGGCGGATTTTATCGGTGCGGTTAACTGTCTGGAAGTCATCAGCACACACGCCGATGGAGGGTTAGTGGTACATGGTGGTGAGCTAAACGCGGCCCATTTGCAGGGGGTATCCACTGTCTACTGCCGACCGGAAGATATCCTGGTGGTGCCCCTTGAACAAGCTGATGTAAGCGGCAAGGTAGTGCAGAGTATTTTCCTTGGCCAAACCCAACGCCTACTTGTGGATACTGGTGGCGCTACCCCGCTACAGATTGAAGCCCCCTCGCGCCAGCGCTGGCCAGAGGGCACCGCTATTGGTTTGAAGCTTCCAGCGAATATGCTTTTTCACCCGGATACCCCTGCTACAACGATTAATGCCAAGGAGATGGCCAATGGCTGATCACGACTTCACTAACGAGCAATACGTTGCAGATCAAGAATGCCTTATCGCACAGATTAGCGACCCGCATATCAAAGCAGGCGGTAAGCTCTCTTATCGCAAGGTAGACACCGCCAACGCCCTGCGCCAAGCGATCAGTACACTTAATCAGCTGCAGCCTCGTCCTGACTTGGTGCTGATAAGCGGTGATTTGGTCGATTTTGGGCACCCGGACGAGTACGCCACCTTCAAGCACATCCTGGCTGAATTAACGCTGCCCGTGTATTTGATCCCAGGCAATCACGATGACCGCCAGCACTTGCGCGATGCTTTTCCTGAGCACCGCTATCTGTTTCAACACACGGACTATTTACAGTGGGTGGTGGATGACTATCCGGTGCGCATAGTGGGGCTCGACTCATCGGTACCCGGTAAACCCCATGGGGAGTTAAGCGATTCAAGCCTCCAGTGGCTGGATGTAACCCTGGCAGAGCAGCCCGAGAAACCTACCCTGGTGATGGTGCATCACCACCCTTTTGTGAGCGGCATCGACCATATGGATCGCCAGCCGCTGCAACATGCAAATGCACTAGCGGAAGTGATTGGCAAACACGCCCAGGTAGAGCGCGTGCTCTGCGGACACCTGCACCGTTCGATTCAGGCCCGCTTCGCTAACACCCTGGCGGTTAGCTGCCCAGGTGTTTCCCATCAGGTTAGCCTGGATCTCACCCCAGATGGGCCTTCCAGCTTTCAACTAGAGCCACCCGGTTACCTACTGCACCAATGGTCAGCAACTAACGGTATGGTGACCCATCAAGGGTTTATCGAGCACTATCCTGGCCCTTTTCCGTTCTATGACGCTAATGGGCTAATTGATTAAACCATTAGACTGGGAGAAAGCGCCGTGTCGTCTATTTGCGCCCACTCCCAGGCTTGTACTATCTGTTTTTTCTCTAAACCCCAGCGGTATCCGCCTAGGGCGCCGCTTTGTTGAATCACCCGGTGGCAGGGGATCCACAGTGCGATTGGGTTAGCCCCCACCGCATTACCTACTGCACGGGAGGATTTAGGCGTACCCAATGCATGAGCAATGTGAGAATAACTGGCAAGCTGCCCTTCTGGAATCGTCAGCAGCGCCCGCCAAACCGCAATTTGGAAGTTGGTACCGGTCACGTGCAGTGACAAAGCGGCAGTCCCTTCTTCGTGCTTAGCAAATAGCTTTTCCACCGCAAAACGGGTGGCATCAGGATTATGGCACAGCGTGCTACGCGGCCACTCTTTAGCAAGCCGAGCCAGTAGCTCATCGGCACTGGTGACATCGACAAACCCCATTCGGCAGACACCGCGAGGCGTGACGGCGACGAACATGCTGCCTAAAGGTGTTTCATGAACGCCGTAAGCTATTTCCACGCCCTCACCCTGGCGCTTGTACTCACCGGGGGTGACCGCCTCAAGCTGCACAAAGTGGTCGTAAAGCCGCGAACCGCCGCTAAGCCCTAACGTATGGGCAACATCCAATAGCGAGGTGGACGCTTGCATCAGTTGCTTACCGCGTTCTAACGTCAATGCTTGCAAAAAGCGTTTAGGGCTAATACCCACATAACGGCAAAAAATCCGCTGGAAGTGAAAGGCGCTCAAATGAACGTGAGCCGCCACTGTTTCCAAGTTAGGCTGCGCCGCTGCGTTAGCCACCATATAGGCCATCGCTTTTTCAATTCGGGCATAGTCGTTCATTGTGTTGTCTCTTTTGCTATCGCATTAAGGACTGCGCCAATAGTTATACTGCAGCCTAAGCGATGAACGCCTCGTTGCCGACCCGAATCTTGCTCTCTGTTTTCTTGCCTCTATCCCAAGCTGGCAACGTTAAATATGGCGATAAATGATAATCGGAGAACAGCCTAATAAGCGTCGCAGCGTATTGACCTGCTCGTTATCTATTTGGCCAATGCGAGGATTGACCGCGGTGAGTGTGAAACGCGAGAAACCCTGAACAAACGAATACTGCAGTTGGTTGACTGACGCTTGCTCGCCACAGCAAGGTAAGGGATAACAGCGTAATTGAAAGCCATGTTCAAGGTCGTAATCTTGATCCATCAAAACGTGCCACTGGGCAATGGTGAGCTCTTTCCCACACTCACTACAGCGAACGTATTCAAAATTGCTGCCACAATCACGAAACTCTACGTTTGCAGATATTTCATCTTCAATCGCTTCAACCTCTGGCATCCACTGCCTCAGAACCTCTTTCACCGCCGCTACCTGATAGTCAGTAGGTAAGTAACGAGGCTCTGCAGGAATAATAACGATGTGGTTATCGCTCATTCAGGCCCCTTTTCGCATGCTTAAACGCAACAACAGTAAGTAGTTAGCACTTATATAGCGTTGTCTGTCAGCAACTGTAAAGCAGACAGTCCTGCTATTTTCCGCTAGGGTAACGCCTCGCCCCAATTGACGATACTTGAATAAGCCCATGCAAGACTTAATCAATGACATAGCGGCTGCCATGGCGAAAGCAGAGAAGCGCGGCAAAGTCGCCGACTATATTCCCGAGCTTGGCCATGTGAATCCCAACAACTTCGCCATCTCGCTGGCCACCGTCGATGGCAAGGTTTACTCAGCGGGCTGCGCCACCACACCCTTCTCAATTCAAAGCATTTCCAAAGTATTTACCCTCACCATCGCGCTAGGAAAGATGGGCGACTCTCTGTGGTCAAAAGTAGGCCGTGAACCCTCTGGTAACCCTTTCAACTCAATCGTTCAGCTTGAGCACGAAAGTGGCAAACCGCGGAACCCGTTTATCAATGCCGGCGCGATTGCGGTGGTTGATGCGATCATGATGGGCCATGAGCCCAAAGAGACGCTGGGGGAAATCCTCAGCTTTGTGCGCTATATCGCTGATGATGACAGTATTTGCTTTGACCACGCGGTGGCCGCTTCAGAGATGGCCCACCGCGATCGCAATGCCTCGCTTGCGCATTTTATGAAAGCGTTTGGTCGCCTGCGTCACGATGTCGATAAGGTTCTAGGCACTTATTTTCATCAGTGCTCCATCGCCATGAGCTGCGAACAGCTGGCCCACGCCGGGCTGTTTTTAGCCTCGGATGGTATCAACAAGCCCAGCGGCATTCGCGTTGTGGCCCCCCAGCGTGCACGGCGTATTAACTCTCTTATGATGATGTGCGGGCACTACGACGCCTCGGGAGAGTTCGCCTTTCGCGTTGGCCTGCCCGCCAAAAGCGGTGTTGGCGGCGGCATCCTGGCGATTGCGCCAGGCCACGGCTCAATTGCCGTTTGGTCACCGGGTCTAGATGACTATGGTAATAGCTTACTTGGCACCCAAGCGCTTGAAATGTTTGTTCAGCAGACTGGTTGGTCAGTGTTTGGGCATTAGCGATTAGGCATTAATAAGTCGGCTTTTATAAGGCCACCTCAATTTTGTTCAATACGCGCTGTCACGATCATCGCAAACTCCTGAAAATTCAGGAGGATGACCATGAGTGCTTTACTAGCATCGACTCTTTTACCCATGTCTGCGTTTGCACTTGCCGCCTCAATTTCGCCGGGGCCGGTCAATATCGTTTGTTTGAGCAGTGGCACTCATTACCCCATCGCGAAAGGCCTGGTATTTGTCACCGGCGCCACGCTGGGGTTTATTGCGCTGTTTTTAGGCGTCGGCGCAGGGCTTTACTCGTTGCTAAGTTTGGCACCTCTATTGGGTG
>JAMCZP010000151.1 GCA_023485185.1 Gammaproteobacteria bacterium
ATCGTTTTTAAAAGTCGATACCCCGGCGTGCTTGTAGGCCGTTATTAAAGGCATGCCGCACTTCCTGCATTTCGGTGACCGTATCGGCCATGGCGACTAATTCGCGGTGAGCGTTGCGCCCGGTAATGATCACCGTCTGCTCGGTGGGGCGGTTTTCCAGCGCGTGCTTAACCGTTTCAATCTCCAGATAGCCAAATTTAAGCATATAGGTGATCTCATCCAGCACCACCAGATAAGTCTCAGGATCCGCTAACATGCGCTCAGCATCTTTCCAGACGGCTTGGCAGGCCTCGGTGTCTGCTTGGCGATTCTGAGTATCCCAGGTAAAGCCGGTGGCCATGATGGCGACTTCTAAGTGGGGATCCCCCTCCAAACGGTTGCGTTCCCCGCACTCCCAAAGACCTTTGATAAATTGTACGACGCCCACTTTATAGCCGTAGCCCAGTGCACGAGTGACCGTGCCCCAGGCCGCCGTAGTTTTGCCTTTACCGTTGCCGGTATTGACGATAACTAGGCCGCGCTGCTCACTGGCACTGGCAACTTTTTCGTCTACGCGCGCTTTAAGTTTTTGCATGGATGCCTTGTGGCGGGTGTCGCGGTCACTCATGGTGTCTCCTGGTAGACAAGTTAACAAGCCTGGAAAGCCTCACTAGGCGCTAGCCTAAGCTATCGGCTCCTTTTTATGTAGTTATATGTGAATAGTTTTTGTATAGATAATTGCAGGTGTTGATACAGAGTTGTATCGATAATTTACGTTAAAAACTCATAGAAAAAACAACAGAATTGGCCGGTAGGGGCCTGCCTGCTCTAGAATGGTGGGTCATGTCTTGTCAGGAATAGAACCATGCCCTCATTTGATATTGTGTCAGAGTTTGATAAGCACGAAGGTGCTAACGCCGTTGACCAGGCGAACCGTGAAGTCCAGTCGCGTTTTGACTTTAAAGGCGTCAATGCCAGCTTCGCGCTTGAAGGTGACAAAGTGCAGCTAGAGGCCGATGTCGATTTTCAGCTTAAGCAAATGCTTGATGTGCTGCGTGCCCGATTAATCGCTCGTGGTATTGATGCCCGCTGCATGGATGTTCAAGACCCGATACTCTCCGGCGTTAAAGCTCGGCAAGAGGTTGCCTTAAAACAAGGGCTCGACGCAGCCGAAGCCAAAGAGGTGGTCAAGCTCATCAAAGCCAGCAAGCTAAAAGTACAGGCACAAATCCAAGGCGAGAAGGTGCGTGTCACGGGTAAGAAGCGTGACGATTTGCAGGCGGTAATGGCACTGTTGCGCGGCGAAGAGGGCCCCGATTTGCCACTTCAATTCGATAACTTCCGTGATTAAGCAGCGGCGTTCAGCTGCCGAGCATTTTTAATTATGTAATATTCGTTTTATACAGGAGTCACGCACTATGTCTGATCCGCAGCCGGTTTACTTAAGCGATTACCAGCCACCCGCTTACCGGGTAACTCATGCCGAGCTGACGTTTGATCTTGACCCCGCTGCGACACGTGTGAAAGCGCGACTGATGATGGAGCGTCATGCTGATGCTAACGCTGACGCGCCGCTGGTATTAAACGGTGAGCACCTGAAGCTGATCTCTCTGTCCATTGATGAAGTGGCGTTGGATGAAACGGCGTATCAAGTAGACGAAGAGAGTTTGCGTATTGGCCAGGTTCCCAAGCAGTTTGTGTTGGAAAGCGAGGTTGAAATCGCCCCCAAAGACAATACTGCCTTGGAGGGCCTGTACCAATCTAACGGTATGTACTGCACTCAGTGTGAGGCGGAAGGCTTTCGGCGGATTACCTATTATCCTGACCGCCCTGATGTCATGGCAACCTTCAAGGTCACCGTTATCGGCGATCAGCAGCGAGAGCCCATTTTACTGGCTAACGGTAACCCGCTAGAGCGCGGCGAACTCGAAGGTGGTCGGCATTATGTCACTTGGGAGGATCCGCATCCGAAACCTTGTTACCTGTTCGCTTTAGTTGCGGGTAATTTGCATAGTGTTGAAGATCACTTCACGACCATGAGTGGGCGAGAGGTGGCACTGCAGATTTGGGTCGAAAAAGAGAACCTGGAGAAGACAGAGCACGCCATGGCCTCGTTAAAACGCGCCATGCTGTGGGATGAGCAGGCCTATGGCCGTGAGTACGACTTGGATCTGTTTATGATTGTGGCCGTTAATGACTTTAATATGGGGGCGATGGAGAATAAAGGCCTCAATATTTTTAACTCGGCCGCGGTACTAACCCATCCCAAAACTGCCACCGATGCTGCTTTTCAAAATGTGGAAGGCATTGTCGCTCACGAGTATTTCCATAACTGGTCCGGCAATCGGGTTACTTGCCGCGATTGGTTCCAGCTCTCACTCAAAGAGGGCTTTACGGTTTTCCGTGATCAATGCTTTTCAGCAGATACCAACTCAGCGCCGGTTAAACGTATTCAAGATGTCTCTTTTTTCCGTACCGCCCAGTTTGCCGAAGATGCCGGACCCACTGCGCATCCGATTCGTCCCGACCATTTTATTGAAATTACCAACTTTTATACCCTGACAATTTATGAAAAAGGGGCGGAAGTGGTACGTATGCTGCGCAATTTAGTAGGAGAGGAAGATTTCCGGCGCGGCTCAGATCTTTACTTTGAGCGTTTCGACGGGCAGGCGGTAACGATTGAGGATTTTGTTGGCTGCATGGCTGAGGTCTCGGGTGAAGATTTCAGTCAATTCATGCACTGGTACTCCCAGGCAGGAACGCCGGATATTGATGCCCACGGTGAGTATGATTACGTTCATGGCGAATATCATCTAACACTTCGTCAGCGCACACCAGCAACGCCAGGGCAGCCGGATAAACAGCCGCTGCATATTCCCGTGCGAATGGGGCTGGTGGGCACTAAGTCAGGCCAAGATCTTACCCTTACCTTGGGCGGCGAAAAATTAGGTAAGGACGCCGTGATTCATCTACGTGAAGACGAGCATACCTTTGTATTTACCGATGTAGCAGAAGCGCCGGTTCCCTCTTTATTGCGTGAGTTCTCTGCACCAGTGAAACTGCACTTTCCCTATTCGCGGGAAGAACTCGCTTTTTTATTGACCCATGATAGTGACGGTTTTAATCGCTGGGATGCAGGCCAGCGACTGGCGTTATTGGCCTTGGATGACCTAATTGCTGCTCATCGTAACGGCGTAGAAAAAGTCATGGACACGCGCGTTGTTGATGCCTTTAAAGTTCTGCTTAACGGGCCAATGAGCGACAAGGCGGTACTGGCAGAGATGCTGACGCTGCCTTCGGAAGCCTATATTGCCGAGCAGCAGCCGATTGTCGATGTCGATGCTATACACGCGGCACGCGAATTTGTTCGCCAATCTTTGGCCATGGCGCTGCGCGATGAGTTTATCGCTATCTACCAAGCAAATGTTACGGAAGAGCCTTACGCACCAACCCCAGAGCAAATTGCCCAGCGTAGCCTGAAAAATATAGCGCTCTCTTATTTGCTATCGATTGAAGATGAGCAAGGTTTGGCTTTTTGCGAGGCGCAATTCGCAGCCGATCACAATATGACCGATGTTCGCCAAGCGCTAACACTGCTAGTACACAGTGACCGCGATGATCTTGCCTCGCCCGCATTGAAAGCATTTGGTGAAAAATGGGCACACGATCCTTTGGTCATGGATCAGTGGTTTACTATTCAAGTGTCGCGTCCTCAGCCAGATGTGCTAGAGCGGGTAAACTATTTGATGCAGCACCCCGCGTTCTCTCTTAAAAACCCTAATAAGGTGCGCGCGTTAATTGGAGCCTTTACCCAGAACCGAATCAATTTCCACCGTTTAGACGGGCAAGGCTATCAATTACTGGCGGATGTGGTGATCAAGCTCAACCTGCTCAACCCGGAAATTGCGGCTCGGTTAGTCACACCGTTAACCCGCTGGCAGCGCTTTGATGAAACCCGCCAAGCATTAATGCGGTCGCAACTTGAGCGTATTAAGCAGGAGCCGCTATCCTCAAATGTATTCGAGGTGGTGGCAAAGGCATTGGCATAGCATTTGTGAGCACGTTTGAGCAGTATTAAAGGCAGGATTTGGTATAGCAGTAAATATCAGCGGATAACCATGGAAAGGAATAACAACGGTGACAGACTCACAGCAACATTATTTACTCATTATCAATGGTAAATCTGCCGGAAATCCGGAGTTGCGCGAAGCGGTCGATGAACAACGCAAGGCAGGAATGCTGATTACTGTTCGCGCTACGTGGGAAGGGGGAGACGCCGCTGATATCGCTGAGCAGTCTGCCTCAATGGGGATCACCCATGTGATTGCCTGCGGTGGGGACGGCACGGTAAGTGAAGTAATGAATGGCTTAATGCGCTTAGCCCATGATCAACGCCCAGCGTTAGGTATCGTTCCCCTGGGCAGCGCTAATGACTTTGCCACCTCAGTAGGTTTACCTCTGGAGCCCGGCCCTGCCCTGGCGGTGGCTCTGTCGATAAGCTCACATCCCATTGATGTAGTGCGTATCACAGCGGGTGCCAGTGGCGAGTCAACGACCAGCTATTATATGAATATGACCACGGGTGGGTTTGGTGCTGAAATTACCTCCTCCACGCCGAAAACCCTAAAGCGAATGCTGGGCGGGGGGGCTTATTCGTTGATGGGGGCCCTCAAGGCTTGGCGTCATCGCAGTTATCGCGGCACGCTGCATTGGGATGGCAAAGAGCAGCAAACCTCGCTGCTATTATTGGCGCTTGGTAATGGTCGCCAATCCGGTGGCGGGCAAGTGCTCGCGCCGCGCGCTAAGCTAGATGATGGTCGCCTGGATGTGCTTTTAGTCAAAGACTTTAAGTCGGTGATGGAGTTGCCTAAGCTAATCAGTGAGCTGCAAAGTTTTCCCGCCGATGGGCGATTTGTTCGCTACTTCACTACCAGCCAGCTAACGGTGACAACGCAGGTAGAAGACCCGCCATGGCCACTCACGTTAGATGGTGAAGCGCGCTGCTACGATCATTACTGTGCTGAAGTGGTGCCGCTTGCGCTGCGTGTATTGATACCAGAGGATTGCCCGTTGCTGTCATCAAGTCGCCAGCCGTAATAGTTTTAATTTCGATATTTAATGTAGTTTAGGAGACGACTCAAATGGCAAATCGCGTGTGGATACCTGCTCTAGCGGCTATGGCACTACTATTGAGTGCTTGTGGAGACACTCAGGAAGATCCAACCGTGACACCAGATGAAAATTCTGAGGTGGCGGACGATGAAACGGTAATTGAGGAGGAGGCGCCAGCTGCCGCAGAAAACGCAGCGGAAATGCCTACCCCTGACGAAGTTGAAGATGAAATAGAGGCACGCCAAGCCGCTGAGGAGCTTGAGCGAGCAGAAGCACTACGTGAGGATGGCGCTGCGCAAAGCACTGATCCTTCTACAGAAGCTGGAGAAGAGGTACAGGCGGGTGAAGATACCTTGGCCGCTGATCCGGATGAAGTGCTCAATGAAGAGAGCGCGATGCCAGGCGAAGCGACTCGCTCGGATGTAGATGAAATGATAGCTGAGACCGAGCGCCGTTTTGAAGAGGCCCAGCGACGTCTTGAAGAGCAGTTCCAGGAGGTGGAGCAGCAAGCACCCGCGCTGGAGCCTATGGATGATGAAGATTTTTCATCTAGTTGGGAGGCGGAAAGTAGTCTGCCCGATGAGCGCACTCGGCTAGAGGATGATCTTGAAGCCACCGATGTGGACGCGTTGATTGAAGATACTGAGCGGCGTTTTGAAGAGGCGCAGAAGCGTCTTGATGAGCAGTATCAAGAGATTGAAAATGAGGAGAGTGTTAACGGTCTGGTACCAGAGTCAGATAGGGCTAATGTAGATCAAGAAGCTCAAGAATCCCGTACAGAAAGTGAGCAATAAAAAAGGCCCGCATTTGCGGGCCTTTGTCCATCCGTTAGCAATTAAGCTGGGCGGATGTTGGAAGCCTGAAGGCCTTTTTTACCCTGAGTCACTTCAAAGCTGACTTTTTGACCATCTTGCAGGGTCTTGAAGCCTTCAGCTTGAATTTCGGAGAAGTGGGCGAACAGATCGTCTCCGCCGTCATCAGGAGAGATGAAGCCGAAGCCTTTAGTGTCGTTGAACCACTTAACTGTACCAGTTGCCATTTTCTGTTTCCTTAACTTGCTTAGTAATCACGGGCAACTCTATTGTCCACCCGCTACAATTACTCTAGATGCAAATTCGGCTGTCGTCCAGCGACATTCCTAAGATTTTTTATTTTGTTGCGAGCAAGCACTCATGATGCAGTTGGGCTTTATTGATGCACAATTTATTCCATTTTTAGTGGCGATTACGCTGCTATCAATTAGTCCCGGCGTCGATACGCTGTTGGTGATTCGTAATACCGCACGCGGGGGGATTGGTGACGGGATTACCACTAGTATTGCCATCTGCTGTGGGCTGTTTGTACATGCCACAATTTCAGCGCTGGGGATCTCGCTTATCCTGCTCCAGTCAGCCTGGGCATTTCATATGCTAAAGCTGGTCGGGGCGGGTTATTTAATCTGGTTGGGGATTACCAGCCTGTTGGCAGCACGCCGGGGGCAGGCGCTACCGGTCAATGGCATGCTCAAAAACACGCCTGCCGTGTCTCGCTGGCAACCGGTTAAGGAAGGTTTTTTGTCTAATGTGCTGAACCCTAAAACGGTGGTCTTCTATATGGCGTTTTTACCCCAGTTTATTGCCCCCACTGACCCCGCATTGCTGAAGTCGTTATGGTTGGCGGGGGTTCATTTTGTGATCGCTAATATCTGGCAAATCAGCGTAGTGCTGATGGTCGGCAGTGCAGGGAGGTGGTTAGCCAGTGCGCGTTTTGCACAAACGCTAAACGCCGCTACGGGGGCAGTATTGGTCGTATTTGGTATTAGGCTGGCACTCACACAGCGCCCGATATAAACCGGGCGCTGTCTGTCAATGTAAAGCGTTGGGTTGCTTAGCGTCGGGCCAGTAATGCCCGGTCATAGCGCACCTGCTGTTCATTATCGCTAAGCAGTGAAACGCCTTCGCTATTGCCGGCATTGGCGAGACTCTCATAAATCACTCGGTAACTAAGCACCGCCTGTACGTAGTCACGGGTTTCGCGGAAAGGGATACTTTCCACAAAAAGGTCAAACGCTTCTACGTTATTGCCCAGCCATTGATCAACGCGGCCAGGGCCTGCGTTATATGCCGCTGCAGCGGCCAGGCGATTGCCCTGGTAGCGCTGCAGCTTGTCACGTAAGTAAGTGCTGCCCAAGCGGATATTAAGTTCTGGATCTAAAACCCCGTAAGGTCCAGGATCGCTAATACCTAGTTCGCGGCTCACTTGGCTGGCAGTGCCCGGCATTAATTGCATTAAGCCGCGTGCGCCAGCAGGTGACAGAGCGTTGGGGTTATAAGCGCTTTCGCGCCGGGTAATGGCCATCAATAGGAACGGATCTACGCCCGTTAAGCGCCCCCAGTGCATAAAGCTATCGTGGTAGGCCTGGGGAAAGCGCCAATCCAACGCATCCCACATCTCGGCAGCAATGGTGGTCTGCACCAAGCGTGCATGCCACTGCTGTTGGGCCGCATAGTCAGCCAGCGCTCGGGCCTGCTGGGGAGACCCGCTCTGCACTGCATGCAACCATTCGCTATTGGCAAGCCCATCTTCACCAATGCGTAATAAGGCCTCGGTGCGCTGCACTGCGGGTAGTTGCGCAATACGTTGACGCGAAGCTTCGTCAAAATGATTACGTTCTAAATTCAACTGATAAGGCTGTCCCAGCTTTTCTGCTGCGGCAAAACCGTAAAAGCTGCGATCTGTCGCTGCCTGATGATAACGCGCTTCGGCGGCTGCATGGTTGCCAAGTTGGGCATTGGCGCGACCTAGCCAATACTGCCAGCGGCTATTCTCCTGTTGCCCTGCTGGCATCTCAGCAATCCAGTGCACGACCTCGTTCCAATCACGACTGGCTAGTGCTTGGCGGACACGCAATTCCAATACCCGCTCACTCTCCAGTGTTGGAAGTATGCTGTCGACCCAACTGAGCGTGCCAGGCACATCGCGGACCAGCGCATAAAAGGCTAGCTCTTCTTCGATCACCTGACGGTCGCTGGGCAGTAAATTTAAGCGTGGTGCGAGCTCCTGCCAAGCAGCAAAAGCGCCGGGTGTATCTTCACGGGTAAAGCGTTGCATTGCAGCCTGGTAAAAACTAGCGGTAGCGGCGCACTCAGGGCCTAGACAGGAGGGGGCCTGGGTAATTGCCCGGCTGCGGCTGGTAACGCTATCCACCGTGTCTAATGCCGTTTGCCACTGGCCGCTTAGTAGCCCACCTAAATAGCGGGAAAGCTGGGTTTCTCCTGCTTGCCAGGCAAGCATCTTGCGCTCCCAAATAGCTGTGGCATCAATGGTGCCGTTAGCACGTAAGCGCTCAAAAAGTGGATTGCATGCATCAGGTTGGGAACTGCCTACCTGCCATAGATTAAGCCCAGCCGCGCTTGCTTGCTGAGGCTGGCTGTCGAGCAGCGCTGCATAGTAATAACACTG
>JAMCZP010000242.1 GCA_023485185.1 Gammaproteobacteria bacterium
TGGCTGCGCATGTCAAATCCTGTTCTGTTACGTGGCAAAGTAGTGTGTCGCGGATTGTCCCGACCCTGACTGCTCCGGCTATGCCGCAGCACCGTTGTCTTTGGGAGTGACACTCTTGGAAGTAGCACTGGTATCGCTTGTTTTACCGGCATCTGTAGATACTGCTTTGCCGTCAGCGACCAGGTTCTTTTTACTTCCTGTTTTAAAATCGGTCTCGTACCAACCGCCGCCAGCTAAACGGAACCCCGCTGCCGAGACTAGCCGCTCCAAGCCATCGCTTTGGCATGCAGGACAATCTTTTAGAGGATCGGCGCTGATTTTCTGCAATTTTTCCAGGCGATGGCCGCAGGCCTTGCACTCATATTCATAGATGGGCATCTTAATGGCTCCTAATAAGCTCAACCCTGATCAGCTTAGGTTCTTAAAAATTAGGTTCTTAAAAACTCAGTCCTTAAAGCTTAATTCTTGAAGCTCAGCCTCAAATCAGGGCTCTTAAAAACGCAGTTCTTAATAGAATAATGGCGAACACAACGCTGCCAGGCTGCCAATATGTGGCCAGACGGGATAAATTCCAAGGCTGCGGTTGATAAAGCGCCGCCATTATACCCTTTTGTGACCCCTGCCGAGCAAGGTTAAGCAACCCCCCGGCGATGAATGGAGACAATTAAATGCCACACGCGGTGATACTGGATGCAGAAAGTCTCGGCCCCAAGATCGATTTAACGGCGATTAAGGAAACCGTTTCTCACCTTGAGGTATTTCAACAGAGCAGCACAGATCAGGCGTTGGAACGCCTCGCCAATGCTGACATTGCAATCGTAAACAAGGTTGTGCTGGATGCAAACACCTTGCAGCAATTACCCAAACTACGTTTGATTTGCGTCTTAGCGACCGGGCTCAATAATATTGATCTTGAGACAGCTAAAGCCCAAAACATTGAGGTAAAAAATGTTGCTGCGTATGGTACGGCCAGCGTATCACAGCACACCTTGATGCTAATGCTGGCGCTGGCCAATCGACTGCCCCTTTATCAGCGCGATGCCGCTGCCGGTGAGTGGCAGCGCAGCACTTTTTTCTGTTTGCAGGATCACCCCACATTGCAACTAGCGGGCAAGCACTTGGTGATGGTTGGACAAGGCGAATTAGGTTCTGAGGTCGCTCGCCTGGCAGAGGCCTTTGGCATGCGCGTTACCTTCGCCGCCCGCCCCGGCAATGAAGCTAATGACCAGCGAGCCTCGCTAGACGATTTATTGCCTGACGCCGATGTTATTAGCCTGCACTGCCCTCTCAGCGACGCCACAAAACATTTGATCAATTCAGAGCGCTTGGCCAACGCCAAACCATCGCTCTTACTAGTCAACTGTGCCCGAGGCGGCGTTATTGATGAGCTTGCCGCATTAGAGGCACTGCGCAGCGGCAAGCTAGGTGGGTTAGGGGTTGATGTGCTACCCGCTGAGCCGCCTAAAGATGGCCACCCCCTGCTGGACGCCCTCAGTGAGCCACTCAATTTAATTGTGACACCTCACAATGCCTGGATCACGCCCGAAGCGCGCCAAAATATTGTCGCTCTAACGGCCAAGAATATTATCGAATGGAAATCGGCATAAACTTTTGCCTACCTTTGGGGCCTCAACAGGCCCTAATGTGTAGCAAAGTGGCTAGGCGCGCGGCACTGATCCAGCACCTCTAACTCTACGTGTGTTACGTGCGCCCTTTCCGATCCTTCCCACAACCATTCGCTCACCCGCTTGACGGCCTCGGACTGACCGCATAGCAATACCTCTACGCGACCATCGGGCAGGTTTTTAGCATAGCCTGTGAGGCTATGCTGAAGCGCCTTCTCCTGCGTAGCGCGGCGATACCAAACGCCTTGTACTTTGCCAGTAACAACGGCACGCACACAGCAAGTCGTCATATTATCTCCCTCCGTCACTCTTCCAGACGCTGTCTTTTCAATGGCACGCGAATGGTTCGCCTTAAACGAATTCGTGTTTGATAAGCACAGCGCTATTGCGTGGAATTAATGGCCGACCTCGGCGCAGTAACAGCGAACGAGTAAACGCTGCGCCAAACAGCAAAATTAAGGAACTGTAGTAAACCCAGAGCAAAATCATTACCACTGAACCTGCAGCGCCATAGGTGGATGCCGTAGCGGTATACGCCAGATAAAATGCAATCAAGCTGCGCCCCAACGTAAATAGCACAGCGGTAACAGCGGCACCAATTAGTACGTCTTGCCAACGCAATACGACATCAGGCAGCACTTTAAAAATAGTCGCGAATAGCAGAATAACAACGCCAAGGGAAATCAGTGATTCGATGGTCGTCGTCAGAAAACGTCTCAATAGTAGTCATTTATCAGCCGCTTGAAGCATGCCTCTCAGCACTACTCCCATGACTAATGAAACTAACAAAATAAAACCAATAGCGAGTACCACCGTCAGCGACAAGAGGCGACTTTTTAGGAAAATAAACACGCTGTTCGAGGTCGGTTTAGCCGTTACCCCCCAAATGGTGTTAAGTGAAAACTGCATTTGAGCAAAGACGGTGGTAGCGCCCACTATCAGGGCAATCACACCTAAAATGGTAGGTAACAATCCAGACTCTTCGATTCGCGACTGAGCAACGGCATCTTGTATGGCGATAGCGGCATCAATACCTAAGGTGCCTTCCAGTTGGGCAACAATTTGCCCCTGAGCCGCGTCTTCACCTAATACAACGCCGATAACGGTGACGGCAATAATAATCGTGGGTGCCAAGGAAAAAAGCGTATAAAACGCTAACGAGCCTGCATAGCTAAAAGCATTTCGCTCAAGCCAAAGTGCAATGGCATCTTGCATTACCTTCCACCAGAAGTAAGCCGCTCGTTTAATCATGTCCACTCCCTGTATGACTACTATTGAGACGTTTTCTAAGAATTATCAACATCCTACTTTTCTAGCATACCTAACCATAGCGCGTAGTCATAACACCTAGTGCAGTTTTCTAGTACATTGCGCCTGTCCCGCACAGCGACTCATAATGGTAGCCCTGCGATCACCAAACGATAAGGAAGCTTCGATGGTCAATGATATTTCGCGTTCTGCGACCGCCTGTGACTTCGACTGTTTGGTTTTTATTGGCCGCTTTCAGCCGCCTCATTTGGGTCATTTAGCCATCATTTGTGAAGCGCTCAAACGCGCCCGACAAGTGATCGTACTGGTTGGGTCAGCTTGGCAGGCTCGTTCTCTACGCAACCCCTGGCGATTTGATGAGCGTCAGGCCATGATTCGCGCCACCTTTGATGACGCTGATAATCAACGCCTTGAAATTACCCCCCTGCTGGATGCGCTGTATAACGACGATGTTTGGGTACGTGATGTGCAGCGCAAAGTGCGTGACTTAGCAGCGCCGGCCAACGCTCGCTTGCCGCGTATTGGCTTAATTGGGGCCAGCCGTGGTCAATCGAGTTACTACCTTTCGCTCTTTCCCCAATGGGAGTCCGTTAGCGTTCCGCCAGTAGAAGGTATTTCAGCGAGTCAAATTCGCGAGCGCTTGTTTCGCTCTCCCGGTTCAACAGATGACTATTTAACCACTGGCGCTTATCACGACTTGCCACCCGGCGTAGTAAAGGGCGTAAAGCAATTCTGTAAGACCAGTGCTTATCATCAACTGCTAGAAGAGCAAAAACTATTAGACCAATACCGCCAAGCTTGGGCGCAGGCTCCCTACCCACCTATTTTTGTGACGGTCAACGCTGTAGTGGTTCAGTCTGGACACGTACTGTTAGTACGGCGCACGGCAGCCCCAGGCAAAGGGCTTTATGCATTACCGGGAGGCTTTATCAATCCTCATGAACGACTGCTAGATGCCTGCCTTCGAGAATTGCGCGAACGCTTGCGCTTAAAAGTTCCTGAACCAGTCCTCAAGGGCTCGCTGCGTGGCCAACGCTTATTTGATGAACCCCATCGCAGCTGGCGTGGACGGACATTAGCGGAAGCTTTCTATTTCGCACTTCGTCCAGAGCAGCAATTACCTCGTTTAAAACCTGTAAAAGGCGGTGATCATGCCCGCTGGGTAGCACTTGCGGATCTTGAACCAGACAGTTTGTTCGAAGACCATTTCTTTATTATTCAAAACTTTTTAGGTTTACCCGCCAATTTCAGCAGTAGCTAAGCTTGAGTGACTAAGCTTTAGCGTCTCAACATCGCTATGGTTAAGCAACTCAGGCGTGCAAAAAATCCCGCGGCAGCTTCATCATCTGCCGCCATAGGCGCTCGACGCCCGGCTTATGCACCATAGAGCAGCGATACAAGCGAATCTCAAGAGGAATATCCCAACTCTGGTCGCCGGCTCTCACCAAACGCCCACTCTTAAGCTCCTCTCTGATACAAAAATCAGGTATCCATGCAACGCCGACACCCTGTAGCACCATTCCTTTTAGACCTTCCGCCATGGCTGTTTCGTACACGGTGCGAAGCTTCATACGTAGCGGATCATTTTTCAGCAGCATACGCACGCTACGCCCTAAAAAAGCGCCTTGCGTATAGGAAAGATACGGAATGGAGGCGTCATGCTGTAGTGAAAACAGCGGTTTTCCCTGCTCGTCTGGCAGCGATACGGGCAGCATATTGACCTTACCAATTGAAAAAGAGGGAAACACCTCGGCATCCAGTTGCATAGTGGCAAAAGGGTCGTGATAAGCGAGCATTAAGTCGCAGTTGCCCTCGCGTAACACATGGATAGCCTCGCCTACGTTCATTGCGACTAAGCGGGTAGGTAACTCACCCAAGCCTTTCTGTAAGCGAGAGATCCACGGAGGGTAGAAACTCAACGCTAACGAGTGCGCGGCAACAATGTCCAACGCTTCATTAGCAATTGAGAGGCCTCGCAAATGGCTCAGCGATTCATTTAATTGCTCCACTAAATTGCGTGCCGTTACTAAAAATAACTGCCCTTCTGGGGTTAATCCCACAGGGGTGGTTGAGCGGTCCACAAGTGTGACATCAACGGCTTGTTCCAATGCCCTTATGCGTCGGCTAAAAGCAGGCTGCGTTACATGCCTTTGGCGTGCTGATGCTGAAAAACTGCGCGTACTCGCCAGCGCTACAAAGTCTTCTAACCATTTTGTTTCAAGGTTCACCCATGACTCCTTGTCCAACCCCGCCCACTTATTATTGAACTGGCGCCGTTAAGTAGGCAGCACGAGAAATGACTTTCATCCACATAGGACGCTGGTTAATTTCGTCTATTGTCACACGTCGACACTTTTCAAAATCAGCTTCTAGCATTGTTTCAACGCTGGCAGCAAAGTCGCGACTGGGAATAAAGGCGGTAATTTCAAAGTTTAGGCGAAATGAACGATTATCTAAATTCACTGTGCCTACGGTGGCTGCGCCACTATCAACTAGCATTACTTTTTGGTGTAAAAAACCTGGAAGATAACGGTATATTTTTACACCCGCTCTTAACATGTCAGGCAAAAATGAAAAGGCCGATAAAAAGACTAGCAAGTGATCGGGACGCTCAGGGATCATTACTCGGACATCTACTCCTCGCATCGCGGCGAGACGTAGCGCATCCTGAACTCCCTGATCGGGAACAAAATAGGGACTGGTCACCCATAGCCGCTCATTAGCGCTATGAATAACCTGCTGAACCAACAAACTAGCCGTATCTTGAGGATCTGCGGGGCCTGAAGGTACAATCACCACATGGTGGTCGCTTGATGGGAGTATCTCCGCCTGCCAATGTAAACTAATCACCTCGTCGGTAGCCCAGTGCCAGTCCTCCCAGAACGCCTCCTGCAAGCCAAGCACGCTTGGGCCTTCAAGCTTTAAGTGTGTATCGCGCCAAGGGCCATGCTTAGGATCTTCGCCTAAATATTCGACCCCAACATTAAAGCCACCTATCCAGCCCTCTTTTCCGTCTACGACCATGACTTTGCGATGGTTGCGAAAGTTAAGTTGGAAGCGGTGTTTAAAACCACGCGAAGAGCGGAATGCACTAACGGCCACTCCCGCGCTGATTAACTCACGTAGGTAGCTCTCATTTAATTTGCGACTGCCCACTTCATCATAGAGAAAATAAACCCTTACACCACGCTGGGCAGCGCGCTGTAAGTGGCCTTGTAATTGCTTTCCTAACGCATCATTTCGGACAATGAAAAACTGCAATAGCACGTACTGCTCAGCACGATCAATGCCGTCAAACAGGCTAGCGAAAGTGTCTGTGCCATCAATTAGCAATGTCGCTCGGTTACCATGAGTTAACGGCATCATAGCGAGCTGCTCCACGGCTTGAATATCCGGACTGCTCGAAGGTGCCACATAGGGCAACACATTGGCCCGGTAGCGCACCAATACTCGACGTAGCACGGTGTCACGCTGGCCACGAGCAGAGACATAGCCATAAAAACGCGGCCGCCCAAAAAACCAATAGGCCGGAAGAGCGACATAAGGGAAGGTCAGTAGCGAGATAATCCAAGCGACCGCACCCTGCGATGTCCTGCTAGACATCAGCGCCATGATGGCTGAGACGATGCCTAAGAGGTGTATCAATAGAATGCCGGTCCCTAGCAACCAGGAGGCCATAGCCACATCCTCATGCGCGTAATTCACGCCAAACAAATAACAATAATGCAGGGGCCTCGCCTATAGCGAGGCCCCTGCCAGCTGCAAGTTAATTAATAGACGTTAACGGCCAACCAAAAGAAAGCACGCTCTTACGCAGATTGAGCAATAATCTCTTTCCACTTGGCTGGACCTGTTTGATGCACAGAGGTGCCGAGGCTATCGACCGCCACTGTTACTGGCATATCTTCAACTTCAAATTCGTAGATTGCCTCCATGCCAAGGTCTTCAAAACCAATCACACGTGATTTCTTAATCGCCTGAGCCACCAGGTAAGCAGCTCCACCCACGGCCATCAGGTAAACAGCCTCGTTATCACGAATGGCATCGATGGCCAGTTGGCCACGTTCTGCTTTACCCACCATGCCTAGTAAGCCGGTTTCTTCCAGCATGGTACGGGTAAATTTATCCATCCTCGTCGCTGTCGTCGGGCCAGCAGGACCTACTACTTCATCGCCAATCGGATCAACCGGACCCACGTAGTAGATAAACCGTCCTTTCATATCAACGGGCAGTGGCTCGCCTTTGGCTAGCATATCGATCATGCGCTTATGAGCAGCATCGCGACCCGTTAACAGCTTACCATTCAGCAACAGCGTGTCACCTGGCAGCCAGGTTTTGACTTCTGCTGGTGTGACCGTGTCGAGATTGACTCGCTTAACGTTAGCACCGGCTTCGCGAGTGATTTCAGGCCAGTCTTCAAGCTTGGGAGCCTCAAGCACCGCGGGACCAGAGCCATCCAGCGTAAAGTGGGTATGCCGTGTTGCTGCACAGTTAGGAATAATCGCCACCGGCTTATTAGCCGCATGGGTAGGATAATCTTTGACTTTAATATCCAGAACAGTGGTTAAACCGCCTAACCCCTGAGCGCCAATACCACTTTTATTAATCTTATCAAACAACTCCAAACGTATCTCTTCGGCGCGGTTGCTAGGCCCGCGGGCCTGCAAATCCTGGATATCGATAGGATCCAGCAGTGCCTCTTTGGCAATCATCATCGCTTTTTCAGCGGTACCACCGATGCCAATCCCCAGCATGCCCGGCGGACACCAGCCAGCGCCCATCTTCGGAAGCTGCTCCATCACCCAATCCACTACGCTGTCGGATGGGTTAAGCATGGCAAATTTGGACTTGGCCTCGCTGCCACCACCCTTCGCTGCCACGTGAATATCGACGGTGTCTCCGGGCACGATCGAGTGGTGAATAATTGCTGGTGTGTTGTCTTTGGTGTTGGCACGTTTGCCGTCTGGATCCGCCAGTACCGAGGCACGCAAAACATTGTCAGGGAGCAGGTAGGCGCGACGTACACCCTCATTGATCATGTCGTCAAGGCTCATATCCGCGTCCCAGGTAACGTTCATACCTACATGAACAAACACAGTGACAATACCGGTATCCTGGCAAATTGGACGATGCCCGGTTGCACACATACGCGAATTGATCAGAATTTGCGCAATGGCGTCTTTAGCGGCCGGGTTCTCTTCGCGCTCGTAGGCAGCGGCCATCGCATCAATAAAATCTTTAGGATGGTAGTAAGAGATATACTGAAGAGCATCGGCAACGCTTTGAATAACGTCGTCCTGGCGAATCACGGTCATGAACTAACTGCTCCTAGGTTGTCGTCTAGTCAGCGGCTTTTTCTACGTATGCAGAAGTTGCCGTCTTAGCGTTGGGTAAGTATACCGTATTGCCCCTCCTGCGGCAGCACTCCTCTGTGCTCAACTGGTCGCTATCGGTAGCGCTTTAGTCAATGCTTGCGACATATCAAGATAACGGTATAAAAAGGGATGCAACCAGCAGTAGGGAAGTCTATTCCACTAGGCTAGACTGACAGCGAGGGCAGAGATAGAGCCGTCGTGAACCCACCATTGTGCGCT
>JAMCZP010000068.1 GCA_023485185.1 Gammaproteobacteria bacterium
CAGCCAAAGTATTTGCCAAAGCGGCCTGACTTTAACTGCATCTCAGAACCGCACTTGTCGCACTCGATCACCGGGCCATCGTAGCCCTTGATTTTGAACTTGCCACTTTCTATTTCATAGCCATCACAGTCAGGGCTATTACCACAGATGTGTAGCTTACGGGTTTCATCAATCAGGTAGTTATCCATCGCAGTACCGCACTTGGTGCAGCGACGCTTAGCACGCAATGCGTTCGTTTCCGCCTCTTCACCCGCATCCTCAGCAACAGCCTCTTCACCGGGGATAAGGTCAATAGTGGTTTTGCAGCGCTCTTTGGGCGGCAAATTGTAGCCACTACAACCCAGGAAAACGCCCGTTGAAGCCGTACGAATCTGCATATGACGGCCACAGCTTGGGCAATCGATATCCGTTGGTACCGGCTGATTGGGGCGCATACCGTCTTCGCTTTCAGCCTTGGCCAACTCTTCACGGAACTCGCCATAGAAAGCATCCAGCAGCGCCTGCCAGTTACGCTCACCCTCAGCCACCTCATCAAGACTATCTTCCATACGTGCAGTGAACGAGAAGTCCATCAGGTCAGGGAACGACTCCTTCAGCCGCTCAGTGACGATATCACCCAACTTTTCGGCGTAGAAGCGGCGGTTTTCCAGTTTTACATAGCCGCGATCCTGAATCGTTGAGATGATCGCAGCGTAGGTAGATGGCCGACCAATCCCCTGCTTTTCAAGCTCTTTGACCAAGCTTGCTTCCGTGTAACGCGGTGCTGGCTTGGTGAAGTGCTGCTGCGGATCAAGCGCTTCCAGTGCCATAGGCGTGCCCTGGGGCAAATCAGGTAGGCTCTGGTCTTCGTTTTTGCCGCTGGGCTTCATCACCCGTGTATAGCCGTCAAATTTCAGCACCCGGCCTTTAGCTCGCAGTTCATAGCCATCGACCTCGACACTTAAGGTGCTGGACAGATACTGCGCGGGAGTCATTTGGCAGGCTAAAAACTGGCGCCAGATCAACTCATAAAGTCGTTCAGCGTCACGCTCCATGCCGGCCAAATCGGTGGCTTTCCGCTCAACACTGGAGGGGCGGATTGCTTCGTGAGCCTCTTGAGCGCTCTCTTTACTGCTGTAGCGATTAGGCGTTTCTGGCAAGTAGCGCTCACCGTACTCTTGACTAATGTAGCTGCGCGCACTTTCCACTGCGTCTTTCGACAAATTAGTAGAGTCGGTACGCATATAGGTGATGTAGCCCGCCTCATAGAGACGCTGAGCCATGGTCATGGTTTTCTTCACAGAAAACCCTAACCGGCCACTCGCCGCTTGCTGGAGCGTGGAGGTAATAAAGGGTGCCGTAGGCTTAGAGCTAGTGGGCTTATCCTCACGAGAAGTAATGGCCAACTTGGCTTTTCTGAGCTGCTCAATGCGCGCCAGCGTGTCTTTTTCAGACGTCGGCCGGAAAGCCTTACCGTCTTGACGCACTAATGCAAAGCGCACCAACTCGCCCTCTGGCGAGGCCAGATCGGCATGTACATCCCAGAACTCTTCAGGAATAAATGCCCGAATCTCACGCTCACGCTCTACGATTAAGCGAACCGCCACCGACTGCACGCGACCGGCTGACAGGCCACGCGCTACTTTTGCCCATAGTAAGGGCGAAAGCATAAAGCCCACTACACGGTCGAGAAAGCGTCGCGCTTGCTGCGCCTCGACCCGGGGGATATTGAGCATTCCAGGAGCTTTGAACGCATCCTGAATGGCATTTTTAGTGATTTCATTAAAAACAACACGCTTGTAGCGACTGTCATCACCACCGATGGTCTCGCGAAGGTGCCAAGCAATGGCCTCCCCCTCGCGGTCCAAATCCGTTGCGAGATAAACAGCGTCAGCTTTCTCGGCGAGCTTCTTCAGCTCGGCAACGACTTTTTCTTTTCCGGGCAGTACCTCGTAGCGAGCTTCCCAACCGTTATTGGGATCGATGCCCATGCGACGAATTAACTGATCTTGGCTTTTACGCTTTTTATAAACTTCTTTCTCTTCCGCCGACATCTTACGTGTCGCTGCGGCTTGGCGTGCGCGCTCCTGAGGGTCGGAGGCTGCCTTACCTGAGCCGCTGGTCGGCAGGTCACGAATGTGACCTACGCTCGACTTTACGATGAAATCGTTGCCGAGATATTTGTTAATCGTCTTCGCTTTAGCTGGCGACTCGACGATGACCAGTGACTTGCCCATAGTGCTCCATTTCCTAATGCACGGGCTGTCTCGCACGTGCTCTGAATTCGGTGCCGTATCATCGGGGTACAACCGCCCGAGAAATGATACGGATGAAAAAATGCGCCTACCCTACCCCAGCCCTTAGCTAAGTGCTAGTGGCAACCAAGCCGTCGAGAGAATCCCTAGATTTCAGGCAACCAAGGTTATATTTCAGATAAATAGTAGCTAGACACTAGACTGACACTGGCTTTACGGCAACCCAAAAGGCGCTGAAACAAACAAAACGCCCCCACCAGATAGGCGGGGGCGCGTTGAGCTAATGCACTGTTTTAAGGTTTTTTCGGAGACTTATCAGTCCCACTAGTGTTATCAGACGTTGGTGTTTGCTTGCTTTCTGTTTCATTAGGTGCCGAAGAAGTGGCCGCCTTGACATTAGTTGCTGCGGTTGGCTTCACTGATGTTAGTTTAGCCCCCTCTGGCTTAGCAGGCTCAGACTTGGCCGGCGCTGCTGGACTTGCTGCTTCAGGCTTGGCTGCCACCGGCTTTGCAGGTTCTGCTTTGACTGCAGTTGGCTTAACGGCTTTTGGCACGGGCTTAGCAGTAACCTCTGCTTTAGCGTTCGCTGCTGGCGCCTTGGCTGCAGGTTTAGCCTCTTTTTTGACCGCGTTCGGCTTAGCTTGTGCCTTAGGTTTGGCTGGCGCTACTGCTTTAGGTGGACGCGCTTTATCAAATAACGCTTTGATTTGAGTAAAACGCTCAGCGGCATGCTCAGAAAGCTCACCACTGGCGCCAAACACATGCTCAAGGTGTTTTATGTGGCCGTCTATTTCACTGTTAGTTTGGCCAGCAAGCAGGTCAGGCAGTGAGTCCAACGCCTTCTCGCGATCCAGCTTCAAAATAAAGAACTGCTCACGCACCAGGTGTTTAAACTCACTAAGCTTAATGCCTGGCTCAAGCTCTGACCGCGAGGCGCGCAAACGCTTAAAGTTACGCTCATCTGTGGCCGGAGCACCGCCCAATACATAAATCACTGAACGCATCACCGCTTCATGGGCGCCACCGTTAGCGATCTTCTCACGCAAGGCCTCCTGACGCTGTTTAACAAAGCGACGGTGTTCAGGCTCAGCGCCCGGACGAATACGGTGAACATGGGCATCCCCGTAGAGCCCAACGGCAGCCTGCAGAAGCGGCTGGCCATAGATATCCATAAACATTTTTTCAGTATTGCTATCACGCAAATCACGCATCGCGTTCAGGCTAGCAACCAACTGGTCTGAACCCATGGTTTCAAGCGTCTTGAATAGATTATCTTGCGACACTGGATGGCGATTTTCGCGTATCGCATCCGCCATCACGGGTAGTGGCACTGACAGCGGATTGCGATCCGACAACAGCTTATAGCCCATACGGATCGGGTGCATGCGACGCATGAACCGCGCGGACTCTGGCGTAATCACAGCTTTTATCCAGGGCTGAACGAACAGCCGATACATGCCAAGATTTATTTCAGAAATACGCGCCACTGTTGCGAAACGACGGTCGTCTTCAGGTTTGTGCATGACAGCACTATCGAGCTCTGTAAAATCACGGGCCTGGAATTCAAGTAGGTAATCCCGCTCAAATAACGCTGCATCTTCACCCTCTTCTGCAGACGTTATCGTCGTCTCATATAAGCCTGGGGGCAGCACGTCGATATAATCCATGTTCGCCGTGAACTCGGTATGCTCTTTACGCGATACACTGCCGGATACAAAAATGCCCAAGTGACCAGTCGTATCGTGCTGGCAATAGACGATGGTCTGCTCGTTAGCAATAATGTCATCGACATCTTCATACAAATCACGAATCCAGCCCAGGGCTTGGGGCGGTGGGGTAATGTCATCCCCACGCGAGCAGAAGACCACGACTGGCGAACGCACATTGCGCAAGTCTATGCGACGCCCATCATGTGTTACCAACTGCGCAGTAGACAGACGATTACCAATAAACAAATTATCGACGATATATTGAATCTCTTCCCCACCTAGAACGACATGACCGCCCCACCAGCGCTCAAACTCGAGGTATCGACCTGCTTCTGTATCGATATTGTCATAAAGGTGGTACTGCTTTTTCCAGTAAGTATTGGCAGGATTAAGACGCTCAAAGTTTTGTACCAGCAAAGCGCCATCAAAAAGGCCGTTACCGAGATCACTGGCGAGCGCAGTCATCCAGCTTCCTCCCGACATACCACCGGTATAGCGCATCGGCGCTTTACCATGCTCACCCGCCCAGTATGAGAGCGGCGCCCCCGCTATCAAGATAGGGCCAAACACGTCAGGCTCAAGTGCCGCCGCCATCATTAGCTGCCAGCCCGCCTGACAATTGCCCACTACCATTGGTTTTTCAGTGGTTTCCGGATGCAATTCAATAACGTGTCGTAAAAAGGCAATTTCGGACTCGACCACATCCTCAACGGTTTGGCCTGGCTCTGGGAATGGCAGAAAGCCAATAAAGTAGCAGGGGTGACCTGCTTTAAGCGCCACACCTAGCTCACTGTCGGGTTTAAAACCACCAATCCCTGGCCCATGCCCTGCACGCGGATCTACGACCACAAAGGGGCGTTTTTTTAGATCAATTTCAGTACCTTCATGGGGCAATACACGTAACAGCTCATAGTTGGTTGGGCGTGGCAAAGTCCGCCCGTCCATCAACACTTCGGTATTGAAACCAAGCACACTGGGCTTGGTTTGCTCCATATGTTCAAGGTACTGATTGCCACGCTCGCGCATTACATCAAAATATAAAACGCTACGCTCAACGCTATCGCGCCAGTAATCAAATGCCGCTCGTCCGAACCCGAAAGGGTCAAATAAAGAAACAAGCGCCTCGCTACCAGGCACACTAGTGGAACCATTTTTTTGCTTCAGCCATCCACTTGTAAGAGCGGCACCAGGAAGCAAAGGATTGGCGAGAAAGTTCATAGGTTCTCCCATTGGGTTGATGCATCGGCATCAATCCCGAAAGCAATGATGCTGCAGTGCAATATAGTTTAGGCTACATCGGCCATGCCGTCGAACTTTAACCCAGACAAATAACACCAATGCGACTAATGATCTCCTGCTTAGGCAGCTCAAAAGCTTCAGTGTTAGCATGCTTTTCGCTGGCGATGAAGCATGAAATTGCATTAATGCTTACGTCGATATAGGGCGTCCACTAGCACATGTCAATGGTCCATAAAACGACCGCCCAATAGTAATACCGATGCTTTCGCCCTAATGCTGAAGGGGATCAGGCGGTGTCTTGTTGGTTAGTAGATATGTTACATTAACGCCTATTAGTCTGATTGATTAACTGATCCGTTAAGCATCAATTGGCAGGTTTGTATCCCATGCCGGTCGCACAATAGAGAGGCTCTGTCACTATGAGCAATAACCCCACCCAACGCGTGTCTAGTGGTGAAAAATACCGCAATGAACATGGCATGTCGGTGATCAAAGATGGCATGAAGCAGCGTAAAGAGCAGGTAGATGCCCCTACTCTTGAGCGCAAGCCAAAGTGGCTACGAGCCCAGATCCCGGGTGGCGAGCGTTTTGAAGCGGTTAAAAAAAATGTCGCAACACATCGGTTAAGCACGGTCTGTGCTGAATCTCACTGCCCTAATATGGGCGAGTGTTGGAGTAACGGTACCGCCACGATCATGCTGATGGGGTCAGTGTGTACCCGCGCCTGCCGCTTTTGCGCGGTGGATACCGGCAATCCCCAGGGCTGGTTAGATCATGAAGAGCCTGAAAACACCGCAAAATCGGTTGAGCTAATGGGCTTGCGTTATATCGTGTTGACTTCAGTTGACCGTGACGATCTGGACGATGGCGGTGCAACCCATTACGCAAACTGTATCCGAGCCATTAAAGCGCGTACGCCTGATGTCGTTGTAGAAGCGCTAACCCCCGACTTTGATGGCGAAGCAGCCGCTATTGAGCGGGTAGTTGATTCCGGCTTACAGGTATTCGCGCAGAATGTTGAAACAGTCGAGCGTTTAACAAGCCGTGTACGTGACCCGCGGGCAGGCTATCGCAAAACGCTTGATGTGCTTGCCCATGCCAAGCGCTACCGCCCTGATATCATCACAAAGACTAGCTTGATGCTCGGTTTAGGCGAGACCGATGAAGAGATATTAAAAACCTTTGATGACCTGCGTGAGATTGGTGTCGATATCGTGACACTCGGCCAGTATCTGCGGCCGACTAAAAATCACTTATCTGTAGAGCGTTGGGTAACACCTGAAGAATTTGATCGCTACCGTGTTATTGGCCTGGAAAAAGGCTTTATGGAAGTCCCCTCCGGCCCCTTAGTGCGCTCAAGCTATCGCGCTGACAGGGTCTTTGAGAAAAACAATTTGGGACTTGCCTCCCCGGCTTCAGTGCCCGGACAGGAACAGGAAACAAACCCTAATATTATTCCAGCACTGAACGTAGGATAGGCTTAAACGCAGCGCCATCCGAAAATCATTAAGATGGCGCTTCAACACTCAATACGGCGAAGACTCAACGCTGGCCAACCCACGGTTTAACCGCTTGGCCAACGCCGCTGAAAGCTGCTCCCCCACCTGATGATCGCTGGGCAGCTCAACAAGATCAGCCATCCTCACCATGGTCATTCCCGCATATCCGCAAGGGTTAATGCGCGAAAAGGGACTTAGGTCACCATCAACATTTAATGCCACCCCGTGAAAACTTGCCCCCCTTCGAATGCGCAACCCGAGTGATGCAATTTTCGCTTCACCCATCTCTGTGGGCACGTAAACGCCTGGTGCATCCGGTCGAGCACGCGATGTAATGCCATAGCCGCTTAGCACATCAATCACAGCGTTTTCCAGCGCAGTCACTAAGTCACGCACCCCGATATTACTTCGCCGCACATCCAGCAGTGGGTAGAGAACGACCTGTCCAGGTCCGTGATAAGTGACCTGCCCACCCCGGTCTGTCTGTACCACCGGAATATCACCCGGCATAAGCAAATGCTCTGGCTTACCCGCCTGACCCTGGGTAAAAACAGGGTCATGCTCAACAAGCCAGAACTGATCCGGCGTTGCTGAGTCACGGGTATCAGTCAGCGCCCGCATTGCCTCCCAGACTGGTTGGTAGGCTTGGCGACCCAAATTGTGAAGTTCAATTGGCGCTGAAAAATCCACGCTTATACCACCATATGAACGCGGCCAGTCGCCTTTAAATCTTCGAACAGCTCTTTAATATGCTGCTCTCCGGTGGCACGAATCATCACTCGTACAGACTGGTAACGACCGTTACGGCTGTCGACCACCTGCATGGTGGTTGCATCGAAATCCGGCGCATGACGCACAATGATCTGACAAACACAGGCTGGAAAATCATCAGCGGCATCGCCGACAACTTTTAACGAGTAATCACAAGGAAAAGTGATTTTAGGCGGCTCTAAAGCCGCTGGTTGACGCAAATCGCGCAATCCCTTAGGGGTAGCTTTGCTCATGTCGAACTCATCATCAAAATTGCATAAATTAAGCTTGGCGACAGCCTAAACATCGCTCATTTTAGTCAGTAAAGTTACTGATCAAGCCGCTAAAAAAGCGTCGTACTTGGTCAAATAAGCGCTTGAAAAGTCCACCCTCTTCAACATTCTCTAATGCCACCATGCGACGTTCGCCGACAATTTCATCACCTAAATGGACTTCAAGCGTGCCCACTTCATCGCCAATTGCGATTGGGGCTTGAAGATCCGGATCAAGATTCAACCGGGCACGCAGCTCTTCGTTACGATTACGCGGCAACGTCATAAAGACTTCTTCATCAACACCTACGCGGAGTTCATTACTGTCGCCACCCCAAATGCGCGGCGTAGCGAGCACTGCACCTCGCTCATAGAGCTTAGTAGTTTCAAAAAACCGGAAACCATAGCTGAGCAGTTTTTGGGTTTCCTGAGCACGCGCTTCTTCTGAGTTGGTACCCATCACTACCGAAATTAGCCGCATATCATCGCGCTTAGCCGACGCCACCAATCCAAAACCGGCTTCCGTGGTCCAGCCTGTTTTCAAGCCATCAACAGTAGGATCACGCCATAACAGACGGTTGCGGTTAGGCTGATCAATGCCTGCAAAAGAGAACGTCCGCTGGGAATAGATTTCATAGTGCTCAGGGTAATCATTAATAATGTACTGCGACAACAGCGCCATATCACGCGCGCTTGAGTAA
>JAMCZP010000207.1 GCA_023485185.1 Gammaproteobacteria bacterium
GCCTCGTGTTCGACGACTACACCATGGCGTTTACTATCGGCCATCTCGCGTTAGCCATGATTTTGTTAGATGGTGGCTTGCGTACCCGCCTCAAAACTTTCCGGGTTGGTTTTAAACCCGCGCTCTCCTTGGCCACATTTGGCGTCCTTATCACCAGTGCCATCGTAGGTTTAATCGCGATGTGGGTGTTTGATCTGACGCTGGTCCAAGGTTTACTTGTTGGTGCTATTGTTGGCTCTACCGATGCCGCAGCGGTTTTTTCCATGCTGAGCGGTCGTGGCGTTAATCTTAACGAGCGGGTGAGTGCAACGTTGGAAATCGAGTCCGGCACCAACGACCCGATGGCGATTTTTCTGACCTTGATGCTGGTTGAGCTGCTGGTGGGCGATATTGGAGGCCCATTTGAGACACTGCTGTTTTTCACTTCGCAATTTGGTATTGGTTTAATTGTTGGTATTGGCGGTGGTTGGCTAAGCGCCAAGCTGCTGCGCTGGCTCGACCTCGCGCCCGGCCTTTATGCCATGCTGGCGTTAGCGCTAGGGTTCAGCGTATTCGGCTTAACCAGTGTATTGGGCGGCAGCGGCTTTTTGGCGATTTATCTGGCCGGCTTGATGATTGGCAATCAGCCCGGTCGCCACCTGAACTTTATTCTGCCAGTACACGATGGCTTAGCGTGGCTCAGCCAAATCGGCCTGTTCTTGGTACTAGGCTTATTGGTAACGCCTAGTGAGCTATGGGATGTCGCACTACCCGCAGGGTTGGTGGCGCTGGCGCTTATCTTTATTGCTCGCCCACTGGCGGTTTTGATCACCATTAAACCGTTTTTTAAATTCCGTTGGCGAGAAACCTTCTTTATTGCCTGGGTAGGCTTGCGTGGTGCGGTGCCCATCGTACTGGCGATCTTCCCGGTCATTGGTGGGGTCGAGAACGCCTCGCTCTACTTTAACGTGGCGTTTGCTGTGGTATTGATGTCGCTGCTGATTCAGGGCGGCTCGTTAACGCTTATGGCCAGATGGCTAAAAGTAGAGGTGCCGGTTGGTACCGTGCCCAACCGACGTGGCCCGCTGGGTATCCTGCCAGAAAATGATTTTGAACTGTTTGTGTACGGGGTAGAGAACCAAGATTTAGACGATGTGCCCATCCGTTTACTGCGTTTCCCCTCTGGGGCACTGATTTCTGCCCTATTTCGCGATCACGCCATGCTTCACCCCAAGGGGAGCACGCGCCTAAAGCTCGGCGATGTAATCTGTGTTATTGGCCGCTCAACCGATTTAAACGCCCTTAATCGGCTATTTAATGGCGATGCCAAGCTTAAACAGGAGCGCGCCTTCTTCGGTACCTTTACCTTAGATGGCACCGCACAGATGCAGGATGTCGCCCAGGCGTATGGCTTAACGCTAAGCCCCGGCGAGCAGAACATAACCCTGGCGGAGTTTATGGCGATGCGGGTAGGCGGACACCCTGTACTAGGGGACGACGTAGACTGGCACGGCATTCATTGGGTGGTCAGTGATATGGAAGGCGGGAAAATTACCCGCGTTGGCTTACGTTTGTACTAAAAGGCGTTGACTTAAAAAGGAAAGCTGTTAGTATATGCACCCGTAAGCCGGAGGGATGGCAGAGCGGTTGAATGCACCGGTCTTGAAAACCGGCGTAGGTGAATAACCTACCCAGGGTTCGAATCCCTGTCCCTCCGCCATAACGCTTTAAAAGGCCCGCTAATCGCGGGCTTTTTTTCGTCTGTACTTCGCATAATCAAAAACTTACGTTCGTATGGTGTTTTATCGGGTTGCACGGCATCGCACACAAGCGCAGAATCTATGTTGGGTGGGATGTTGGGTAAGGAGTTAGGAACCCGTTATGCCAAGACTAACGAAGCCGTTAACCGCGCTGGAAGTGAAGCGACTCACACAACGCGGCCTATACGCCGCTGGTGAAGTGCCTGGTTTATATCTGCAGGTCGCCAAGACTGGCACCCGGTCGTGGGTATTGCGTTACGCTACTGGTGAGACGCGCCTAGCTGAATCTGGTAAGACGTTCAAAGTGCGTCGTGATATGGGGCTGGGGAGTTATCCCGGCGTCACGTTAGCACAAGCCCGCGAGAAGGCCCGCGCTATTCGTGAAAAGCTGGATGCCGGCATAGATCCTGTTGCCGAACGTAAAGCCGCTGGTCAATCACGCCGCGCTGCAGAGCTGGCGCTTATCACCTTCACCGATGCGGCCGCCGCTGTTATCAAGATTAAGCAGGCAGAGAGCCGTAACGCTAAGCACGGTAAGCAATGGCAGTCCACGCTAGAAACCTACGCCTTCCCCATCCTTGGCAAGATGGCCGTCTCAGATATTGAGCTAGTACACGTTAAGCAAGTGCTGCAGCCGATCTGGGAAACCAAAACGGAAACCGCTACCCGTGTTAGGCAGCGCATTGAAGCAGTATTAAGCTGGGCAACCGTCAATGGCCACCGAAGCGGCGATAACCCAGCGCGCTGGAAAGGCAACCTAGACACCATATTGCCGTCACCTTCCAAAGTGGCGAAGGTGGAACACCACCGCGCCATGCCGATAGATACCATGCCGACGTTCTGGCACTCCCTTGAGAAGCGCACCGGGGACGCGGCCAAGTGCCTGGCGTTTACGATCCTGACCGGCTGCCGTTCTGGTGAAACCCGTGGCGCTCGCTGGGATGAGATAGACCTGGCCAACGCCAGCTGGACGATACCCGCCAGCCGCATGAAGGCAGGCAAGGAACACCGCGTTCCCTTATCCGCGCCAGCATTGGCCTTGCTTAAAGAGCAGTCTCAGGCACGGGAATACGTCTTTCTAAGCCCCCAAGGCAAGCCGCTGTCTGATGCAGCCATGACTGCCTTACTCCGCCGCATGAAAGAGGATCACCGGGCAACGGTTCACGGTTTCCGGTCAACGTTCAGGGATTGGATGGCAGAGCGCACCGGCACGCCTCACGAAGTAGCAGAGGCAGCACTGGCGCATAGCATCCGCAACGGCACAGAGGCGGCTTACCGCCGTAGTGATCTATACGCCAAGCGGGCCCGCGTCATGGATCAGTGGGCCGCATTTGTCACCACACCGGCACCGGCTGGCGCTGGCAATGTTGCACCGATCAGGGGAGAGGTGGCCACCGATGGATGATGAGCTGAAAGCGATCCAAGATGACCTGGACAGCGTGCTAGAGCGTTTAGGCAAATACCTTCACCGTGGTCAATATGGTTTTTGCAACCTAACTCCGCGCAAGCGTACTTACGAGCGTCGCTCTGATGCACCTTTTGCACCGCCATCTTGGGTACTTAATGGCCCGGCCACTTCACCAAGGGAGGATGCAGCTCGAGTTGTTTTCCAGTATGTATGCGGTCGCCAGCGCGAAAAAATCACCCGTTACACCCATATGGCACAAGTGATTTTTGATGTTGGCTGTATTAGGCGTCAGCGTGAGGAAAGAACGGTTGAACTCATTGAAAAGCATGGAGAGGATTTAGGCCATTTGCTGGCTGCAATCAGCAGCCTAGCTAGGTGTTACGACCATGGTTTACACCCACTTGAAAGTCTTCATGCAGAGCTTTTGGGTTTTGCTGCTAGTGCCTATTTACACAAGGAGGTGGAATATTTAGGGCAAGAATTTGGCGTTCCGCTTAATTCAAAGCGAGAAGTTGATCGGAAGGCAGGCAAAAGACTTTCAGCGGTGCTAACCGTCTTCAATAAAAACCGCCAAGACCCTAAACGCCACCCCATTGGAGAAGCATTATTCGAGCTTGCTGGCGAGCCATATGGCATGTCTGCATCTGTGGTAAAGCGTGCGTACTATGCCCATGGTATGCAAAAGGAGCTAGCAGAACTAAGCCAAAAAATGGACGACCTTAATAAATAAAATCAGTCGTAATGGTCAAAAACAGCCGAAAAATGACCATTACTCTAATCTACCGCTTCGCCATGCTTGCCTTGTTACCCAATACGACGAGGTAAAGCACCATGGCAGCGAAAACGAAACCCCAGACCACCCCAAAGCCCGGCAATGAATTTCTAAGCGCTGAGCAAGCCGCTAACCGCTATGGCGTTCATCGCGCCAGCATTTACCGCTGGGCAAAAGAAAGCGCCTTCCCTGCACCGATCAAACTAGGCCCAAACGTCACGCGCTGGGCATTGGCAGACCTTGAAGCGTGGGAACAATCCCAGCGGGAGGCGTGCTAATGCTTGCCAATGCGACGCCCTGCGTTTACGCTTGTTGTGCTGGCGCAAAATCGTCAGCCGACCTTGGCCGGTCGAGCAAATCAAGGCGCACTAGCGCCCCCAATATAGCAGGCGCTTTTTTTGTGCCCGCTAGTTATGGCGGCTGTGCGTGGGACGCTTTCGAGCGTGCCGGTTTCCTTGATTACCGGTCGGCCAACCCGCGTACAGTCGCCCCCATCCGATGCTTGGCCGCATCCGGGGACGACTCCCATAATCAAGGAGTCACACCCATGGCATTACTACGCCTGTCCAACGTTATTACCCGCAGTTTATCTGGTCGCGCCGCTGCACACAGAGCTATGGCGAAAGCCGCCTTATTTGCCGATAGCAGCGCCAGCACCCGCCTAAAGCGTTACAACCACCACATTGAAAAAGCCCAACAGCTAGAAGCCCGCCTTTCTGATACTGCCAAGCGCAGCGCTGGGGGTGTGGCATGAATCACACGCAGACCCACGCCCAAGACATTCAGGACATGATGGCCGCCGTGTATGGCCTTGCTGATTTGCTAGAACAGAGCGGCAGCAACGAAGGCAGCGAGGATGAAACGCAAGTCATAGGGCGCTTTCACCGGGGCTGTTTGGTCACGGCCATTAAGCACCTGGCTACACGTGCCAATTCACTTACTGACATTATCCAAGAGCAAGAGGCTAGCAATACCGCTGGTGCTGGGGGTGGCGCATGAATACCCGTCAAACGCACTTGACCCTAGACCAAGTAACCGCGCTTGTCGCCATTGGTGACAAGGTGGACGATCTAGCCGAAGAGCTTCAATCGGCGGACTTTTCCGCTGAAGCCGTAGCCCACTATGCCCACGCTTGCCAACACATATCGGACGCAGCCAATGCGCTAATGGAAGCGATGAGCTTCACCCAGCACCCGATCACCCAGGCGTCAAAGCGTGTGGTGCTGGCGCTGTGTGCCGATGATGCCCACGATCTAGCGCACCTACTGAAAGAAGCCGCCAAACAGTTAGAGCAAGGCCCGCGCGTACTGCAAGTAACCGCTGAAGGTGCTGATATTCGCATGGGCCGTGATGGCCTGATGGTGGGTACGCTTAAGGTGGCCGAAGCCGATAAGGCAGGGGGCGATGATGCACGCTAACGCCCAAAACAAAACTGCCCGGCACAATGGCCGGGCAGTCGCGCCACCTACCAAAGTAAACGCGAAGTATGAGCATAACACGCGCCCAGACGTTTCCGCCTTGCTGACTCGTTTGGACAAGGTAAAGGAGAATGGGCCCGGTCGTTGGTTGGCGTGCTGCCCAGCCCACCAAGACCGATCACCTAGCCTAGCAGTACGTGAGACGCCAGACGGCACCATCCTAGTGAAGTGCTTTGCTGAGTGCCCTACAGCAGACGTGCTAGCCGCCGTTGGCTTAGAGCTGAAAGATCTGTTCCCGCAGCGTGACCAGGATGACTACCACGCCAGCAAGCGCCCTGGTGAACGCTGGGTACCCCGTGACGTACTGAGTGCCATAGCACAAGAGGCGCTGATTACCCTGTTAGCAGCGGAAGCCACACACCGGGGCGAACGGCTGGCGCGTGCCGATCTTGACCGGCTGGCCACCGCTGCCGGTCGTTTGCGTAACGCTGCAAGGGAGGTGGGCTGTCATGTATGAAGCCGCACAAGCAAGGGGTGCTACCTGGTTAGATGATTATGCCCAAAACCGCCAGCCCGGAGCACCTAAGCCATTACTGCCATTGCCTAGCACCTTAGCACCGGTTGCCCCGTTTCAACCTGACATGTTGCCTGATGCGATCAGCGCCTATGTAATGGATGTAGCCGACCGCCAGCAGTGCCCGCCTGACTTTGTTGCCGTGACGGCAATCTGTGCGCTGTCTGCCCTGGTAGGCCGTAAGGTGCTGGTATGCCCCAAGCAGCGGGATGATTGGACAGTCACACCCAACCAATGGGGCGCGATCATTGGACGCCCCAGCGCCATGAAAAGCCCCAGCATGAAAGCCGCACTTGCCCCGCTGGTGCGGATCCAGCAAGACGCCAGCGACAGCCACAGCGAAGCCCTTCAGCAGTACAAGGCAGAGCAAAAGCTGGTGGAACTGGAAAAGAAGGCCACGGAGGACAAAGCCAAAAAACTACACCAGCAGGGCAAGCGAGACGAAGCGTTAGCCGTTTTGGTAGAGGCCGAGTATGAAGCGCCGGCCCCAGGTAAGCCGCGGCTTATCGTTAATGACGCCACCGTGGAAAAACTGGGGGAGCTGCTTAACGAGAACCCCAACGGCCTTATCCTGGTGCGTGATGAGTTAGCGGGTTGGTTGGGTAAGCTGGCGCAAGATGACTACCAAAGCGACCGCGCCTTTTACCTCGAGTGCTTTGACGGTAACGGACGCTTTACCTATGACCGCATAGGCCGGGGCACTATCGAGATAGAGAACTGCACCCTATCCATGATTGGCGGCATTCAGCCCGACAAGATAGCCCCCATCGTGCGCAGCGCCAGCAACGGCACCGCCAACGATGGATTGGTTCAGCGCCTTCAGCTAGCCGTGTGGCCCGACGACCTGAGGCAATGGCGCTGGCGCGACCGTGCCCCAGATCCCCAGGCACGGCACGCTTACGAACAAACCTTTTTCAGGCTGCAAGGGCTGGCGCTAGAAACCGATGCCGAAGGCGAGCCGCCCGCGTGGCGCTTCACCCCAGAAGCACAGGCGTTGTTCATTGAATGGATGGAAGGTATCAACGCTGAAGCCCGTGAAAGCGATCTGGCACCAGCGCTAGAAAGCCACCTACTCAAGATGCCCCAGACCATTGCAGGACTGGCGCTGCTGTTTGAGCTGATAGAAGGGGAAGGTGGGGCCGTGGGCATTGTATCCGCTGCCCGGGCTTTAGAGTGGGCTGACTACTTAAAGACCCATGCAGAGCGCCTGTATAGCGCTGCCATCAACCGAGGGGCCATAGGGGCCGCGCTGATAGTCAAACGCCGGGATAAGCTGCCAAGCCCGTTCACATCGCGGGACGTGCGCCGCAAGCAGTGGGCCGGGCTAGACAGCACAGAGGCCGTGCGTGATGCGCTTGATGTACTGGTGGAACACCACCACCTGACCGCGCTGGAAGTGCCGACCACCACCAAGCCTAGAACCGACTACCACTGGCACCCGGAATTGGTACCGGTTAGGGAGGTGCTCTAATGGGACGTTGGCTATCTAAAATCCACAAAAGCCCTATGTGTGCAACTGACAAAACTGACTTATCTGAATCTGTCAGAAAAGTCAGTGACACAACTAGGACATTTAGCGAAACGGCAAGCGCTACCGCTGCAATCCTGAAAATCCCTATGTGTGTAACTGACAAAACTGACTTATCTGAATCTGTCAGAAAAGTCAGTGACACAACTAAGGCATTTCAGGAAAAACAGGGGGGAGGTGCTGCCGATGTAAACGCCATGCTGGACACGCTGAAGGCTATAGGTCGTGACCTAGGCGGTGATCTTGAAAGGCTGGCGCGTGAAAGGCTAATGCCGCTGGCCAATCCTGTACGTGCTGAGGTCATCGCAGCTTTAGACGATGCGTTCATGGTAGCGCCTGACCTACCTAGTGCCCGCAAGCAATGCCGCCATTTGCTAACCGATATGGACACCATGGAAGCCGCCAAAGCCTGCTGGCCTGCATTGCCTGCACATGTAGGCGAGGTGCCCGACACAAACCGCCGGCAAACCGTTATGCCCATTGTAGAGCCATGGCTGGCGATGATAGAGCGGCATTGCCCGCTGGTGCCTGAGGATAAGCGCTTTATTCGCGTGAGGCTGGCTATATTGGCCCCAGGTCACGCCATGCGCCTGGCCCGCCAGTACGTTGAAGCATGGGAACAGGCAGAGCAGCAAGAGCCACGTAGTCACGCCAAAGACAATGCAGGACGCCGCGCTGCCAATTGCCTGCTTATGAGTGGCCACAAGGCTAAGAGGATTCAGTAAGCGCCATTGCCAGCCCTCCAATCCCTGGATACCAGTTTGGCGTTACCGATGTCGGATTTTCCGACATCGCTTAAAAGAGTAGATTCTGCCACCTTTTAGCGCCGACCTGAGAAACCCCAACAGAGTAGTTTAAAGCTACTCTCAAATTCCTTTGCCCACCAAGCCCGGCACCTGCTGGGCTTTTTTACGCCTGAGCTAAGGAGCTGTATTCGCTTCACGCTAGCATCATCG
>JAMCZP010000177.1 GCA_023485185.1 Gammaproteobacteria bacterium
GGAAATGCTCACTCGCATTGTGCTACCGATGGCCACCCCCGCCATGCTAACCGGGGTGATTTTAGCCATTGCTCGCGCAGCAGGGGAGGTCGCGCCGCTTGTTGCATGTTGTGAGTGACGAGCACCAACGTCAGCTGTGACTTAAGGTTGCGTATTAACTCTTCAATTTTCAGCGTTGAGATGGGGTCTAATGCCGACGCCGGTTCGTCAAGCAGCAGTACATCTGGCTGTACCGCTAAAGTGCGAGCGATAACCAAACGCTGCTGCTGTCCACCGGAAAGCTGCCAAGCTGAGCGGTGCAGGCGATCTTTCACTTCATCCCACAGAGCGGCTGACGTTAATGCCCACTCAATAATGTCATCACGTTTACGCTTGGGCAGGCGCTGTTGCAAACGCAGGCCAAATGCGACATTTTCATAGATCGACATGGGGAAGGGGTTGGGAGTTTGAAATACCATCCCGACTCGTCGCCGCAGTTCAGTTACGTTCATTTGCGGATCGTGAATATCGTGCCCTTCCAGCGCAATATGACCGCTATGAGCCACCGATTCATTGAGATCATGCAAACGGTTAATGGCTCTCAGCAAGGTAGATTTACCGCACCCTGACGGTCCAATGAATGCCGTCACACGATGACGGGGAACGCTAAGGGTTAAGTCGCGCAACGCCGTTTTCCCCGCATAAGCGAGGCTAAAGTGATCAATACTTAAGCAGCAGCGGTCATTCGCAAAGTGCGTCACTGGTGCCTGAGAGGTATTCGTTGAATGTAATGGTGCTAGCATTCGCTTCCCCGTTGACGCCTAAGATAATGACGTAGAAATATGGCAGTTAGATTAAGCACCAGCACAATTAACACTAAAAGTAGCGCTGTGGCGTAAACCAACGGGATCGCGGCTTGCACATCTTCGCCGTGAAAGGCGGTATCAAATAAATGATAGCCAAGGTGCATGAACTTGCGCTCTAAATGGAGATAGGGAAATTCACCGTCTACCGGCATTTGTGGCGCTAGTTTGGCGACCCCGACCAACATTAGCGGCGCGACCTCCCCTGCTGCGCGAGCAATGGCTAAAATCACCCCGGTTAGCATGGCGGGGGTGGCCATCGGTAGCACAATGCGAGTGAGCATTTCCAAACGGGTAGCACCTAGTGCCACGGCGCCCTCGCGCTGGGCCTCTGGAATGCGCGCCAGACCCTCTTCGGTTGCCACAATCACTACCGGTAGGGTAAGTAGCGCAAGCGTTAGCGATGCCCATAGCAGGCCGCCCGTGCCAAAGGTAGGTGAGGGCAAGGTATCACTGAAGAACCACTCATCAATTGATCCGCCAATGCCATACACAAACACCCCTAAGCCAAATACCCCATACACAATGGACGGTACGCCAGCGAGATTACGCACGCCAATGCGAACAAAGCGAGTCAGCCGCCCCTGGTGGGCGATTTCATTTAGGTAAATAGCCGCCAGTACCCCAAAAGGGGTGACCATCACCGACATTAAAATCACCATCAGCACGGTACCAAAAATCGCAGGCCATACGCCGCCGCCGGTATTTGCGGCCCGTGGACCTTCGCTCAAAAACCGCCAAACGCCTTCGCCCCAAGCATGGGTTTTCTGCCACCACGCCATGGCATTAGGTGCTTGAGCACTCAGCACATTAGTTAACGGCAGGCGGAGAGTTTGACCATTGGCCGTGGAAAGCAGCAGCTGGCTATCCGGACGCTGATTGATGGGGAGAGCCAGTAAGGTCGTTAAATGCCGCCAGGCGGCTTCACCCTCCCAGCGCTGGTCGGCCTGTTCAATGGCGGCTAAACGACCGATAAAATCACCCCAGGGAGTGCGCTCTAGACGAACAAGATCCACCGGATGGCTACGCTCTGCAATTTCTTCAATAGCCACCCAGCGCCAGCGTGCACCATCTATATCCTGGTTGCCGGTAAAGTAAAGGCGTTCATCGCCATCCTGCTGGGGCAGTGCTACCTCACGCACGGTTTGACCAGCGAAGGTTTCACCAGAGTTTAGCGTGACCTGCTCCAGGTTGGCAGGCCAGAAGTGGCCTAGCCCACGCACCACCAACAGCGTCAGCAAAGCACCTAGCATGAGTAAGGAGAGTGCTACGCTGGCCGCGCATAACCAAGGCCATAGGTTATTGAGCCAGTTAATGCGTATCCGGTGGGAGGAGGCGCTGGCGGGTAGTTCGTTCATGATGCGCCTCCCATGTGGCGATAACGGCGCCGCAAACGTTGGCGAACGACCTCGGCTAACGTGTTCACTAGGAACGTAAAGATAAACAGTACCAGGGCCGCCAAAATCAGCAGGTGATAGGTCAAGCCCCCAGGAGCGGCCTCAGGTAGCTCAATGGCGATAGCCGCCGCCATTGAGCGCATTCCTTCAAAGGGGCTGGCGCTAAATAGAGCGGTATTACCGCTGGCCATCAACACAATCATGGTTTCGCCAACCGCCCGTCCGGCACCGATCATCACCGCTGAAAAAATGCCGGGTCCTGCCGCCGTTAGGGCGACCCGCCAGAGTGCCTGCCAGCGGCTAGCACCAAGTGCTTGGGCGCCTTCGATTAACGTAGTGGGCACATCAGACAGGGCATCCTCTGCCAGGGAGTAAATACTCGGAATCACTGCAAAGCCCATCGTAATACCGACAATCATTGCATTGCGGGTGGCGTAATCCATGCCAAAGCGCTGGTCGAGCAACTGACGCAAATCACCCCCTAGCCACTGCTGCTCTATCCACGGGGTAAGCCATAGCGCTAGCGCCACCATTAGCGCCAGCCAAGGAACCAGCCAAAGACCCGCCCATGAGAGTGGCAAGCGGCGGCGCAATCGTGCTTTCGTTAGCTGCCACGCTAAACCAGCAAGCCCGGCACTTAATGGAAGCCAAATAATCAGCGCCAAGGCACTGGCCAGATGGCGTTCTACCCACGGCGCTAAAATCAGCCCAGCAATAAAACCCACCACTACGCCGGGAATAGCTTCCATCATTTCTAACGTGGGCTTGATACGGCTGCGCAGACGGGCTGACATAAACAGCGCTGAATAAATCGCGGCGCCTAGAGCAACGGGAATAGCGAACAACAGCGCTGCTAGTGCGGCTTTTAAAGTACCCCAGGCCAAGGGAGAAAGCTTTGCCAACGCCAGGGTATCGCCAATGGCGAGTAGCGGTAGCGTTTCCCACACCAAAAAAACGCCGATCGCAAGAATAGCGAGCAGCACGCCAATTCCGCCAGCGGTAATTAAGCCCGTAGCCACGCGATCTTTTAGCAGACGCAGTGGCTGCCGGGGGATAGTTAACCGTGGTGGGATCATATCGCTATCATTGGGAAACCTGGGCGATTGCAGTCAAGGCCATTCAGCATAATAAGTCTCCTTACCCTAAAGTGCTTTTATGACAATAAGATGACAGGCTAAGGCATTTAGTTAACAGGTGTCTGCCACATTTGTTGTTCTTTAAGTACCTCAGGCGCCAAAGGCACAAAGCCAGCCGCACGGGCAGTCTGTTGACCCTCTGGCGACATAACGAGTGTCAATAATGCTTGTTCTGCAGGAGGCAGTGCCTCGCCGGGCGGCAGGTTAACGTAGAGATAGAGATAGCGCGACAGCGGGTAGTCACCGCTTTGGATAGCCGCCTCGTCGGGCGGTGTAGCGATACCATTGTCGTTATACAGGCTAACAGCATGTACCGCTGGGGTAAGGTGATTGTATCCCGCATAGCCCATGGCATTAGCAGACTCCCCTACCGCCGCAACCACGGCTGATGAACCAGGGTGCTCGCTGATATCGTTACGAAAATGACCGCCACACAACGCCCGCGCTTGAAACAATCCGTGGGTGCCCGACGCTAGATTACGCCCATGCAGCGCAATAGTGCCGAATGCCCAGTCACGGGTTGCTGGGAGTTGATTCCAGCGCCTGATGGGGGCTTCAGCGCCGCAAGCAAGTGAGGTTGAGAAGATGGCATCGACCTGTTGGCGTGTCAGCACGCGTAATGGGTTATGGCGATGGACGACGACAATCAAGGCGTCACGGGCAACCTTTAATTCTAGCGGGGGATAGCCATAGCGTTCAATAAAGTTATCGCGCTCAGCCGCCGTCATAGGCCTGGACATCGGCCCAAGCCGGGTGGTGCCTGCCATCAGTGCAGAAGGTGCACTGGCGGAGCCACCCGCTTGAAATTGCAGCGTTACGTTAGGGTAGTGGGTAGTTAATGTTTCCCCCCAGCGCAACATTAATCCCGCCATGGTGTCAGAGCCGACAGCGCCTAAGGTTCCACTAATGTTTTGCGTTTGCCCCCAGGTCAGTGGGCATACCAGTAGCAGTAACATCATTAACCCGCGCAATAAAAGGCGTTTTATAGCGAGAGATGTGCCCTGGTTATTAGCAGAAGAATTTGAAAGAGTATTCAAACGCGCGTCCTCTTATGGTTAACTAAATCCATCCAGCAGTGTTGCAGCGCAGCAATGCTCACCGTCAACGTTTATCTCCGCGACGTTTACAACAATAAACTGATAAAGCGACTAACCCATGACTCTTCTGGAAACCGATTTGGACGACGTACCGGCTCCCCAAGGCCAGCTCACCTTAAAATTACTGGCTTCACGCCAAGATACCAATCTTTATGGCGATATACCCGGTGGTTGGCTGGTAAATCAAATGGATCAGGCGGCTGAGCTTGCTGCCGGGCGAGAAGCGGGTGGCCGTACCGCGACCGTGGCGATCGAGGCAATGGACTTTTTAAGCCCGGTACGCGTGGGATCCATGGTCAGTGTCTACACCCAGGTGCAGGATATTGGTCACAGTTCGATCAAAATAGAGGTGGAAGTATGGGTAAGACCACCTCATGGGCAACGCATTGAGGAGCGTCAAAAAGTCACTGAAGCGCGTTTTGTCATGGTCGCATTAGATGATAATGGCCGCATCCGGGCGGTGCATAGTTAACCAAGAGTGAAAGTAATGACTTATTAAAGGACTTGCTTTGTTCTCTAAACAGCAAAAGGGCGCATAATGCGCCCTTTTGCGTTATTGACAGTCTGGGTTTACTGTCTAGTTAAGCACCAACGCTGTCACGGCTCTTCAGGTATGCGTATTCGCCTACATCGCTAAACGGACGCAGTACTTTCTGGAACGCTGAGTAAGACTCGAACACCCGGCGGGAGTCTTCGTCGTTATCCACTTGGCGCTGAATGACTTCCTGTGAAGAAGCATAGAGGGCTTCCATAACATCTTCAGGGAAGGTGCGCAGTTGAACGCCATGCTCATCGACCAGTGTTTCTAGCGCTTGAGCGTTGCGGTAAGCAAACTCGCTGATCATCGCCATGTTGGAGGCGCGAGCGGCTTCACGAATGACGTCTTGCAGGTCTTCCGGCAGCGCGTTCCATGCATCCAGGTTAATCGTGCCTTCCAGCACCGCCGTGGGCTCGTTCCACACCGAGGTGTAGTAGTAGTCAGCCACTTGGTGTAGACCGAAAGCCATATCGTTATAGGGGCCTACCCAGTCAGCCGCATCCAGCACGCCCGTTTGCAGCGAGGTGAAAATCTCGGAGCCAGGCATGTTAACGGTCGTAACGCCGATAGCGTTCATCGCTTCACCGGCTAAGCCAGGCAGGCGAAGGCGGATGCCCTGCATATCGTCGAGGGAATTGATCTCTTTTTTAAACCAGCCCGCCATCTGAGAGCCTGTATTGCCTACCGGAAATGGCTTCAAGTTATGCTTGGCGTAAATGTCATCCCACAGCTCTTGGCCACCGCCATGGTATAACCAAGCGTTCATTTCGGTGGTATTCATCCCGAACGGTACGGCCGTGAAGAACTGTGATGAGGCGACCTTGCCGCGCCAGTAGTAGGACGCTGAGTGACCCATTTCAGCAGTGCCCGCAGCAACGGCATCAAATACTTCCATCGCGGGAACCAGCTCACCAGCACCGTGCACGCGGATCTGCATGCGGCCATTGGAAAGCTGCTCAACCCGGCGGGCGAAGTCGTTCGCACCCGTGCCTAAAGCAGGAAAGTTTTTTGGCCACGAGGTGACCATGTCCCAGGTGTAGGTGTCTTGGGCTCGCGCACTTGCAGTGGTGACAAAGGGGGCGGCAGCGACACCGGCGGCACCCAGGCCGACGGTTTTAAGAAAGTTACGGCGTTGCATGGCGAGCAAGACTCCGGAAATTATAGGATATTTTTGTTGGCGCGCAGTGACACGCGGTGTCCGTTAACCAGTATGCGCTAAGCAGGTTTTAATCGGCAAGCCATTGAACTCAACGCCCGTGAGTAAACCGCTTTAAAGTGGCGTCAGCTTAGCAAAACCAAGTACCAGCCATTTAACCCCTTCGCCTTCAAAGCTGACCTGAACCCGCGCACGAGCACCTTCGCCTTCTGCATTTAGAATAATCCCTTCGCCAAATACCGGGTGCTCGACTCCCTGGCCAACGTGCAAGCTAGGCAAATCGCCACTGCTTTCGATGCTTTGCTGGGCGAAGGAATTACGCGAAGCGGTGACCGGGAGTGAAATATGTCCGCGCAAGCGGACTTCTTCGAGCAAATGTGGCGGCAGCTCACGCAAGAAGCGCGACGGGCGTGGGAACACCTCTTTACCGTGCAAGCGTCGTGTTTCGGCGTGAGTCAGGTAGAGCTTCTGCATGGCGCGGGTGACGCCTACGTAACAGAGCCTGCGCTCCTCTTCGAGTCTGCCCGGTTCTTCAAGCGACATCTTATGGGGAAACAGGCCTTCTTCAACGCCTGCAATAAATACCACCGGGAACTCCAGGCCTTTGGCGGAGTGCAGTGTCATCAGCTGAACGCTATCCTCAAACTCTTCCGCTTCGTGGTCGCCAGCGTTAAGGGCAGCTTCGGAAAGGAAGGCTTCCAGCGCCGCCATGCCTTCGCCCGCTTCAGGCGCTTCAAACACATCGCCTTGAGTAAAGGCGCGGGCGGCGGTGACCAGCTCTTCAAGGTTTTCCACCCGTGCTTGACCTTTCTCACCGCGCTCGCTTTTATGGTGCTCAATCAAGCCGGTATGCACCGTCACGTGATCGATAATTTCGTGCAGCGCCATGCCTGCCGCGTCGTTATCCAACTGCTCAATCAGGTTGGCGAAGGTTTGTACTGCATTGGCGGCACGGCCTTTCAAGGTGCCATCGTGAATCGCATCGTGAAGCGCCTGCCACAATGGCACGCCTTGCTCACGGGCACGCAGGCGGACAATCTCCACGGTGCGCGTGCCGATGCCACGTGTGGGCACGTTAATGACTCGCTCCAGCGAGGCATCATCATCGCGGTTGAGCAGCAGGCGTAAATAGGCCAAGGCATTTTTGATTTCCAGACGCTCGTAGAAGCGGTGCCCACCGTAGATACGGTAGGGCATACCTTGGCGAATCAGCGTCTCTTCAAGCAGCCGCGACTGGGCATTGGAGCGGTAGAGAATCGCGATATCCCGTCGATTAAAGCCTTCGTCAACTTTCTCTTTAATGGTATCAACGATATAGCGCGCTTCTTCTAGGTCGTTAAACCCGCCGTAGATTGAGATCGGCTCGCCTTCAATGCCGTCGGTCCACAGGTTTTTACCCATCCGTTCGCTGTTGTGGCTAATCAGCGTATTAGCAGCTTCTAGAATCGCACTGGTAGAGCGATAGTTCTGTTCCAGCCGGACGGTATGGGTTTGCGGAAACTCCTGTTCAAAGCGGCTGATATTCTCCACTTTGGCGCCGCGCCAGCCGTAGATTGACTGATCGTCATCACCCACCGCGGTCATCGGCGTCTTCATGCCGGTGAGCAGTTTTAACCAAGCGTATTGAAGTGTATTGGTGTCCTGGAACTCATCCACCAGTACGTGCCCAAAGCGCTCCTGATAGTGGTTTAACAGCGCCGGATTATCGCGTAGCAGCTCTAGGCTTCTCAGCAGTAACTCGCCGAAGTCGACAAGACCGCCCCGCTCGCAGGTTAACTGGTAGCGCTCGTAGAGCTCGACCATCTGCCCCATATAGGCATCGCCAGCCACATTGACCTGGTGCGGGCGCAGGCCTTCCTCTTTACAGCCGGAAATAAAGTGCTGCACCTGGCGCGGCGGGTAGCGCTCGTCGTCAATGGAGTAGTCTTTCAGCAGCCGTTTAACCAGCCGTAGCTGGTCGTCAGAATCGATGATTTGGAAGTGCTGGGGCAGCCTGGCATCCTGCCAGTGGGTACGCAGCAGGCGGTGGGCGATGGAGTGAAAGGTGCCTACCCATACATGGCGCATTGAGAGGCTAA
>JAMCZP010000044.1 GCA_023485185.1 Gammaproteobacteria bacterium
TTGCCCGCCACGACCCCGCCAATCTACCCGAGATTGTCGCTAGTCTCGACTTAACCAATATCGATGCGATTGTGCTGTCAGCCTGTGTGCAAATGCCATCACTGCCTGCCGTTGCCAAGGTAGAAGCTTTAACCGGCAAACCAGTGGTGACCGCCGCTATCGCGACCACTTACGCTATGCTGAAGGCGCTCGATTTAGAGCCTATTGTTCCGGGTGCGGGCGCGCTCTTGTCAGGGGCTTACTAGAAGAAAACTAGGAGATAGCGCCATGACGAACCCCAACCAAGCAATCAGCGATAGCGGTGCAAGTGACAGCTCTTTAGACGACAGCTTAGATAACAACTACAAAGGCGTTTGGGATGGGCGCATTGGTTTTGGTAAGAAACCCGTGTTGCTGGTCGTTGATTTCATGCAGGGCTACACCACCCCCGGCTCGCCGCTATTTGCCCAGGGCGTGGTGGATGCCGTGGCCAATATGCCGCCACTGTTGAACACCGCGCGGCGGACGGGTACGCCCGTTATCCACACCAATATTCTTTATCACGCCCCTGATCAAATAGATGGCGGAATCTGGGTCAAGAAGGCACCGGTCATGCGGGCGATGGTGGCGGGCAATCCCTATGCGGAGTTCTGCCCCGAGGTGGCACCCCGAGAAGATGAGCTGGTAATGACCAAGCAGTATGCCAGCGCCTTCTTTGGAACCTCGCTCGCCTCCACGCTGGTCGCGATGGGTATTGATACGCTGATTATCACCGGCTGCTCCACCAGCGGCTGCATCCGCGCCACTGCCGTTGACGGAGTTCAGCACGGCTTTCGGGTGATGGTGGTACGTGATTGTGTGGGCGACCGCCACCCCGCGCCCCATGAAGCCAACCTGTTTGATATCGATAGTAAGTATGGCGATGTGATCGATAGCAAGGTGGCCATCAACCAGCTATTGAACCATCCGTGTAACCCATAACTCATTGCAGTCGCAAAGCCACGCTACCCTATGGCCCTGCTGCACAGAAGAGGAGAACAAACGGCATCAACGCACGCCAGCAAGCATCCCTAACAATAACCCTCACCGCGTTGAAACCTGACAAATCGCATAGGTAACTATCATGAAAGCACGACATCTATTCATGTCATCCACCCTGCTGCTAAGTCTGCAGTGGGCAGCACCTCTGCTGGCTGATGATTTTCCTGAAAAACCCATCAACATTGTGGTTCCTTGGCCAGCGGGCGGTGCTTACGACCTTGCCGCAAGGCTGATGGCTGAGCATGCTAGCCAAACCTTCTCGGTACCGTTAGTCGTTCAGAACGTCACCGGTGCGGCTGGCTCAACTGGAGTAAGGCATGTGGCAGATGCCACTCCCGATGGCTATACCATTGGCGTGATGGGCACCCATGCTATCGCCCAGAGCTATATGAACCCCAACGCGACGGCTTTAGAGGATCTAACACCTCTGGTGTTCATTGGCCCAGAGCCGGCTGCTCTAGCGGTCACCCTGGATGCAGATATCGGCGATGTGGCCGCTTACCTCGACACTCTGAAAGAGGCGCCCGGCAATATTATCAACGGCAATGACTCCCCCGGCGGTTTCTCCTACATAGCCGCTACCATGCTCGAAAACCAGTTCGATGTTGAACTGACCAAGATCCCCTATCAAGGCTACGCCCCTACTGTGTCCGCAATGCTTTCGGGCGAAGTGATGTCTGCACTGCTCCCTATTCCGTTATTGGCCGATCAGCATAATGCAGGACAACTCAACTTATTAGCTGTCGCAGCCGAGGAGCGCCATCCTTTCGCGCCCGATGTGCCCACTTTCAAGGAGCAGGGCTATGACTTCATCGCGGAAGATTTCTTCATGCTCTACCTTCCCGGTGAAGTGCCTGAAGAGCGCAGGAGCAAACTGGCTGAGATGTTCTATGAGCTGCTTCAGGATCCATCGTTTCAAGACGCCGCAAATGGCATTGGCTTGGTGATTCACCCCAAACCACAAGACGAGACGGAGCACTACCTGGCACAGCGTGCCGATGAAGTTTACGAAATTCTTACCGAGTCGGGCCTAGTAGATGACTCACTGACACGCTAGCGTTGCGCGGAGCACAGCCGATGACTACTTCAGCTTTTCGGCCAGCCGCCGCTTGGCGCGATATGGCCTGTGGTACTTTTTTCTGTGGGTTTGCCCTGGTAGGACTGGTTAGCGTCGTCAACAGTTCGGCACTCATGAATAGCCTGGGCCAAGGGCTAGACCCAGGCCCCGCCTTACTACCCCTGATCACGCTAGGTCTACTGCTCACCGGTGGCACTCTGATTCTGATAAAGGGGGTATGGCGATGGGCGCTACACATCAGAAACCACAATCAAGCCCCAGCAAACTCCCTGACAGAAGAAAGCCCCCCCTCCTTTCCACCCATAAGCCAGCACCTCCATGCGGCGGCACTGCTGGGAACCCTGGCGCTCCTACCGAGCACTATTCAATGGCTTGGTTTTCTGCCCGCTGCACTTATCGTAGCCACCCCCTGGTTGATCTGGCTGGGCTACCGCCGAACCCGACGGATCGCTCTGGCCACGCTCCTGGGTTGCCTGATATCTGGCCTGCTATGCATCAGTCTCTATGTGATTTTTATCATACTGCTCGACGTACCATTGTGATGCCCAATCCAGGAGCCGATCATGCTGATTGAAAGTTTTATTACTGCGCTGATAGGTACACTTCTTTCGCCCTGGGGCTTATCGCTTGCCGCTCTGGGCGCCCTTTTAGGTATTGTCCTGGGGGCACTGCCAGGCGTGAGTTCTACGATGGCACTGGCCATATTGCTACCGCTTAGCTTCAGCATGGAGGCCCATCTGGCGATCCTGTTCCTGCTTTGCGTCTTCGTCGCCAGCGTTTACGGAGGCTCAATCTCCGCCATTCTGATCAATATTCCGGGCACACCGGGGGCCATTGTGACGCAGTTGGATGGGCACCCGATGGCCAAGGCAGGCAGAGCCAGGGAAGCGCTTGTTTATGCGCTGGTTGCCTCAACGGTCGGTGGTGCTTTTGGGCTGGGCTTACTGGTGATTATTGCGCCCCTGCTCGCCGCTGTTGCCATGAGCTTTCGCAGTCCTGAATTCGCTGCTGTCGCCATCTTCGGGTTGGTCCTGCTGGCGTATGCATCACCCGGCACTACCGTGCGCGGCTTGCTGGTAGGGGCTATTGGACTAATATGCGGCATGGTCGGTTTCGACGCATTAACCGATGTTCCCCGTTTCACTTTCGACACCCGCACTTTGCAAGGGGGCGTCGAATTGGTCCCACTCTGTGTAGGATTGTTCGGCTTGGCCGAGGTACTGAAACACCTTAATTCCTCCCACCACCGCACACCTTCCGTCAGTATGGCGGCAATGCACCAGACCCGCCTGAAAGTAAAAACACTGCTAAAAAATTGGAAATCCATGCTTCGGGGTTCGCTGATTGGCGCCTTTGTTGGCGCTATTCCTGCCGCAGGGTCGGCCATCGCGGTGGCGATTGCCTACGCCCAGGAAGTGCGTTTTTCCAAACACCCTGAGCAATTTGGCCAAGGGGCGATTGAAGGTGTGGTTGCACCGGAGGCTGCCAACAGTTCAAGCATAGGCGGCACCATGATTCCCATGATGACACTGGGTGTCCCAGGGGATGCCATCACAGCGGTACTGATGGGGTCATTATTGATTCATGGCTTACGTCCAGGGCCAATGCTGTTTGCCGAAAACCCGCAAATGGTTTCCAGCATTTATGCGGGCTTTCTTATTGCGCTTTTTCTGACACTCATCATTGGTCTTTTACTGATGCGCTGGCTTCCCTTGATTCTGCGCATACCTTCCCATGTGTTACTGATCGGCATTGCTCTGCTCTGCGTGGTCGGCGCCTATGCCATCCGTAACAGCATGGCCGATGTGTATATCATGCTATTTTTCGGTGCGCTGGGGTATCTGCTGCATCTCCTATCGCTGCCGAGTGCACCGCTGGCGTTCGGCCTCATTCTGGGGCCACTTCTGGAAGAGAACCTGCGGCGCAGTCTTATCCTAGGGCGTGGCTCCTGGGATATGTTCCTACATAGCCCGATTGCAATGAGTCTCATCGCACTATCAATCTTTGCTATCGCCCTGCCTTTAATAGCACCACTGTGGGTTCGCTTGAAAAGCGACCTCCAGCGATTAAAGGTACCCTTTTGATAACCCTTTAAGCGGCAGAATCCGCATTCATTTTTTCCAGCAGATGCATCAAGGCAACCCGTTCCGCTGGATTAAGGTTCTTCATGGTCTGATCACTGATCTGCTTGGCGCTGGGTACCATCTCTTCTACCAGTGCCTCGCCAGGTTCGGTGATCACGACCATGACTTTGCGCTGATCGTTAGGGTCAGTGGTTAAGGTAATCCATTCGCGTACTTTGAGGCGCTTAATAACACCACGGATCGTGGCAGGATCAATCGCGGTGGCATTGACGATATCGGTAAGCGAACTAGGCCCACGTTCCATTACCGTGCAAAGCGTCACAAATTGAATGGCGGTTAACTGTTTGTCGCTGCTGTAGCGCTGAAAAATGGCCGTATGTCGCTGGTAGGCTTTACGTAGTAGATGGCCCACTTGTTCGGAAAAATCGTATCCCTGCTCAGAGGGCGTATGGTGCTCGCTGGAAGACGAGTGGTTGAGCGCACGATCCGTTGTCATTCCCTATCCTTTATGTGGTGGCGACGTCGTATGCCAATTATGGCATTGGTACGCATGGCGATGCTTCAACGTAATAAATACCGCTTGCGCTAAGTCAATACAGCATGCTTTTATGGCGTATACGCCATATATTTTACGTTATTTATCACCATCTGATCACCTCAGATTAATGTATTTTGATTAATTGATAAGATAGCTAGGGAGGGAACAATGACTGATAGAACAAACCCTCACAGGCAGTCACTGCTTCAAGACACCGGCCTCCTGGTTATCTATAGAGACCCGGTAACGCCCCCCGTACCTGCCCCAGGACAACCGGGTACACTCTCCAATTTCACGCCAAAAGAGCCTGAGTTGTTCATCGCCGTACTGAGCGATAGCCATATTCTGGCATTCAATGGCCACGTGGATCTGGGCACCGGTATACGCACAGCGCTGGCACAAATTGTCGCTGAAGAATTGAGTGTGGCTTTCGACAGCGTCACGATGGTGCTGGGCAACCCCTTTGAAGTACCCAATCAAGGGCCTACGATTGCCAGCGCGACCATACAAATTACCGCGGAACCCCTGCGCCGTGCAGCGGCACAAGCGCGGGAGTACCTGCTCACGCTAGCGGCTAGCCGTCTGGGCGTTGAGCGCGAGACACTTCACTGCCAAGCTGGCTTCATCAACACCAATGATAAGCACACCAGCGATAAACATCCTCCGCCAGTAAGCTATGGCGAGCTACTCGCTGGCGCTCGCCATGCCTTGAAATTAGCTGACAGCGCGCCCCTCAAGCCCATCAGTGATTACACGTTAGTGGGGAAATCTACCTCCCGTGTGGATATTCCTGACAAAGTCACCGGCAAACTAACCTTTGTGCACGACTTACGCTTACCGGGCATGGTGCACGGACGAGTGATCCGGCCCCCTTATGTGGGTCATGATCGCGGTGATTTTATAGGCACTAGCTTAGTGGCCGTTGATGAAAGCTCCGTGGCTAACTGCCCCGGGCTGATTAAAGTCGTTGTTATCGGTGACTTCGTCGGCGTCGTTGCCGAGCGGGAGGAGCAAGCCGCTGAGGCCGCGAAACAGCTTAAGGTCGAGTGGCGCCCTGTTGTCGGCTTGCCTCAACTGGATAATATCGAGCAAGCGCTGTTGGAGCTGCCCAGCAAGCAGCGCATCCTGCTCGAAGAGGGCGACCTAGACAGCGCCCTTGCCACCGCGAGTCATCAGCTTAATCGCAGCTATGTATGGCCTTTCCAACTGCATGGCTCCATAGGCCCCTCTTGCTCGGTAGCCGACGCCCAAGAATGTGCACTTCACGTTTGGTCTGGAACACAAAACCCACATAGCCTACGTGCAGACCTTGCGCGGCTGACCGGGCTTGATGAAAGCGTCATCACCATCACGCGAATGGAAACCTCGGGCTGCTATGGGCGTAACTGCGCTGATGACGTCGGTGCTGATGCAGTGCTGCTTTCCCAAGCGGTGGGTCGCCCCGTGCGCGTGCAATTAACTCGCGAGCAGGAACACACTTGGGAGCCAAAAGGGGCGGCCCAGTTTATGGCCATTCAAGGTGGCTTGAATGCTGAAGGTAGCCCAACAGGCTATCGCTTTAGTTCGCGCTACCCATCTAACAGTGCACCCACCTTGGCACTCTTGCTGACCGGGGCCGCGCCACCTGTCGATATCCCCTTCGAAATGGGTGATCGAACATCAGTACCGCCCTACCGCTACCCGCATCGGCAGATTATTTGTGAAGATGTCCCCACCCTAGTGCGCGCCTCCTGGCTACGCGGTGTTTCAGCGTTGCCCAATACGTTCGCTCACGAAAGCTATATCGATGAACTTGCCTATTTAGCGGGGGTAGATCCTGTTGCCTATCGCTTGCGCTACTTGACTGACGACCGCGCCGGCGAGCTTGTCGAAGCACTTATCAAACGTGCGAACTGGCAGCCCAGCATCGCCAACGCTAACCCACTAAGCGATGGTGATTGGCGCTATGGCCGCGGCTTCGCTTATGCCCAATACGTGCATAGTAAATTTCCGGGCTTTGGCGCGGCGCTCGCTGCCTGGGTGATTGAACTTAAGGTCAATGTGCAGAGTGGCCGTATCGTTGTCGAACAGCTATACGTCGGCCAGGATGCCGGTCTCATGGTAAACCCTGCGGGTGTGCGCCATCAGGTACACGGCAATGTGATCCAGATGCTCAGCCGCACGCTAAAGGAGCGGGTAACCTTTGAAGAGGGCTTACCCACCAGCAAGGAATGGGGCGGTTACCCCATCCTACGTTTTTCGGAGCTTCCTCCAATCGACGTTATGCTGCTTGACCGCCCAGAGCTGCCGCCCTTAGGCGTTGGCGAATCTGCCTCACTGCCTGGGGCGCCCGCGATTGCCAACGCCCTCTTCGATGCCACCGGGGTAAGATTCACTCATCCACCCTTTACCCCAGACGCCGTTCGCAAGACACTGGAAAGCTCCTTCAGCTACTCCATGGACGACGTTAGCTAATGCACCATCTAGATCTCCAGGTTATTGAACGCGCACTGAAATGGGCCAATCAGGGGCTGACGGTATGGCTCTGTACGGTATTAAAAACCTTTGGTTCGTCACCCAGAGAACCGGGCGCCATGCTGGCCACCTGTCAATCAGGCGACTACGTTGGCTCACTGTCAGGAGGATGTGTCGAAGAGGACTTCATCGCACGGCTACAAAAGGGTGAGTTTGACGAGCCGGTGAAACGGGTGCGCTATGGTGGCGAGGATGGCTTAGCGAATATTCGTTTACCCTGCGGAGGCAGCCTCGAAGTACTGGTCGAACGGCTAGTGCCAAATACCGAAAACCTCACACACCTTGAAGTGATGCATGCCACGCTACTGGGGCGCCAACCGCTAACCCGCAGTATCAAATTGGATGCCAGCGGCAAGCGCTTTAACCCCTCGAATATCGCCGATCCCGCCGTTACTTTCGATACGGCTAGCGTCAATATCCGCATCGGGCCAGCGCTACGCCTGATCATCGCAGGGATCTCCTCGATTTCTTCGCCCTGTGCGCTGTTCGCTAATTCATTAGGTTTTGAAGTGATTGTTTGCGACCCCAGAGACGAGGCTCGCAAGAACTTCAACGTACCCGGTGTGGAAATACAGGCCGTGCTGCCTTCGGTATTTATCGCCTCAGGGGGCTGTCATGCCAATACGGCCGTTGTTGCTTTAACCCATGACCCGCGCATTGATGATTTAGCCATGATTGAAGCCGTCCGCACCGATGCCTTTTACATTGGCGTGATGGGCTCCCTCCAGACGTCGCAACAACGCGCCGAACGGCTGCTGCGTTCTGGTGGCCTAACGGAAGCTCAAATAGACAGAATTACCATGCCGATTGGGCTTAATCTAGGGAGTAAAACACCTGCGGAGATTGCGCTAGCCGTGATGGCCGATATTGTTCGTCTTTATCGTGGTAAAGCACGTAATGAGTTATAGCGACATTGCACTCACTGCAGAAACATTTGTTAAGAAAAGCAGCTCTCTTTTTTCAAAACATTACGTGATCTTATTCTTTTTGATATATT
>JAMCZP010000315.1 GCA_023485185.1 Gammaproteobacteria bacterium
ACGCGGCGGGCGATTAGCTGGGTGTACTGCGAGCCGAAGTCGAGAATCAGAATCTTATGGGCGTGAATGTCACTCATGGCGGGGTCTCGGTTAAGCGGTGTGGGTGCCGCTGGTAAGGCCAAAAAGCAAGCGGCGAGCTGTTGTGCCCGCCGCCGTGTTATCTAAACGCGCTGGTTAGCTCACCCGGTAGTTGGGAGCTTCTTTGGTGATCTGCACATCGTGAACGTGGGATTCGTTAAAGCCAGCGCCGGTAATCTGTACGAACTCCGGCTTGGTGCGCATTTCTTGAATATCGCGGCAGCCGGTGTAGCCCATGGAAGCGCGTAGCCCGCCCATCATCTGGTGAACGATAGCGCTCATCATACCTTTATAGGGTACGCGGCCTTCGATACCTTCCGGCACCAGCTTCTCGGCACCGGCGTCTTTATCCTGGAAGTAGCGGTCGGCACTGCCCTGGTTTTGGGCCATGGCGCCCATGGAACCCATGCCGCGGTAGGCTTTATAAGTACGGCCTTGGTAAAGCTCGACTTCGCCCGGTGCTTCTTCGGTACCGGCCAACAGGCCACCGACCATCACCGCGCTTGCGCCAGCGGCAATCGCCTTGGCCAGGTCGCCAGAGAAGCGCACGCCGCCATCAGCAATCAAGGGAATATCAAATGCTTTGAGCGCTTCCGCCACGTTGGAAACGGCGCTGATTTGCGGTACGCCTACACCGGCCACAATACGCGTGGTGCAGATCGAGCCAGGGCCAATACCGACTTTCACCGCATCCGCCCCCGCTTCAGCCAGCGCGATGGCGGCGGCGGCGGTGGCGATGTTGCCGCCTATCACTTGGATATTGGGGAAGTGCTCTTTAATCCAGCGAACGCGGTCAAGTACGCCTTGGGAGTGGCCGTGGGCGGTATCGACAATGATCACGTCGACGCCAGCTTCGGCCAGTGCCGCTACGCGGTCCGGGGTTTCCGGGCCGGTGCCGACTGCCGCGCCGACTAACAAGCGGCCGTCGCTATCTTTGGCGGCCATCGGGTAGGTGCGGGCTTTTTCGATATCCTGGAAGGTGACCAGACCGCGCAGGTGGAACTCGTCATCGACAATCAGCATTTTTTCGATGCGGTGTTCGCGCATTTTGGCTTTGCTGGTTTCAAGGTCGGTGCCTTCCCGAACGGTCACTAGCCGGTCACGGGGCGTCATGATTGCTTCAACGCTGTCGCCGTGGTTGGGCTGGAAGCGCATATCACGCTCGGTCACAATACCGACCAACGTTTCACCTTCCACCACGGGGAAGCCGGAGAAGCCGTACTCCCGCGCCATGGCAAGCAGGTCTTCCAGTTTCGCCTTGGGGCTAACGGTGACCGGGTCTTTAACAATGACGCTTTCGTGCTTTTTGACCTTGCGCACTTCAGCGGCCTGCTGGGCCATGGTCATGTTCTTGTGAATGATGCCGATGCCCCCTTCCTGAGCCATCGCAATCGCCAGGCGCGCTTCGGTAACGGTGTCCATCGCGGCGGAAACTAGCGGAATGTTGAGCGAGAGATTGCGGGTCAGGCGGGTTTTGAGGCTGACATCCTTAGGAAGAATGTCGGAGAAGCCGGGAACGAGGAGTACGTCATCGAACGTTAGTGCTTCTTGGGCCATACGTAGCATAGCGGCAACACCCTGGTTGAAGAGGAAGTGGGGCGTGAAAAGTTAATCGACTATTATAGCGTTTTGAGGGGTGCCCCAGCAATGCCACTCCCCCACTCAACGTCACTGCTCCTGCTTGGCTCGCTGCTAGCACATACGCCGTGACAGTCAGCAACCTGCGGTTAGGGTGTTAGCCTATACGTCATTTAGCTCTACAGAAGTGTCAGGTGGCGACAATGGATGAGACATTAATTTCAGACTCACAGCTAATTATGTTGGCGGGTGATGCGGTTTTTGCCCGCGGGGTTCAGTATTACCAACAGGGCATGGTGATCAACTGGGATAAAAGCGGTGCCACCATTAGCGCTGACGTCGAGGGCAGCGAGCTTTACCATGTGGCGTTAAAGTTAACAAAGCAAGGTTTGAGCGGCGGTTGTAATTGCCCCGCTTCCGAAGGCATTGATTTCTGCAAGCATTGCGTGGCCGTTGCCCTAGCGTACCGCGCAGAGCATGCCAAACAAGCACAGCTGGTAGAGGGCGACACTTCAGATCGCATTCACGCTTACTTAGAGTCGTTAGACAAACCCTCGCTGGTCGAAACGCTGCTAACGCTTATTGAAAATGACCCTGTACTGAACCAAAAGTGGTCGTTGAAAGCGGATGCAGCATTTGGTGTGCTGGATCACAAGGCGCTGAAAAAACGTATCACTGCCGCGTTTCCCATTAATCGCGGGTTGTTCCGCTATTCGCAAGTCAGCCACTATTTCAGCAAGGCAGAAGCCGTTATTGAGCAATTGGCCGAACAGGTGCCGCAACTTCCCCCAGAAAAAAGCTTGGCTCTAATGGACTACGCTCTCGAGCGCCTGGATAAAGCACTGGAAAGCATTGATGACTCCGGCGGCTTTCGTTTCCACTGCGAACACCTCTTGCACACTTTGCATATTCAGACCGTAAAGCGGCTCGATTGGCCTGCCGACAAGCTAGCCGGATATCTGTATGAAAAAGCGTTTGGCGGTGAAGAGGATCGATACCCACCCATTCCCGATGCCTATTTGGATGTACTGAACCAAGCGAGCCAAGACGCCTACCATGAGCGCCTGCAACAAGCCCTGGATGCGCTGCCAAACCAAGCAACCCCCATGGAATGGGAGGATCGCTACCGCTTAATCCGCCTGCGTGATCCTTTGCTCAAGCGCGCTAAAGCCGCCGGTGACCTACCCGCTATCTTGTCGTTGTATCAGAAAACCATCAGCGACGAGAAGGACTGCCTAGAGGCCGCTGAGCTATGTATTGAGCATGAAGCCTGGGATCAGGTGGCAGCATGGCTAACCTCTGCTGCTAAGTGCGAGACAAAAAACGACTATCGCTGGCACCTTGAACGCAACCGGCTTGAGATACGCCTTAAGCTGCATCGCGGTGAAACAGACACAGCTGCGGAGCAACACTGGGGAATCTACCAGCACACCCAGCAGTTGGAGGATTACCGGCAGCTCGTGGCGCTAATGGAAACACATCAGCTAGCCACCGATTATCGCCAGCGGGCCTGTGACTGGCTATTAAAATGCATTTCCCAACCGTCGAAGAAGGTGCCCGTCTACCAATCACAGCGGGCAAAAGACAGCTTATTGGAAATTTACTTGCACGAGGGTCGTTTGGACGATGCCCAAGCATTGTGCGCTGAGCATAAAGTATCAGCGCACTTGCTGTACCAATTGGCCAAAGCCTTGCCCTCGCCCGATGCCCAGATACCGCTCTACCTGCGGTTGGTACGGCTGTATGTGGAACAAACCAATAAGCAGGGGTATCGCCAAGGTATCGCGTTGCTGAAAGAGCTAAAAAAGAGCCTGAAAACGCCAGCTCAGCACACTGCTTTCGCGCAAATACTGACGCAGTTACGTAGCGAATTTAAGGCCAAGCGTAACTTCATCAAGTGGTTAAACGAAGCCTTTCCAGACACGAAATAAGAGATAGCGATGAACAAAGAGACACCCACTGCCCTCACCGTTAGCCAGCTCAACCAGCGCGCCAAGCAGACCCTTGCGCGAATAGTATGGCTACTAGGTGTATCATGCTGTTTATTATTAATAAAAGGTAACAACAGTGGCAGACCAGCCTAGGCAGCTCTACTACAGCAATCCGGATAACATCACGGGGGCACGTGTTTCGCGCGATATGATGGTGACGTTATGCAGTGCTTTCGGGGATGCGCTTGACGATCCAGATACACGACATTTCATTAGCAACACGCGTATTCCCAATGAGCGGGAGCTTTACGGTACCTTTATCAAAGCGCTGCTCAGTGATGGCTTTAATAGCCAGATTGGCCACATTGCCACTGAAGTACAGGTATCTCGTCAGACAGATGAAGCCAGCGGCAAAGGCCGAGTGGATATCATTTTCGATTATCGCAACACCAGCTTTCTAGTTGAACTGAAAGTCATTCGTGCTTCTGTGAACGGTCGTCAACCTGGTGAAGAATACGCAACAACAACACAGCGACTTGTTCGCCCTTGGCAGAAAGCTGTCAATCAGCTCATCGAGCTTGATGAAACAAGCCTGGGAAAAGCACTAAAGAAGAAGATTATCAAACTCCCTATCGCCCTCTATCTGCATGTGGATAACAGACAAAAGGGCAATATAGAGCAATGGGAAGCACTCAGCGCTGCAACACACGAGAGGATCGTATCTCAGTTAGATACCGACGTGAATAATGATGCCCCCGCGAGCTACCACTTCAGCTACTTCCAGCCACTGACAGCCCCGGTGACCACATCACGCCGAAGAGGCTGCCTCGTTGAAGGAACCCCAGACGTAAGGCTTTACGGCTTTTCTATTATTGCGGCATGCCAGTAACCATATTCGCTTAATACAGGTTATTCCTTATGTGCCTCGCTCCAATACTGGATCGAGGCATTCGAGACAATGCCCTGCTCGGAGCCAATACGTATCACGGCTTCCTGCAAAGCCAGCGCCAGATCGTACTGGTGACAAAGTGCCAAAGAACGAATCATCCGTGAGATACGCAGGTGATTATGCCCACCTGCTTTGAGCCAAATATGATCGCGGATATTGAGGTTCGGCTGGGCAGTAATGGTGAGCCCATCCCGAGTTAAACCTAAAAAACCCAACATCACATCCAGCGAGACTCGCTGTTGCTCACGTAACGCGCTATCGTCTTGAAATCTTTCACGCTCGACATCAGTCAGTCGCGGAGCAAAACCGTTAAAACGGCCAGCCTCGGGAATGGGAAAAAGCCACTGAATATAATCGTGGGTGTGCTCCAGCCAGAAGTGAGATAAGGCCCAAACGGCATCGATATAGCGCCCTTTATGATCCGGTGCCTCGCCAAGGTAAAAAGCGATCAGCGGTGTAAGCTGGTGGCTCATAGCATTTCCTCGTGATTCCCTCGGTAATACAATGATACTTTGAAGTAACGACACCACTTTACTCGACTAGCCGTAAAGATTCCCAGATTCCCTAAAGCAAGGGACAGCAATGAACGCACCAACGCCCACTACCCTCACCGTTAGCCAACTCAACCAGCGTGCCAAGCAAACCCTTGAGCGCGATGTGGGCGAGGTGTGGGTGGAAGGCGAGCTGTCGAACGTTTCCCGCCCGGCGTCGGGCCATGTTTATTTCACTCTGAAGGATGACCGAGCGCAGATCCGTTGTGCGCTGTTTCGTCAGCGCGCGCGGTTTGTGTCAGCGCCGATGCGCGATGGCGATCAGGTCAAGCTGCGTGGGCGGGTGTCGCTGTTTGAGCCACGCGGTGACTACCAACTAATTGCCGAGGCCGTTCAAGCGGCTGGATTGGGCGAACTGCTGGCAGCCTTTGAGCGCTTAAAGGCGCAGTTAGAAGGCGAAGGGGTATTTGCCAACGCCCGGCCACTGCCCTTTCCGCCCCGCAAGCTTTTGATTTTAAGCTCCGCCACTGGGGCGGCGATACGCGATGTTTTGGCTGTACTGGAAGCGCGCTGGCCGCTGGCCGATGTGACGCTGATTCCGGTGCCGGTACAGGGCGCTGAAGCCGCTCCGGCGATGATTTCAGCCCTAGGGCTATTGAATCGCCAAACACAACTCGACCCAGAACGTGATGTCATCCTAATCACTCGCGGCGGCGGCAGCCTGGAAGATTTATGGGCATTCAATAACGAGCACCTCGCACGGGCGATTTTTCACTCCCGGCTGCCGGTGATGTCGGCGGTGGGCCACGAGGTGGATGTCACCCTGGCCGATTTCGCCGCAGATATGCGCACCCCCACACCGTCTGCTGCTGCCGAGCGATTAGTACCCGACCAGAACACCCTTAAGCGCCAGCTTGAACACCAGCACAGCCGCTTACAGCGGGCCATGCAGGCACGCCTGGAGCGCGACAGCCAGCGGTTGGATACGCTGCGCGCCAAGCTGCGCCATCCCGGCGAACAGCTTAACCGCCAGCGCCAGCATTTAACCGCCCTCAATCAGCGCTTGAATCGCGCCCTTCAGCAAACGCTTAGTCAACAAAAAGCTCAAGTGACACAGCTGGGCAGGCGTTTACTCAGCCAGGATATGGCGCGCTTACATCGTGCGGAAAGCGAGCGGGTGAATCAGCTACAGCGCCGCTTGGGCAAGGCGATACAGCGCCAGCTTGAAAGCCGCCAATCGCGATTAACCAGTGCTGCGCGGGAGTTGAATGCGGTCAGCCCGTTGGCAGTCTTGGGGCGTGGCTATGCGATAGTTCAGGATGAACAGGGCCAAGTGATTCGCCGCGCGGAAGATACCCAGCCCGGCCAGAAGCTTAAATTGAAGCTTGGTGAAGGCAGGCTAAGCGTGGAAGTTAAGCGACGTCTAAAGTCCGGGGGTTAAAGACTGGGGTTAAAGTCCTAAGTTAAATGGCCGATAGCTTATAACAATGAGAAGAGGTCATGACCATGAAGATAGGATTTTCGTTATTTACACTGATTCACCAGCGCCAAGATAAGCCACAGTTTATAACGTCGACCCGCGTCGACTCACTAAAGAACGAACCAGCCACAGCAAAGGCTGAAGACGACCCGTTCACAAAGCGCCTTAAAAAGCAGCAGGAAGCGCTGGAGAAATTGGCGTCGCTACCAACGCCAAAGGAAGCCGCCCAGCAGCAGGCCACCGAGAAAGTGGGCTTCCTGCGCCAGCGGATTGAAATGCTGAAAGCCATGATGGCCTTCGCCTCTCCTGAACAGCTTAAAAACCTGGCCAAGGAACTCAAGAGCATCGCCCGAGAGCTTGCCGGTGCGGCTAAGCTATTGAACAATCAAGGTGGTGGTGCTGGCATGACTGCTATCCCATCCGTGGTTCCAACAGCAGCCTCAACGACAGTAGCCCAAGCCAGCGGGGCCGATTCAGCCGCAGCCCAATCGGGTGGTGATGAGAGCGCTGAAGCAACGGTGTCGAGTGACGCGCAGCAAGCTGAAGCCAATGCGCAAACAGCAGAGGAAGAAGTAGAAAAGAGCTCTGAGGAAAAGGCGGAGCAAGAGGCCGAAAAAGCAGCGGACGAGCCTGAAGGCGAAGAATCCAGCGAGCTCGGCTTATTACCTAGCCTCCCCAATCTCATTCAGAATGAAGACAACCGCTCGAAATCCAGCGGCGCCAGCGCTAGTGAACATGCACTACGCGGCGTCCTGACTGACGCCCAGAAAGCGCTGCGCGAAGCCGTTAACGAACTCAAAATTCGGCTGAGAGAAGAAGACAAAGAAGCCCGCCGTGAGCTGAAGAAAGCGGAAGAGGACATGGCGAAGGCCGATCGCGCTATTGCGGCATCAACCTCTGATGCCCTCTACTCCTCCTTAGGGCAGTTACTGCCTTCAACATCAATCGCGGTGTCAGTGTTGCCATCATCAATCAATATTGAGGTGTAGCCATAAATAAGGCGCTACTTTTATCAGTAGCGCCTTGGTGTTTTACAGCACATTCCATCGTGCTAAACGTCGCCGTTAATGGCCTTTTTTCTGCTCGTCCGATTTTTTGCTGTCGGAGCCTTTATTAACGTGATGGGTATCCGGCATCGGGTTGGCATCGTCGTGATGATCGTCACGATTTTTAGGGGCTTTTTTATCTTTCTCATTGGGCTGGTTCATCGCTTTTTCCTTACTGTCAGTGGTGTTAACTTCTTAAATCCCTTGGCCTATAAAGCCATCGAGACTCCCTGAATAGCGTAATGAGCTTAATAGAAAGCGAGCACCTATCGCTTTAAGCTGCCTTAACTGTAGTCCTTCTAATGCTATTTTCAATCCATCTAAAAACATATCCAAAAGCGCGATAAATTCTTAAAAACATAGCAAGATCACAACCTTATATAAAATAACCCATTAAAAACAAGCTCCATTAGTAATAACAATGCCTATGATGAACGGGCACTATCAGCTTCATCTCTGTTGGTTTTAATATGCCTATAAAACAGTGGCCGCCTTCAGGTGACCACTGTTTGTTGATTAAGGCGTTCGATTTGTCCCCGCGCCCTGGGTATTGCCAGATGGTGTATTCGAGTTTGCCAAACCTGAGCTATGTCGCTCAGGGCTAGCTAAACCAGGGCTGTCTCGCTGCTCAGGAATGTTTTTGTCAGCAGGCGC
>JAMCZP010000287.1 GCA_023485185.1 Gammaproteobacteria bacterium
AGCCGCTTTAGTGGCAATAATCACATCGTCCCGCGCGCCTCGCTGGGTAAGCCAGCTGCCGATATAGCGTTCGGTAAGACCTTGAGTCTTAGCCATGGGTGGAACGGGATACATCTCTGCGGTATCAATAAAGTTGATCCCAAATGCCACGGCACGATCAAGTTGTTCGTGAGCTTCGGCTTCGCTATTTTGCTCACCAAACGTCATTGTACCTAAGCAGAGTCGACTCACCTCCATGCCAGTTCTGCCAAGTGGGCGCGTTTGCATTTTCATCTCCTTGATAAGGCGAAATTGCCACAAGATAAGCCGCCATTACCAGAATGGTTCACGGCGTATGAAGGGCATGTTAGCGAGGCCCATTCAATGCAGCAAATTAATGGGGTTGAGTCATCGCAAAGGCAGGCGTATGCTTGCCAGCCCATCGACCGGCTAAAGGCCGGTTTCTCGTGTGGTTAGTAGCCATTATGTGAATAGCTACTGGCCCAAGGTTCCAACAGAAAGGCAGGGTGGTTTGCCATGCTGCAGGCATCAACGTTGTTTATTCGGTTAGAATTTCGTCTAGCTGAACGGCTATTTCATACTCGCTGGTTACTGCCGCGTTCACCGCGCACCCAGCGGTTAACGATGCGCTTATTTAAGCGTTGTGCGGACGCGGGTCACCCTGATGCGCTCTCCGTTTACGGCCACATGCTATTCCATCGCAGCCAGACGCCTCAAGATAAGGCGCGTGGTGCGCGGTATGTTTTGGAAGCTGCCCATGCCGGAGATGTAAAGTCTCAGTATCAGGTGGCGCAGATCCATGAGCATGGTTGCGTTCAGTACCCGCGCCGCGAAGACTACGCGGTAACGTGGTATGCCCGTGCGGCTCAAGCGGGGCACTATTTAGCCGCTGAGCGGCTGGCTCGTGCTTACCGCATGGGTGAGCTTGGCTTAGCAGTAGATAGCGAACAAGCGGCCTACTGGCAGCGACAGGCGGACCAGCAGACGGTAGGCGACGTGGCGGCATGAAGTGTCAGCACGCTTTGATTGAGTGAGGAAGGTTGTGTTCGAGACGCTACCCACAGTGCTAGATATAGAAGCGTCAGGTTTTGGACGTGGTAGTTACCCCATCGAAATAGGCATCGCACGTGCCGATGGGAGCTGCTGCGCCTTCCTTATTCAACCGCTAGACGAGTGGACCCACTGGGACCCCAAAGCCGAGCTGTTGCACGGTATCTCTCGTGAACGCCTGATGCAGGAAGGTTATCCTGTACAGCAAGTCGCGCGCTGGCTGAACGATGAGCTGAGCGAGCTAGGTAAGGCGTATAGCGATAGCTGGGGCTACGACAATACCTGGCTCTCTCTGCTATTCCATCATGCGGGTATGCTGCCGCGTTTTCGACTTGAAGCACTACGAATTTTGCTCAGTGATGACCAGTTGGCACTATGGAGTGACACTAAAGAGGCGATGATCGCCGAGCGTAGCATTCACCGCCACCGCGCGGGAGAAGATGCCCGCTTGCTGCAACTAACCTACCAACACACCCGCACACTGACCGAGCATACGAGTCGCTGACGCTGGGTTGTTACTCCTCTACCTCTTAGAACTCCTTACTCTTCCTTCACTTCGCGTTATAACTGGGCCTCCAAGGCATCCAGCAATTCGTGAGAGGTCGGCGCATCAAGCAGCATGTTGCGTGTAGCGGTCGCCAAAAAGCCGTGACTGACCGTACTGTCTAGAAAAGTTAGCAGGGGGGTGTAGAACTCATCGATATTGAGCAACCCCATCGGTTTCTCATGCAGGCCGAGATAGCCCCAGGTCCATATTTCAAACAGCTCTTCAAATGTACCAATCCCGCCGGGTAAAGCGATAAAAGCGTCGGCATTAGCCGCCATCGTGGCTTTACGTTCGTGCATATTACGCACGCGAATCAGCTCGCTTAAGCCAAAGTGCGCCTGTTCGCGCTCAACCAAGTGGTCAGGCATCACGCCGATCACTTCGCCGCCAGCGTCCAGTACTGCATTCGCCAGCTCACCCATTAGACCGAGGCGGGCACCACCATAAACGAGTGTGTGGCCACGTTCAGCGAGCGTGCGCCCAAGTTTATTGGTCGCCTGACGGAAACCAGGGCTATTACCTTCACGGGAGCCTAGATAAACGCAAATTCGAGCCATTCAATTAATTCCTTATCACTATATATAAAAGGCGATTAGGGCAGGCAGCGATCTACCTGGTGATGCTGGTCCATCCATTGTCCAATCACATTGTCGCCACAAAGGTGGTGGGCATACTGGGTATGCAGGCAGCGTATCTGATGCCAGTTGCTAATACCGCCAATGCCGCGCTCGGTCATGATGTCGGTGTAACCCAACTTGGCAACTTCGTCACGCTGTGCCTCACTCATATATTCCCAACGAGCGGTCACGTAATCACGGTGGCTCTGTTGATAGGCCTCAAGGAACTCTGGTTCATCCTGAAGGCGCTGCTCAAGGGCTTTGATGACGCCCACGGCTTCAATACGCGAAATCTCGACTTTCAATACATCCGAGCAGAGCCAGTAAAGCGTAGGGAAGGGCTTGCCATCAACAATCGGCGCCATGCGCAGTACTAGCGGCGTACCTTCACCGTCAGTTGCGGCGACGGCTTCGATACCACGTGGAGCCCGGCCAAGCTGTTGGGCAATAATGGCGAGCTGACGTTCATCAGGTGCCAGGTTGGTGCGTATCACCATTGGGTTGGTCTCTCACAAATTTGTTTGAGCGGCCAACGGCACGGAAAAAGCAGCGATTGAGCTGTTCAGGCGACGCGACATAGCGCCACGTCCGCTCACAGTATTCAGCGGCCCGCGCCATTAGCACGTCATAAAGGCGATTAAAGGGGGCATCATAATCGTAGGGGTCTGCACCAAACAAGCGGATATGCGGGTAGTCGGCAAAGCGCTCAATAAAATAGCGCTCAAGATCCGCCTCTACAGCACGGTGCTGGGCGATATTGTCAGGATCTATCCAGAGGTTGTAGCGGATGGCCATTATACAGGCTCCTGTAGCCCCGGTGGACCGGGGCAGAGTCGATCAATCGGACTCAAGGCGCGTCTTGCAGGTGCGCCGTTAACGCCTCGCGTAAATTACCTTCAATGGGCATCGCACATTTGGCGTCATGGTCATACTGCACCATCACGGTGTGGCCAAGATTAGTAAGTTTGCCGTGCTGGCGGGCCTCTTGAGTCACGGTAAATGAGCTATTACCTAAACGTGTTAAATATGTACGTATTTCGATATCGTGACCGTAAAACAGTTCAGCCCGGTAGTCGACCTCCATACGCGCCATAATCAAGCGCCATTTTTTGGGATGTAAATCAGGGGTGAACAGTTTGAACAGATCGTTACGGGCCAGCTCAAACCACGCTGGTAGGCGAGTATTATTAATATGCCCTAAGGCATCGGTGTCGTAAAACGCAGGCTCAATGGTACGCGTAAACATGGCATGTCCTTGTTATTAAAAAAAGGTATTAGTACAGGTAGTCGCAACGGCAATGTTTAGGATTAACCCAAGCAAGCGCTTGGTCAAGAGGTCTCGGTCAAGTGGCGCGGCGTTGGTACCACGCCGTTAATTGCATCCATCCCAGTAGCCATAGCGTAGCCATTGCGAATCCTGCCAAGGTGCCCCATAACAGCCCCAGCGAACTATAAGTATAGGAAACACATAAGGTGTAACTAAGCAGCGACCCAAGCCCCATCGGGAAATGCTTTATGACAGTAGCTACTGGTGCAATGCCATGGCTCACATGTAGGATCAGTAAAAGAGGTAGCATCGTGACAGGAAAGGCTGCCAACGTACCCGCCCAGGCGGGTGGTAGCCAGTGAGCAAGGCTGGTGATAGTAAATATAATCACGGTAGCAAGACTGGCGCGGGCGGCAAGCGCAGAAAATGAAAACGCTGCACTGGGCGGACGCTTCACATCTGGAATAGATCGGAAAAGCCAGCTGAATACAACAATGGCACATAGCGTGACTAATGTGCCGCTGAGGCGTGTGAACTCAAACTGTGCAAGCAAACTACTGGCGGCTAACCAGGCAATGAAGCCCCCTATCATACCGTTAACAATGCCTTTAAAACCGGGCCGTCGTCCTGTAGCCAAATATCCAGCCACTAGTGCCATTGTTGCGGTAAACCCGGCTAGCGTATGAACCGCGCTTTGAGTAGCAAACGCTGGGGAAATTTCTAACCCGATAAAAAATAGTGCCAACGCCGTTCCCAGTGGGTAGCCAGCCAATAGGCCAGCAATGCGTGGGCTGGCACGCACCGCGATAGCGCCTAGTCCCAGCACCAAGCTAATCGATAGGCCTAGTTTTGCTAGTTGCCATGTAAAAGGGACTTCAATCATGTGGCGTGTTCCTTACTATTATTGTGTCGGTGCTATTGCTGCAACGTCATTTTATAACGGGGCGATTTGGCGAATCGTCCCGTTAGCCTTAAGGGATTAATGGGCGTTGATGACATACGCACGTTGGTAGACGGGCTAGCAACCAAGCCTGCTGGCTGTAAGCCTACGTCTTGGCTGCATAAGCAACGGTAATTACACCAAACGCAGTCCTTGCTGGTCGCGCCAGGCGGCCTCTAAGGCCTCTTGCAGAGGGGCTTTTAAATGCGCGGGAAGAGCATCATGAGCTGCTTGCAGTGAATCAAATGAACGATTGCGTAGCCAGCAGTACGCCCAGGCACAGGCTTCAGCGTCGCTTTCTGGAGTAGGGCGGGCGGGCATTTGATTAAGCAGGAACACCGCCGTGCGCGGCGCCCATAGCGGCATCTCACCGAGCTCATCCTGGCTCCACTCTTCCAGCGTTGCGCCGCTTGGCGTGGCGTCGGGGGTGCCTAATTTCGCAACCCGTGCCGTTTCGGCCAAAATGAGCGCTAGCTGGTCACTATTTGCTTGCCCCAGCGAGCGCCATTGCCGCAATAGCGCAGATAGCCCCGCCCGCATCTTGGTATAAAAGTCATCTTGCGGCATGCTCGGCACAACCCCTATTGAATGAGTGAGATGAGTAATGGTCTATGATTTTGCCACGCCTGTGGAGCGACGCCACCCTGAAGGTGGTTGGGCATCGCAAAAATGGCACCGCTACGGCGACGACATATTGCCGCTGTGGGTTGCTGATATGGATTTTCGCTCCCCGCCCGCGGTGATTGATGCCCTACAGGCGAGGGTAGCTCACGGCGTGTTTGGTTATGGTGAAGTGCCCGCTACGTTAACAGAAACCCTCTGCCAGTGGAGTGCCCTCCACTATGACTGGCCCATAAAGCCCGAGTGGCAGCAGTGGCTACCCGGCGTCGTGCCGGCCTTGCATCTGGCCGCGCTGGCGCTGACTGAGCCGGGCGACGGCGTATTGACGGTGGCGCCGATCTATCCGCCCTTTCTGGCCGTAGCCGAGCGCACCGGACGAGTGCCCCAGCAAGCGATGTTGGCAGCGCCCGCGGCGCCTGGTGAGCCTTGGCAGCTAGATATTGCCGCCCTGGAAGCCGCTATAACGCCGCGTACCCGCTTGCTGCTGTGGTGCCAGCCCCACAACCCCACGGGCCGTCACTGGCGGCATGAGGAGCTTGTCGCGCTGGCTAGGTTAGTCGAGCGCCACGACCTGTGGGTGGTGTCGGATGAGTTGCACTGTGACCTGCTATTAAACGAAGGCGCGCGTCACCGTCCATTAGTGGCGGTATTTCCTGAACTTGCCAAGCGCACCATTACCCTGTGGGCGCCGTCGAAAACGTTTAATCTGGCGGGCTTAACCAGCGCCTGTGCAGTGATCCCAGCCCCCGAGTTGCGCCAGCGTTTTGCCGCCGCGTCAAAAGGGCTGCTGCCTGATGGTAATGTCCTCGGATTGGTCGCAGCACAAGCGGCGTATCGTGATGGTGAGCCATGGCGTCAGGCGTTGTTAAGCGTGCTCCGCCAGCACCGCGCGATGTTAGAGGCACGAGTGGCTAGCTGGCCGGGTGTTCGTTGGCATGCGCCAGAGTCGACCTATCTAGCCTGGCTGGATATGCGTGAAGCGGGATTGGGTGATGCGCCGTATAAAACGCTGCTGAAAGAGGCGGGGGTAGCGCTTTCTGACGGGGCTGCCTTTGGCTGCCCAGGTTTTGTGCGGCTTAACTTCGGCACCACCGCTTCCCAGTTGGAAGCGGCGTTGTCACGCATGGATAATTTGCTAAAACGGGACTGAGCAAGGCCCTAGTAAAGCATGGCGAAAAGTTTGCGACGGTAAGCAACGGTTAGCGGGTGGTCGGCACCTAGGGCATCGAACACCTGCAGCAGCGTTTTACGTGCCGCGTCATCGTTATAGGCGCGGTCTTGCTTCATTAGCGTAAGCAACGCTTCCAGCCCTTCATCGTAATGGCCGTCGGCCACTTGGCGCAGAGCGCGTTGATACTGCGCTTCGCTATCGGTGCGCTCGCCCAGGGCGGCGATCTCTTCAGTTGAGAGCGCCTGCTCGCTAAATTCGATGCTGGCGCGTACGCCGCGGGCGGGCGCGGCATCACGCTCTTCCGGCGGCAGATTGTCCAGCACGTCGCGCGCCTCATTGCCTTGCCCTTCCGCCAACAATACGCGGGCGAACGCTATCTGATAGGCGTAGTGCTCCGGGTACTGCTCCATCAGCGTTTGGTAAATCTCACGGGCGGCAGCCGTATTGCCCGCTTTAAGTGCTTCTTCCGCCTCCTCTTCGGGGGTGGGTGGTGCTTCGCCGGGTGCGGGGAAGTAGCGGTTCAACCAAGCACGCACCTCTTTTTCCGGCAGGGCACCCTGGAAACCATCGACTAAGCCGCCCTGGCTAATCAGCTTCACATCGGGTACGGAGCGCACGCCGAGTTGGCCAGCTATTTCAGCATTCGCTTCGATATCAAGTTTGCCAAGCAGGAAAGCGCCTGCGTATTCCACCACCAGCTTATCCAGCATGGCTAATAGTGTGCTGCTGCTATCTTCGGAAGGTGAGTAGCAGCCCATTAGCACGGGTACCTGCATGGAAGCTTCCAGCACCTGCTGAATATTGCCTGCATGAAGCTCAATAATTACATCTTCAGGGCGCACTGGCGCTTGCTCAGCGTCTGCTGCGGCGGCATTAGCGCTGCCAGTATCCGCCGTTAGCGGTTTACCAGAGCGGGGATCAATAATCTGCATGGGTAGACTCAGTGTCAAAAATGGAAAATAGTTATCCATGATATGCAGGCGTGCAGAGGAGGATTCAAGGAAAAGGTGGGAAATAAAACTCAGGGCGCGATTATACGCCCTGGCAACGCTATTGTTTTTGACATGGTTTCTAGCATGGTTTCTGATATTGCTTAAGGAATAATACGTTCCGCTCGTAGGCGAGCGAAGAGGTCGAAAAACGCTGCACGTGTTTCGCGGAAATGGTCAAAGCCGAAGTCACGAGATTTGGTAACGTCGTTGACGCACTCAAGCTCGCGCCCAAGATCGGCATCGGTGTGCCACCACGAGGCCAGCTTGGTTACGTCGGCTTCAATGAGATTGTTTTGCTCGGCAATCTCCGCCCAGGTAGGCGCAATGTCGGCCATCTGTTCTGCTAAAGGCTGCGGTGTTTCCGGACAGTCTGCCACTTCAAGCTCAAAGAACTCACCAATTTCACGCCACAGTCGACGCCAGCGGAAAACATCACCATTGACCGTGTTGAAGGCTTCATTGTGAGCGCCAGGCGTCGTGGCTGCCCACTCCAACTGCCGTGCCAGTACCAGTGCATCGGTTAGATCGGTCAACGCATTCCACTGTACCTGGGAGCCTGGGAAGATGAACGGCTTGCCTGTCGCTTTGCAGATAGACGCATAGACCGCCAGGGTCACACCCATATTCATCGCGTTACCGCGGGCATAGCCGATCACTGTGTGGGGACGGTGTACGTTCCAGCTAAAGCCATCTCGCTCGGCCGCCGCGAACATGATGTCTTCCAGCGTGTAGTAGAAATTCTCGCCGGGTACGCGGGGCGCTGATTCACGAAACGGTGTCTCGGTCTTGCCGCTGCCGTAGTTCTCGAAAGCGCCCAAGTACTGCTTGGTGCCCGTCACCAATGATACATGCGTCAAACTCGCGCCCTGCAAAGCGTCAAGCAAGTTGTGCATCATCGCACCGTTGGCTTCGACATTAGCCTTCTCATTGTCGCGACGTACCCAGGTGCAATAGAAAACGTGGGTGATGGGTAACCCAGCCAATG
>JAMCZP010000105.1 GCA_023485185.1 Gammaproteobacteria bacterium
TTTCCCGAGCCAGCGACTCAGCACCTTCGATTGGTCACTGCAATACGATGGGCACCGCCTCCACCATGAATTCCATGGCCGAAGTGTTGGGCATGAGCCTGCCGGGTTCGGCGGTGATCCCCGCGCCCTACAAAGAGCGGGCGATGGTGGCTTATGACACTGGCACACGGATTGTCGATATGGTGTGGGAAGACCTGCGCCCGCTGGATATTCTGACTCGGGAAGCATTCGAGAACGCCATCGTGGCGTGTTCGGCGCTGGGCGGCTCCTCCAATGCGCCGGTGCACATTAATGCGATTGCTCGCCATGCGGGAATTGAATTGGATAATGATGACTGGCAGCGCCTGGGCCATGAGATACCACTGCTGGCCAACGTGATGCCCGCGGGTGCTTACCTGTGCGAAGAGTTTTATCGTGCGGGTGGCGTACCTGCGATCCTGCATGAGTTACAAACGGCGGGTAAGCTGCACAGCGACGCAATGACGGTCAATGGCCGCGCTATAGGCGATAATTTGCAGGGCTGCGAAACCCAGGATACGGACGTTATTTGTCGCTATGCCGATCCGCTGGTAGAGCACGCGGGCTTCCTCAATCTCAAAGGTAATTTATTTGATTCGGCGCTGATGAAAACCAGCGTGATCTCTCGGGATTTCCGCGAGCGCTTCCTGAATGATCCCAATGATCCGGAAGCCTTTGAAGGCAAGGTAGTGGTGTTTGATGGCTCGGAGGATTACCACGCTCGGATTGATGACCCGGCATTAAATATTGATGCACGCACGATTCTGGTCATGCGCGGCGCTGGTCCAGTGGGGCATCCTGGTGGTGCTGAGGTGGTCAATATGCAGCCGCCAGAGGCGCTGATTAAACAGGGTATTGAGTCGCTTCCGTGCTTGGGCGACGGTCGCCAATCGGGCACCTCCGGCTCGCCCTCAATTCTCAATGCCTCCCCTGAAGCGGCCACGGGGAGCGGTTTGGCGCTGCTGGAAAGCGGTGACTGGTTGCGGGTTGATCTTAAGCGTGGCGATGTGCAACTGCTAATTGAGGCGAGTGAGCTGGAAGCACGCCGCGAGCGTTTAGCCCAGCAGGGCGGCTACCGCTACCCTGGCCACCAAACGCCCTGGCAGGAGATTCAGCGCAGCATGGTTGAACCGCTGAATCGAGGCATGACCCTGGAACCTGCTACCAAATATCGCGATGTAGCTCGCAAGCATCCGCCCAGGGATAATCATTAAAGGCAAAAGGATAACCATTACATGAGCCGTTTGAGTGCCTTGTCACACCGGCAACAGGGTCTACTGCTAACCGGTGGCGGAGCGGTGATTATGGCGCCCGATGCGCTGCTGATTAAAGTGGCTGCGCTGCCTGATGCTGATATTTTGATGTGGCGTGGTTTTCTCTCAGCCCTCGGCTTTTTGCTGATTGCTTTAGCACGCTATGGCCGAGGTACCTTGGCAGCCTATCGCCGCTGTGGCTGGACGGGTATCGCCGTGGCGCTGCTGTTCAGCCTAACCACCTGTGGTTTTGTGCTTGGCAACCAGTACACCACCGCAGGCAACGTACTGATGATCCTGGCTAGTTCACCACTTATTGCCGCGGCGCTCTCCTGGGTCATCCTTAAAGAGCGCTTACCGCGGCGAACCTGGCTGGCGATTTTGCTGTGTATGGTGGGCATCTCCATGATTGCCCTGGATGACGCAGGCGCTGGTTCCTGGGTGGGCAACGCTTTTGCCTTAATGACGGCGGTGACCCTGGCGATCAATTTTACGCTGTGCAGGACGCGCCCTGGTGTCGACATGAGCCCGATGCTGGTTTTCAACGGGCTGATTGTCGGTAGCGTTGCTGGGGTTTTTTGGCTTGCCGGAGACGCGCCTGCGCTGCCAGCGATCAACCAGCTGGCGGTGGTTATACTGCTCTGCTTAGTCATTGTGCCTTGCGGTGTGACCTTACTGCAGCGAGGCCCTCTCTATTTACCCGCCGCCGAGGTAGGGCTGCTGATATTGATGGAAGTGGTGTTAGGCACCTTACTGGCATGGTGGATTCTCGCCGAGCAGCCAGCGCCAATGGCAATGGTGGGTGGCACCTTGGTATTGGGTACGCTATTAGCCAAGGGGATCTATGATCGTCGCCTGGAGCTTAGGCAGCGAGCGAGGGTGAAGCCCACTAGCCAAGTACCGGCTGGCCCGTCGAGTACGGTATGATTGGCAGCAATTGAAACAGGGGCTTAGCTTAGTGACGTCATCTCTTATCAAACCAGCGGCACGCCCCAACATTGCCGAATATCTCGCCGAAGAGATTTTCGGTGGTCGTTATCATCCCGGTGATTTCGTGCCCCGTGAACTGGATCTCTGCGAGCGCTTCGGTATTAACCGCTCGGCGGTGCGCAGTGATCTTCGTCAACTGGTAGATGCGGGCATTATTGAGCGCATTTCCGGCCATGGCTCTAAAGTGCGCGAGTACTCGGAGTGGCACATTTTGGATGCTCAGGTCACCGACTGGCTAACGCGCTACGCAGCACCCAACCCGGATATACAGCGTGAAATACTCGCTTTTCGCCTGGATGTTGAACCCTATGTGGCGATGACCGCGGCCAAACGCGCTAAAGCGCGTGACCTAGTGGCGATCGAGGAAGCCTTTGAAGGGCTAGGGCAGAACCTGCGCAACGCCACTTGCCAAGAGGAACGGCGTTTACACAGCGAGTGCGATATTGCTTTTCATGAGGCGATCTTCAAGGCGACCCATAATATTGTCTGGGCGCAGCTATCGCATATCCTGCGGCCTTCAATCTACTTGCTGGTATCGATGTCCAACGAGAGCGCGTCTGACCCAGAAGAGAGCCTTGAGCGCCATCGGCAATTGATGGAGAGCATCCGTATGCGCCGCCCCCGAGAAGCGTTTCTGGCTGCTCAAGCGGTGTTGGCGGGTACTGCCGAGGCGCTGGGTCTTGAACATAGCGCAAGCTCCTTGGGGCGCAGCGTGGAACTGCCTCACACTTCTCATTAACCTGCCTACTAAGTGCTTTTCATCATTTGTAATTAATTTTTATCTTCAGGGTAAACGTATGTCTGACGTAACGATTGGTCTAGTGGGTGTCGGTAAAATTGCCCGTGACCAGCATCTTCCAGCGATTGCAGTGACGGCTAACTGCCGTCTCGTCGCCACCGCCGATCCCAATGCCGGCGTGGACGATGTTCCGTCCTATGGGGATTTGGATGCCATGCTGGATGCACATCCTGAAATCGCTGCTGTGGCGATCTGCACGCCGACCCACTTGCGCTACTCCCAAGCCCGTGCGGCGCTGATGCGCGGCAAACACGTGTTGCTTGAGAAACCACCGGGCGCCACGCTAAGCGAAGTGGAAAGCTTGATCTCACTTGCTGCCGAACAGGGCGTTAGCCTGTTTGCTGCCTGGCATTCACGCTTTGCCCCCGGCGTTGCGCAAGCTAAGCAGTGGCTAAGTGAACGCCAGGTTCAACGCGTTAATATCGAGTGGAAAGAGGATGTGAGGGTTTGGCACCCCGGCCAAGCCTGGATCTGGCAGCCCGGCGGCATGGGCGTTTTTGATCCCGGTATTAATGCGCTCTCAATTGCCACCGCCATATTGCCCCAGCCATTTTTTCTACAACAGGCGCGGCTGCTGGTGCCGAGCAATGCGCAAACTCCGATTGCAGCAGATCTCTCCTTTACCGACCCAACGGGAGCGGCGATTGAGGCAGCATTTGATTTTCGTCAGACCGGCCCACAAACCTGGGATATCCTTGTTGATACCGATGGTGGCCGCTTGAGCCTCACTAAAGGTGGATGCCGCCTTAAGATCGACGACGAAGTGATTGTCGATGCCGAAGAGCGTGAATACCCAGGCCTCTATGCGCACTTTGCCGAGCTGGTCAAAAATGGCCGTAGCGAAGTGGATGTGGCACCACTTCGCCAAGTGGCCGATGCGTTTTTATATGGTCACCGAGAGGCAACCGACGCCTTTATTGAGTAAGCGCTACTTTGAGTGGCCATGTAAGTGGCCCTAGCCGGAAGCCAGAGTCTACTGCATTACTTGCCACGGTTTAGCTCGATACCGTTATGTTGCATGCAGCTATCGTACGCTTGGGGAACAAAGCTATCTTCTCCCACATCACGGCGAGCAACTGACAGGAACTCGCATAGTGGGGGAAGCATGTTGGCCTTTAGCTGGTAGGCGCTTAACGTTTCCGCTAGGTAGCGCATATCCTTTTCGGCATTACCAAGACTGAACTGCAGTTTCGTACACTCTCCCTGCAGCACCCACTCCATCACGGGTGCCAGCATGGCGCTGTTGGCACCCCCTTGGGAGCAGATTTCGAGCAGTTTTTCCTGTGGGACGCCCATGCCAGCAGCCATCGTCGCGGCTTCGCTAACCAGCGCTGCGGCCCCTAGCGACAGGAAGTTATTGATCAGTTTCAGTTTGTGCGCTGAACCGACCTTGCCCACATGAAAGACATTCTCCGCGAAACTCTTGATGACCGGCGTGATACGCGCAACCGCCGTGGCATCGCCACCCAGCATGACGTTGAGCCGTCCTTCTTTAGCCTCGCGAGGTGTACGAGCTAAAGGGGCGTCGACTAAGGTCACTCCCTGTTGCGCTAAGGTTTCAGCAAGGCGCTCGGTCGATTCGGGATGCGCCGTAGAGCAGTCGACAATCATCAATCCTTCATGAGCCCCTGCCAGTAAGCCGTCGACTCCCGTGATGATCTCGCTAACCTGCTCGGATGTTTTGACGCAGATGAAAACAATATCGCTGTTGCTTGCCATCTCGGCGGCGCTACTGACTTCGGTAGCACCCTCTGCGCACAGGGCTTCTAACGGTGAGCGGTTGCGATGAGCCATAACGCTCAACGGGTAGCCGTTACGCACGATATGTCCGGCCATTTCCTTACCCATTAGGCCGAGGCCAATAAAGCCTATACGTTCCTGTTTCATAGTCGCCTCTAAGTAATCGCTTTAACGGTTTGTTATAAGGGCCAGCATGCGGGAGCTAACGCTGCGTAGGCGTAAACTATTTTGCCTTGGGGAAAGGCACGACGAGACGCTCGGACCACTCAGCAAGCGCTTCGGGAACACCTTCTGGAAGCGGGACGCCCTGCTGCGAATACTGTTTATGAAGCGCAAGCCCGCGCTCGCCCGGAATACGTACCTGGGGGCTGCCTTCGGCAACCGGATTGTTGCGACACGCATCGGCCAGTGCACCGGTTTCACGCTTAAAAGCGTCGAGCCCACCAAAGGCTTCCGGGTCCAGCACCTGGACCATGACAGAGGCACCCCACTGGGTAGGTGCCTGTACCCGCCCAAATCCTGCTAAACCAGACGTCAATGCTTCCACCATAAGGCCAAGTGCGTAGCCCTTGTGGCCATGGTCAAGCCCACCGATAGGCATAATGCTGCCTTTCGGCTCGTCGAAGAGCACCTCGGGACGGTCGGTCGCTTGGCCTTGATGATCCTTCAACCAGGGATAGGGCAGTCGGCTGTTTTGCTTGTTAAGACGCCCGACCATGCCATTAGTGGTTATTGACGTGCTGACATCTAAAAGAACGGGGCCTGAATCAGTGGGGTAGCCCACGGCGATGGGATTGGGGGTATGAGTGGCTTCTAAACCGCCGTAAGGGGCAACGGATTTCGTCGCCGGGTCGGAGGATTCAATCACCACCACCAGGTTTTGGTCGGTAGCTCGTTTAAGGTAGGCGGCCAGGCAGGCGATATGATTCGAACGCCGAATCACCACCGTCCCGGTGCCGCAGGAGCGCGCCATGGTTTCGGCGGCTTCCATGGCTTTGATAATCAACCAAGGCCCTGGCAGATAACGACCATCCCAGGTTTGTACAGCGGCACGTTCGGAGACCACCTCATAGTCACCGGTGACAGGCATTCGGCCTGACTGGATTTCCCCAAGGTAAGGTGAAAGCAGTTGAAGGCCATGTGTGGTATGGCCCATCAGGTCGCCTTCAACGAGTATCTCGGCGACAGTCTGTGACTTATCTTTATCGAGTCCAGCGGCCATTAGTAAGTCGGTGCTGAACCGCGTTATTTCCTGTACGTCGTAATGGGTGCTCATTGGCTTTGTTCTCACTATTTGTTGTTGTGGGGTGCTGTTAAGCGTTGTGCCGCTTGAGTTGGCGTATCAGGGCGCTATGGTCCAGCTCGCCATCTCCTTGGGCAACCAGCTCCTCGTAAAGCGAGTTGACCAATGTCGATACGGGCAAGTTGAGTCCCAGCTCACCGGCAAATGCCATCGCTGTCTGGGTATCTTTCAACTGCCATTTGGCTGGCCCGCCGGGGGTGAAGTTTTCCTGGATCATGCGCTGGCCGTGGATGCGTAGAATAGTCGAGTCAGCAAAACCGCCCTCAAGCGCAGCCAGCATGCGCTCAGGGTTAGCACCGCCGTGCTCTGCCAGCAATATGGCTTCGGCTACCGTGGCAATGGTATTTGCCACAATCATTTGATTGGCAAGCTTAGCCAGTTCACCGCTGCCTGCAGGGCCCACATGTACTGGCCTACCAAGCGTTAAGAGGATGGATTCGACTGCTTTAAAACTTGCTGGATCGCCGCCCACCATGATGGCTAAACTGCCGTCGATTGCTCCCTGTTCACCCCCGGATACCGGCGCGTCCAAGTAGTGAATTTGATGCGTTGCGGCCTTTTCAGCTTGCCTGCGTGCGGTCTCGACGGGGATAGAGCTCATTACAATTAGAGTAGCGTTGGGCTGCATGGCTTTGAGCAGACCGTTGGAACCCAATAATATTTCATCGCACACAGGTCCAGAGCTGAGCATAACGATAACCACATCGCTATCCGCAGCGGCTTCTTCGGGTTTGTCAACTATTTCAGCACCCACCGTTTCCAAACTGTCGGCCTTACTTCTCGTCCGATTCCAGACACGTACTTGGTGTCCTGCTTTAACCAAACGTGCGGCCATGGGCGAACCCATAATGCCTGTGCCAATAAAGCCGATAGTTCTTGTGGTCGTTGTTGTCATTATTAGCCCCTCTATCTATGTGCTATGTGAGCCGATAAGGCTCCGGTGGTTTTAGTCGTTAACGCAAGTAAGGCGGCACATTGATATCACCTGATTCTCGAAAGTTGATAAGGCGGTCGAGTACTTTAGATTCCGAGCGCTCTAAATGTGTAACCAGAGCTTCTGCTGCTTGCCCAGGTTGTTGCAGGCGCATTTTTTCAAATATCCATAAATGATCTTCGAAAAAAGGGTCTTGGTCAGGTAGTTTAAGTACTCGCCCAAGTAAGTGTTTGCTGATTAATAGGATAGGGTGAGTACGTCTGAGCATATTCATGACCTCCTGGTTGCCACCTAAACTGACGGCGGTATGGTGGAGGTCATTTTCTAGCTCATCCAGTACATCACCCTTAATATTTGGGTAACTGTTTTCGGCCTGCTTGAGCTTGGAAATATAGTCGTTGACCGTACTTTCTGAAATGTTCTTGGCTGCCCTTGCGATCATGTAAGGTTCTAGTTGGCGGCGGGCTTCATAAAGGTTGTGTAGCCGCTTATTATCTAAAGGGACCACACTCCAACTATTATATTTAATCTTTTCGACCAAACCGATGGACTGCAAGTGGAGAAGAATTTGATGGGTGACGGTGCGGCTAACATGAAGCGATTTGGAAAGCTGTAGTTCATTGAGTTCAAAAGCACCCTTGATCGAACACAGGACAATGTCATGCTCGACGCTGTCGATATGGGCACGCCAGGAAACGGTACGATCAACTTGGGGGGCATGGCCAAGCTGCTTGAAATCACGCTCACTAAGAGAGCGGCGTACAATCTCACTTGGCGAGGCCCCCACGAGATAGCCACGCCCCTCAAAACGGCAAATATACTGCTCTTCGTGTAGTCGGCTCAGGGTTTGGCGAACAGGAGAGCGGCTAATGCCAAACAGTTCCGCAATGTTTCCCTCCAGCAGCACAAGCCCTGGTTCAAGCCGTTTTCCAACAATACCCTGCTTAAGAGCCTTATAGAGCTGGTCGCGCAGCGTTTGTGTCATGGTTAGTTGTTTGCCCTTAAATAAGTTTAGGCTTTGTCTGAAAAGTCGGCGAGCGAAGACCAGATAAGGCAAAAATCGGCGAAAAGACGGAGTTTACTGGGTGTAAATGAGTACTTTGATCGGACTCGCGCGCGAGCCGATTTTTAACGCAGTATGGTCGAGCGC
>JAMCZP010000123.1 GCA_023485185.1 Gammaproteobacteria bacterium
CCCTCGATGTGGATTTGGTGTTGGAGTGCTCGGGAAGCTTTAAAGACCGCGCTACTGCGGAGCAGCACTTAGCGGCCGGTGCCAAACGACTGCTGTTTTCTCAGCCTGCGGAAAATGATGTCGATGCCACGATTGTGTGGGGCATTAACGAAGGAGAGCTTTCGCTTTCCCAGCGTATTCTCTCTGCGGCTTCGTGTACCACCAACTGCTTAGTCCCCCTATTAACGATTCTTGATGAGGCGCTTGGGCTTGAGCATGGCGTGACGACCACCATCCACTCGGCCATGAACGATCAGCCAGTGATCGACGCCTATCATCAGACCGACCTGCGTCTTACGCGCTCAGCGATGCAATCCATTGTGCCAGTAGATACTGGTTTGGCCCTCGGCATTAGCCGGTTAATGCCGGGATTGGCAGGCCGCTTTGAGTGTTTGCACGTGCGCGTCCCTACTATCAATGTCTCTGCGATGGACGTGGCACTCACCGTCAACCGAGATACGCACCGCGACGAAGTGAATGCGCTGCTGCTGGAGGCTAGTCAACAACGCTTAAAAGGCGTACTTGGCTATACTGAAGCGCCGATGGCGTCGATTGATTTCAACCATGATCCCCGTTCCGGGATTTTGGATGCCACACAAACACGCGTGGCAGGCAAGCGGCTGATAAAGCTGCTGTGCTGGTTTGATAATGAGTGGGGCTTTGCTAACCGTATGCTCGATATTAGCCAGCGATTAGCACGACTTTCAGCAGAGGCCTAGCCTACTCACACCACCTATTTATCGTTATTTTTTAATAGTTAGCTTAACGGCATAAACACGAGGAAACCGCTCACATGAATGTGAAGAAAATGACTGACCTTCCCTTGGAAGGACAACGCGTGCTGATCCGTGAAGACCTAAATGTGCCCATCAAAAATGGCCGCGTTTCTAGCGATGCCCGTCTGCGAGCTGCGCTGCCCACTATTGAGACTGCGGCAAAGGCCGGTGCGAAAGTCATGTTGATGAGCCATCTAGGGCGCCCTACTGAAGGTGAACCCGCAGATGAATTCTCCCTTGCGCCGGTGGCTGACCGCCTAAGCGAACTGCTCGACCGCCCGGTACCGTTAGTGAAAGCGTATCTTGGCTCAACGCTGGATCTTGCCAACGGCGACGTGGTACTGCTTGAGAATGTACGCTTCAACAGCGGTGAGAAAAAAGACGACGAACAGTTGGCGAAGCAGTATGCAGCGCTGTGCGATATTTTTGTGATGGATGCTTTCGGTACTGCCCACCGCGCGCAAGCGTCAACCCACGGCGTTGCACGTTTTGCTCCCAACGCCTGTGCAGGCCCGCTGCTCGCCAAAGAGCTTGGTGCCTTAGAGAAAGCACTGGCGCATCCGGCACGCCCGATGGTAGCCATCGTCGGTGGCTCAAAGGTGTCTACCAAACTGGACGTGCTGACTGCGCTGGCTGATAAATGTGATCAACTTATTGTCGGTGGTGGTATCGCCAACACCTTTATTGCCGCCGCGGGCTACAATGTGGGTAAGTCGTTACACGAAGCCGACCTGATCGGCCAAGCGAAAGCTTTGATGGAAAAGGTATCGATTCCGCTTCCTACCGATGTGGTGGTGGCTACCGAGTTCTCTGAATCAGCTGAAGCGGTGGTGAAAGCCGTCGATCAAGTGGCCGACAACGAGATGATTTTAGACATCGGTCCGGAAACCGCTGCGCACTTGGCGGGTATGCTGAAAGATGCAGGCACCATCCTGTGGAATGGCCCAGTGGGCGTATTTGAAATCGATCAGTTCGGTAAAGGCACCCAAGTGATCGCCCAAGCGATTGCTGACAGCGCAGGTTTTTCTATTGCCGGTGGAGGTGATACGTTGGCGGCCATTGATAAATATGCCATTGCGGATCGCGTTTCCTATATTTCTACCGGTGGCGGTGCCTTTTTAGAGTATGTCGAAGGCAAGGAACTGCCTGCCGTGTCAGCACTCGAAGCGGCCGCCAAACACGGTTAACATGATACGACTTGAACCGGCATGCTCACTGCAGTTTCTCACACTGACATTGCGGTTTTAACAAGTCGATTTTACAACCTACATAGATAAGGTGATTTTCATGGCTCTGATCAGCATGCGCCAGATGCTCGACCACGCTGCCGAATACGGCTACGGTATTCCGGCGTTTAACGTCAACAACCTTGAGCAGATGCGCGCCATTATGGAAGCCGCTGATGCCACCGACTCTCCCGTTATCGTGCAAGCCTCTGCTGGCGCTCGTAAATACGCAGGGGCTCCGTTTCTACGCCACTTAATTTTAGCGGCTGTCGAAGAGTTTCCACATATTCCCGTCGTTATGCACCAAGATCATGGTACTAGCCCGGCCATTTGTCAGCGCTCTATTCAGCTTGGCTTCTCGTCGGTAATGATGGATGGCTCACTCGGTGAAGACGGCAAAACACCGACCGACTACGACTATAACGTCGATGTCACCCGCCGCACAGTGGACATGGCCCATGCCTGCGGTGTGTCAGTTGAGGGTGAGCTTGGCTGCCTGGGCAGCTTGGAAACCGGTATGGCGGGTGAAGAAGACGGGATTGGCGCTGAAGGCAAACTGGATATGGAACAACTGCTGACAGATCCAGAGGAAGCCGCCGAATTCGTTAAAGCGACCCATGTGGATGCACTAGCAATTGCCATTGGCACCAGCCACGGTGCTTATAAATTCACTAAGCCCCCCACTGGCGATACGCTCTCTATTCAGCGCATTAAAGAGATCCACGCGCGGATTCCCGATACGCACCTTGTTATGCACGGCTCTTCTTCCGTGCCACAAGAGTGGCTTGAAGTTATCAACCAGTACGGCGGCCAAATTTCAGAAACTTACGGCGTGCCGGTGGAAGAGATCGTCGAAGGTATCAAGCACGGCGTTCGTAAGGTAAATATCGATACTGACCTGCGCCTGGCGTCTACCGGTGCTGTACGCCGCTTTATGGCGCAGAACCCTTCTGAGTTTGATCCGCGTAAATTCCTGAAAGAGACCGTTACCGCCATGCGTGAGCTATGTATTGCACGCTATGAAGCCTTCGGTACGGCAGGCAACGCCAGCAAGATTAAGCCGATTAGCTTGGATGCGATGGCTCTGCGCTATGAGCGTGGCGAGCTAGCGCCCAAGATCAAATAAGCGCACCACTCACTTTCCAGTCCTGTTTTCCAGCCGTATAAAGACGACCAGCCGGTCGTCTTTTTTACTTAATAAACGTTAAGCACGATGAAATAAATGTTGCGTTGCAGCATTGATACCTTAACACTGTTAATCCGTATACGAGGTTTCTTGCTCTAACAGAGAGGCAACAACATTATGAAGCGCTCCACAACGCCACCAATGCTGCCCACTAGCCCGCTTGCAATGTTCGATATTTGGAAGGCTGGCGTAATGGCATTTGAGCTATGGTCGACCTCATTATCGACGATCACCATGCGCAATCATTTATGGCAAACCCAGCCCTTTTTCAGCCCTAAAATGATGCAAGAAAATCAGAAAATGGTTACTGAAAAACTCGAAGCCAGCATGGAAGCTGGCCTCGAAATGCAAAAAGCGCTATTTAATTCCATGAACGGGAATCTAGCCCCGTGGTGGATAACCAGCCAGCTCACGATGAAACCTTATCATCAGCGCAGCAGTGCGAACTCGCGCCGTCTGGCAAAATAGCGCTATAAGCACTGACGTTATTCGTTATCGTCAGTGCTCTCATCACTTTCACCATCATCTTCGGTGCTTTCGTCATCTTCACCGTTGGCAAGTGCATCTTCTGCGCTACCTGTACCGCCAGTACCCCCTTCAGCCGCCTCGTCGCCATCAGCCGTTCTTTCGCCGTTATTTTCTTCACCAGCCGCTTCTTTGCGTTCATTCTCAGTATCGCCAGCGTCGCTCTCATCTGTTGAACTACGGGCCTCATCATCCGCTGGTTCTTCAGGTGCCTCGACTTCCTCATCCTCGGTACGATCTGCCTCGTCACTCGGCCGCTCGGAATCGCTGTCACTGTCACTGTTTTCGACCGGATCACGTTTAACCGAACCCGCTTTAATACCGTACTCTTCCTCCAATGCGGCATCGTCTAATGGTTCGTGTTGTTGATCATCTGACTCATGATTATCAGCAAACACATAGCTTGTCGTCGTGAGCAAAGCAGCGCTAAGCGCCAGAGGTAAGATCCAAGGGGTTAATCGCATGATACGCTCTCCATTTTTTAGTTATCTCAAAATAGTACGTGCATACTATTGCTTCATCACGGTCATCTTAAACACGAATTTATCGCTATGGGCAGCCAGCCTCTCTAGCTGTTTAGCGGCTTATCTTCCTACCTGAAAATATGCGTGAATAGCTCTCAAAATCAGAATAGCTGTTTAAATTGGCTCAAGGACAATGCGCAGACAAGTAAAAAATAACAAAACAGTGTTCACAAATAGCGTAAAATCCCGTTCAATAGCAGTTTGGTTGGCTTCAACTAACACTGGCAGTGCTTAAGACGCTGCAAGGAACCGCAATGCCGCTCCCACTTTTGCTGTTTGACTGTGATGGCACACTCGTCGATAGCGAGCCGCTTTTAGCCGAAGAGATGGCCGCTGGCCTTAATGCAGTAGGGTTACCTTTTGCATCTTCTGATTATCTTGGCGAGTTTCGGGGAGCGCGTTTCCGGCGTATCGTGGCTGAACTTCAGCAGCGCCACGGCGACGTTGATCCAGATAAGCTCAATGTGATGGAAGCTGGCATGCGCGCCAATTTAGCCACTAGACTTGCCCACGAGCTGACGACCATACCAGGTGCCTACGAGGCACTGGACTTACTGGCAAGCTACCCTAGTGCCGTGGTATCGAATGGCCCTGAAAGCAAAATCCGCACTGCGTTAGGCGCCACTGGGTTAAGCGACTATTTTGGAAAACGTTTATTCAGTGGTTATACCGCCAACTGCTGGAAGCCTGAACCCTGTTTACATTTACACGCAGCGAGTATCATGGGATACCAAGCCCGTGATTGCATTGCTATAGACGATGCTTTAGTAGGTGTCAGGGCCGCCCTACAAGCTGGAATGACGGTGATTCATTTAAATCGTTTTCCAGATGCCGAAACGACGCCCGAAAACGCTATTATGATTAGTAACATGTATCAGTTACCCGCTGTGGTGGAGCGACTCACTCGTGAATATTGGCAAGTACCCGTTCCTCAGCACTCTGTCGGAGGGTAAGCATGGCTTCGTTGCGTGACCAACTGGGGGGTCTAGTTTATTCCACTGAGCACGGCAAAACCTGTCCTGCCTGTCGTGCAGCACTTGACGCTTGCCTCTGCGAAGAGGCCAGCGAGCAGCAACGACTAGCCGCTCTTGATGGTATTGTACGTATTCGGCGTGAAACTAGCGGTCGTAAGGGTAAGGGCGTCACCACGGTGAGCGGCATCCCACTTCCCGGCGATGAGCTTAAAACGTTGGCGAAATCGCTTAAAAAACGTTGTGGAACGGGAGGAGCTGTCAAAGACGGTGTGATTGAAATTCAAGGTGATCATCGTGACACTCTGCGTGAAGCATTAAGCGCTCTCGGTTACCGGGTCAAACTCGCTGGGGGTTAAGACCTTTACACTATCATGACTTATCACTTGAATAAGTCGCTTTTAAGCAAGGCACTGCAATGGCTTGGCTGGAATACTTGCTACCGCTGATTTTTTTATTCCCTATGGCGGCAATGGGCAGCATTGTATTAGCGCTGCGTAGCTTACACGATGCGCGCGTTAACTCTCCTTTCAACGCCCCGCTTCGTGAACCCGGGCAAGCACTGCGTAACCGTCTTGACCAGGCTTTTTCCAGCTTATTTTTAAACGGTGCTTTAGGCCCTATCATTAGCCTGGCACCGCTGGTTTATGGCATGGGACGCATGCTGTTTGTTGTGCGTCAGGACTGGGTCGAGTGGGCTTTATATGGCCTGCTGAGTACGTTACTTGTATTAATCTATTCATTACTGCTAGTGCGCGATTATCAGCGTATCCGCAGATTAAAATTAGGCCTTGCCTGCGAGCTTGCCGTGGGCCAGGAGCTGGAGCGCTTAGTACGCCCAGATGCACATCCCTACTATGTGTTTCATGACATCCCTACCGACAGTTTTACTATCGACCATGTGGTCGTCACGCCTCACGGTGTTTTTGTCGTCGAAACCCGCGCCCGTACGCTTGCTATCGGTTCCGATGGCAGTGAACTCAATACTGTTGTGGTTGAACGCGAGCGTTTACGCTTTCCGCACTGGCAGGAGCGTCGTCCATTACATAAGACAAGACAAGGGGTGAGCTGGCTCACTCACTGGTTAGAGCGCCGCTGTGGCGTGCGGGTGCCGGTTCGGGGCGTGCTCGTACTGCCAGGTTGGCAAATAGATACCAGCGAGGCAGCCCCCGATATTCTTGTGGTGAGCGGCGATACCCTAGCCAAGCAGTTAACCGAGTTAACGCCCGGCCCACTGGACAACGCTACCCACGACAAAATTATCAACATCCTGCTTGAGCGTGCTAAGTTAATGGAGCTGAAACACCTGAGCAAACCGTCGGTTTAGAGCCACAGGCTTAATCACCACGTAGACGCCCGCCCATTTCCTGAGCTAAATCCACTGCGTAGTGATCCGTCATTCCACCAATAAAGTCCAGCATTCGCCGGTAGCTATCGTAAAGAGTCCATGAAGGCAGCGGTGTATTCTCGCCTATCAGCGCTAATACGCGCTGATGCTTAAAGGATGAATGCCCTGTATGATGAAGCTCGTGAGCTGCCCCTATAAAGGCTTCTAGAAGGATCCCCAGCGTCGTATAGGCACCAATTTCTAATTTTGCCTTCCGCTCATTCTGGAAAATGCGTTCTCGGGCTAATTGCTTGGCAGCCTGAACCCCCCACCCCAAGTCAGGGTGGCACAGCTCCAACAGATCATCACTGAGCGTACCGTTCAACAGGGCTTGCTCATGCTGCACAAACACCGCCCCGACATCGTTGACCGCCCGCTCCATGGCGGCACCACGCAGTAGCGCGATACGCCGACGCTGAGAGACATTTTTACGCTCCATCTCGGCGTATTCAGGAGGGAACTCCCCGGCCACTTGGCGTAAAATTTCGACCACTTCTTCATAGCGTAGAATGCCCATTTCTAAGCCATCTTCCAGGTCTAGCAGGGCATAACAGATGTCATCGGCGGCTTCCACAAGCCAAGCCAGCGGGTGGCGACACCAGCGTTGATCGCCTTGTGGTAACAAACCAACCGCCTCAGCCACCTCTTTTAGCAGGGCTTGCTCCGACTGATACGCGCCAAACTTGCCCACTCTACCACTGTAACGCACTGTCCATGGATATTTCAGCAGCGTCCCAAGGGTCGCCGCTGACAACCGCATCCCGCCATTAAACTGGTTATATTCAATTTGGGTAATAACCCGAAAGCCCTGGGCGTTGCCTTCATACGTCAGTAGGTCTTCACGCTCAGCGTCAGAAAGCCCTTCTAATAAACCACTGCGCTGAGCGCGCTGAAACCAGTCACGAATCGCATACTCACCAGCGTGACCAAAAGGAGGGTTACCAATATCGTGGCCAAGACAGGCCGTTTGTACAATCACGCCAAGATCAGCGGGGGTAATCCAAGCAGGTAACTGTTCGCGTAACAGCTCCCCCACAATCATGCCTAAAGAACGGCCGACACAGCCAACTTCCAAGGAGTGGGTTAAGCGGGTGTGGATATGGTCATTCTCAGTCAGCGGGTGCACCTGGGTCTTTCGCCCAAGGCGCCTAAAAGAGCCAGAAAACACAATCCGGTCATGATCTTTATGAAAAGGGCTACGACCGATCTCTCGAGTACTTTCTGAGCGTTGGTCGTGAAGACGACGGGGGGAAAGTAGCTGCTCCCAGCGCATCTGTGTCATGGGCATTCCTCCTTGAGGAGTGCATTTTGCCATAAAAAAATCCCCCAGCGCGTAAGCCCTGGGGGATTTTTGGTATAAGTGCCTGACGATGACCTACTCTCGCATGGGGAGACCCCACACTACCATCGGCGCTAAGCGGTTTCACTTCTGAGTTCGGCATGGGATCAGGTGGTTCACGCGTGCTATGGTCGTCAGGCGTAA
>JAMCZP010000275.1 GCA_023485185.1 Gammaproteobacteria bacterium
CGCAACCTAAGTGAACGCACCTTAATTCGGCTAAAGATTGAACAGATGAACGAGAGGGCATATGCCCAGGAGCTGATCATTGCTTGGCTCCTCTCTCAAGTGCAGAAGATCCCTGGCTTGCCACAGGATCACGCTCAACGCTTTCTGGCTCGGCAGGCGAACCTGATTGAGGAAGAATCTGGCCCTGGGACAAATGCTGAACTCGTTCTGTTAATCGACGAATTGCGTTCGCTTGTCTCCGATTTCGATGCTTCTCAATAGCCGATACGCTGAGCACTGACGGTTCTTCTCTCACCAGTTGCTCTGCTCGTGCAGATTCCATCTCACGAACGACCTGATCCCAGCGGCGCATCATGGCGTCCAGGTCGCTTTCGCTAAGCTCTACTTCGCTACCATCTTCATAGCGGAGGATGTGGCGAGCGGGCTTGTCGCTGTGCCACCACGTGGTGGGGTTATCTTGTTGGCTCATTGCTCTTCTCCCATCAGCTTTTTCAGCTTGCGCAGATCCGCATTAACCCGCTCCTGAATGCGCGATAACTTTCCGTACTCCGCTGCCAGCGCCTCACGGCCATAGGCCACACGCCCGCCACGCAAGTGAACGATCCAATCGGTGAAAACGTGGCTCTGGCAGACTTCTTCCAAAAGCGGAATGCGGTAAAAAGGGATGTTATGGTCGCTGCGCGCTGGTGAACTCCAGGCGTCGAGCATGTGCTTGGAAACGTCGTCACCGGAGTAGCGGCTCATCTGCGCGGCAACTTCATAGCGGTCGACGGGGCAATCCTTTAGCACAGTGCCGACTAGCTCGCTGACCTGGGCGGCATAGTTGCCGCTGCCTGGCATAGGCACGACCGGCGCCGGTACCTCAAAGATGTCTAATGTTTGGGTATCTTTGACGCGTCGCATGGCTATGCTCCCTGTGCCATTTGACGATGCGCGATTGCGTTAGAACCGCTATCCTTGTCGCATAAACGGTTTTGCGCTTTTGCAGTTGAAAGCTTCTCTGCACGATTGGGGCGTTCGCGGCATGGGGTATCGTCATGGTTCCAGCGCTCTGGCCAAACAGCATGGGGTGTTAGCCCAAGCTTTTTGGCAATAGCGCGTTCCATGCGTGGGTAAGGGGTGTACTTCACCATTTGTACCGCGTTGCCGGTGACGCCCAACTCATCGCTCAGTTTGCGCAAGCTAGAACCTTGACTGCGGAGTTGGTATTTCAGCCACTCCCAGCGCTGGGAAGGATTGATAGGAATTTCGTGGTTCATGGCGTCACCTCGGTGGCGTTTTTTGGGGTGTCTAACCTGTCTTTCCCCATAAACATAACTCCACATTCGGAACTTATCAATCCTTTTACGGAGTTCTTTTTGTCTCTTATTTGGGTTATAGCGCCCGTATAAGGAATTATGGGTAAATATCAATGACTTATGAAGAATCAGAACCGAAAGAAAAGGACAGCGAATCAGTTCCGAATCCCAATAAAGGAATCGGAACTCGTATTTCTGAAATCTCGGAGATGATGGGCGGGCGTAAAAAAGCTGCGCAGAGCGCAGGAGTAGCGTTGTCTACTTTTCATAGGTGGCTGGCTGGTGACTCTGTACCAGCACTTGATAGCATTGCGCGTTTGGCGCAAAGTGCTGGAGTGTCCTTAGACTGGGTGGCAACTGGTGAAGGCCCAATGCAGCTTAGTAAGAGTGCCGAAATTCCAAATACGGAAGTGCTTGGCATGGAGGATTACGCTTTTGTGCCCCTGTATGACGCCCAGTGCAGCGCGGGGCCTGGTGCTTGGAATGAAAACTGCCGAGTACTGACGCATATCAGCTTCACGCGCTATTCACTGCGTAAGCAGGGGTTAACGCCGGAGCACCTGTCTGCCGTTCGCAATGATGGCGATAGCATGTATCCCGACATTGCCAATGGCGATACGGTGCTGATCGATCACACGCGGACGACTATCGAAGGCGAGGGTATATACATCATCCGTCTGGAGGATCATCTCTACGCTAAGCGCTTGCAGCGTAACTTCGACGGGGTAAGCATCATCAGCACGAACAAGGAATACCGCGAAGTAGTGGTACCGCGTGATCGCCTTCATGAACTAGAGATCATCGGGCGCGCCGTGTGGGCTGCTGGGTGGTTGTAAGGCAGTGCCAAACATCCAACAAAAAAGGCCGCTCCACGTAGGAACGGCCTCTTTTTCATTTTGCACGTCTTTGGCACTGTTGGTGTCTAATCTGCTGGCGCTATATAATGGCTTTGTGTTCGTAACCTTCTGAATTTGTAGCGCTAAATTTCGCCTCTCATCCCAGCTTATCCCTATTTGTTGTTTATAGTCCCACATTAGGCCGCTGTGCCATATCTCCTGCTAACCCACACACACCCACTTTTTCATCTGGGTGTGGATAATGCGTCATGTGTCGGGATAAAACCGCTTGAGCTTGTACTCATTTATTTAATACAGATGCACCGCCTCAAATCTAGCCAACGCTGCACTGTTATCGCCCAATAGCACAAGCGTTGCGTCATCCACTCGCCAACCGGTTGCCTGTTCGAGAGCGGTTATAAAATCGCGCTCGGTTTTCATTTGAGTAGCTGGGCAGGCCATTCTGGTAGTGGCGACCTGGCTGAATGTGAGGCATGTGTCCTCCACTTTATAGCTGCCCATCAACGTATTGCAGCCGGTGGCACCCGCTAAGCGGGAAGCATTCTGATGGAGCACTAGGTGGGCTTCCCGGTAGTTCTCTTGAGTGATGATTGGCTTGTCGTTAAGCGCCACTAGCTTCCAGTAGGTGTTGATGAGCGGCTCATCTGGGCGCTCCGCGTTCTCATGGTTATTCATCGTTGCTGAAGTGCAGCCAGCGGTAATAAATAAAACGCAGCAAACCATACAAAGCGCTAATAGTTGTTTCAATGCACCCTTCCTTATTTAGTTTGTGTGCTCTGCTTACCATACATCCTGCCACTGCCAGCCGTCCTTATGAATGTAGGCCATTAATAATCTCTGGTAGGGCAGCGAGGCTAAATGGTGCTGTATCTCGGTGTTCGACTTATCAATGCCGGGTAATTCAGCATATCCATTCAGCGCCGGAATGTCCGGTATATGTTGGCTAGGCTGAATAAAGGCACTGTCGAGGGTATCAAGAAACTGCTCAATGGTTTTATGCGTGATTAATAACTGCTCCCGAGAACTACCTTTTAGGTGGGTGCTGGCAAAGCAGGCCACATTAATGGCTTGATACAGTTTCGCAATCGCTAGCGAAAGCGCTTTGCTTGGGGCCTCACTGTGATAGTAGTGCAGGATTGGATAGGCTAAATGCTGCTGACCTAACGTCGTGATTGATTGCTGTAACGTCGGCAGCTGGCCTATTAGCGTTGTATATTCTCCGCCGCTGTTAGTAGTCGCGAGAATCTGCTGAGGATCTTCGCCCATAGCGCTGATGGTCAGCGATGCTTGGCGTTTTTGAATAACATTGGTGATGATATTAAGGATATACGTAATCGATAGGGTAAAAAGGAAAAAGCCGTTAGCCGCAGCCAAAACAGGCGGGAGACGCCAGCTATGATTGCCCGGCACAAAATCGCCGTAGCCTAAAGTCGTGATGGTATAGCCCGTATAGTGGGCCCGCTCCATCAAACTTGCAGGCGCGTCCGAAGTGGACACCACGACAGCTTGAGGTGAGCTACAAAAAAGCAAAAACCAACCCAGCCATGCGATAAAAAACCATACCAGCAGCAGTATGACCGTCATCCATGGGCCTGCAGAGGAGAGCATGGCATGGCTTTTACGCCGACGATGAATACCCAACAGCATAAACCATAGGCCACTGACTAAACGGTTGGTGAGTGGTCCGCCTGAGTTTGATACCGATAGCGTGGTGCGAATAGCATCGTAAACTACCAGCAAAATGAGCAGAGTACCTACCGCCCCAACTAACGTGCTTCCAATCACAGTGAACACTCCTTTACTATCATTTATCGCTGCCTTGCGTTAGTTCGCTACTAATATGGCGATTCCCGCTACATATAGGCCAATGATGACCAGGCTTTCAAAGCCAATACGACCAGGGCCTTGCTCTTGGCGATGCAGTAGGCCAATGTTATTACCCCCGTCATTAACACCGCGAGAGCAACCCATAGCATCACCTGATCGGGTATGACGTGATAAATGGAGCTGCCTCGGTAAGCAATATCTGACGCGGCGGCAAATAGGGTATCGAACGCATTGCCACCAATAATGCCTGCCACTGCGAGCGTTAGCGCTCCACGCCTTACCGCTGCGACGGTGGTTACCAGCTCAGGCAGTGATGTGGCCACCGAGGTGAGTAACACGCCGACAGCCGCCTGACTAAGGCCCGTTTCCGTTGCGATCATCGTAGCGCTGCGCTCAAGCAACCAGCCAGTCATACTGGTTCAAACACTGCGAGGCAACGCGTAGGTGTTGAGCCAAATTCTCATCGCTGTGAGGAACCACAAACGCTTCGCCACTAAAGATGTGTCCCTCTTCACGTAAGCGTACGGCGGCACTGGCAACCCAATCCATGGCACATAATTGACCTTCCAGTTCTTCAGCAAGATGTTCCGGCTCAGCTTTAGACGTAAAGCGGGGACGCTGATCAAGAAGGTCGCCCACTGCTTCCTTAACATTGGTAATGCCATCCTTAGTGACATCCAGGGCTATAACAGCGCATAGGCCCACCATAGGCCAGCGCCAACGCCGACGATGCCGGCCAGCCCCGTCATCCAATCCGCCTTGCTCATCTTGCCATCAACAAAGACCGTCTTTTCATGGACTTTTTTGGCGGCTTTCATCTGTAGATGTCCAATGATGACTGGCGGGATGACGCTATAAATCAGCGCACCAATCTTTAACCAACCCATCCAGAATGTGGTGCCGAAGAGCTCAATGGCGCCAATGCTAGGGTGCTCCATTTGCGCTACGTACCACCCAGGGTGGGTTCTCCGTTACCCCGACTTCAAGCACACCCCCTTGGATTCTATACATCGTTTGTTCTATATCGGTTGGAAAGCGACACCCTAGTAGGCCTACCGCAGGCAGCACTGCTAGCAAAATGAATATGAGTGCACGCTTAGACCCCAAAGAGACCTGACCTTTGTCGGTTCGCATTTGCGAACTCCCTGATAATGTCGAAATTGGTCATTAGCGATTAGCTAGCAAAGCGATTGCTTAAGCCAAGAGAGAGAGCCTTTTAGTACGCAAGCCAAAAGCATTGCTCACTATCTGTTAATCAGGGTCATTCTTCCCAAGTGTAAAATCCGGCGGGTCACTTGCAGGGAAACTTTCATCGCTCATCTCATCGACATGTTCCTGTTGCTTTTGATAAGTAGAGAGTTTTACAAATTCACTTAATGGCTTAGCCAATATCCAGTGATCACCCTGGCGAGTTAATTCCTCCTCAGGAACGCTGTAGGTATTGCCATCGCTGGCTTCAAGCGCTACTCGCTTTAGGTATTTATCTTTAATAAAGTGGCCTAGCAGCTGTTGCTTATCATCGTAAACTGAATTTTTCACGGTGCCTGCCTCGTAGAAGTAAGCCTAACAATAGCGGTCCAAAAAACGTTAACGCCCGACTGGCATTGATGTTATTCGCTGCTCTTTGGATCGACCTCATCTGTTTTTCGGTCAATATTATCTTTATGAGCTTTCTTCTCCTTCGCCAGCTGTACCCCAGCAAATGGGGCTGCCTCGCCAGAGGTGTTATGACCTGGTGATGAAGGGTTTTTATCAGCTTTCTGGTTATCGACGTTTTCGTCGGGTCGAAAGGGCTGGGGCTCTTGATGATGGGAGCCTTCACGCCCAGCTTTCTGATCGTCGTTAGGCATATCCTTATCTAGCAATTGCTTGGCCTTCTGACTCTCTTCGCGCTTATCAGTGGATTGACGATTCATGATTTCCCTCCTGGATAATGTCGTCGTAAGGTTTATATCAATGGGCTTAAAAAATGCTGACTAATCGTTTTCTTCAGTGATGACAGAAAGAGGATCAATGGGACGAACATTGCTAATAACCAGACCGCTCCTAGGGCGTGCTGGTATAACGTTCAGATCAACAGTGAGATCCTGGGGTGGTACCTCGTAGCTAATTTTTTGGGTAAATTGATCAATAGCCAAGTCAATAAGTGAGAGGGTGATAGCTTCGCCGGGGCAACGATGCTGCGTAGCATGCTCGCTGCCTCCTTGCGGGATCATTGCAAAACGGTAAAAATCATCACTTTCCTGCTCGAAACGTTCCGGCCAGAACTGGCCCGGCGTCTCCCAGCGTTGTGGGTCGTGATTAGTACCGTAAAGATCTAGAACCGTTTGTCTGCCGCGCTTAAAGCGATAGCCTTTCCAGGTAAAGTCAGTTTTGACCCTTGCCGCCAGGAAGGGAAAAAAAGGGTAGTAGCGCCTTACCTCTTGAATGAAATGAAGGCGATAAACGTCTGAACCTTTCTGTTTAAGTTTTTCAAAACAATCTGGATGTTTATGCATCGCCAGTACGGCAAATACCATATAGCGTGCTATCGCTACAATTGGCCGAATTACATTGAGTAGCTCAACGGCCACAGTGTGGCTTGGAAGGTAGTTTCCTTTGTTATCGAAAGCGTTGGCGAAAATTGCAAAAGGCAATGCCTGGTTCGCTTCGCCGGGTGTTTTCCGGTAGGTGTTAATCATACCTATTAGTTCACTTTCGATTGAGCGACGTGCCCGACGACTTGCCCAATGTTTGGGTCCGATAGTGGCTCCGCCCTCAATCATAAGCACAAGGTTCTGCGTCATATCAGGCGCATCTACTCTGTGCAGTGGTATCCCGGCCCAATCGCATGCTGCGCGGCATAAAATGTTGTGGAGTTCATCAAGCAGGACGACGGATCCTTGTGACTTCCAATAAGAGAGGCGTATCCGCCAATGGTGCCCAACTAAATGCTTAAGGTTATCAATGCTCACGGGCGTCATCAGCGACAGAAACATCGCTTTACGTTGCTGGTGGGCTTCACCTTCAAGGCCTTGGACACCCCCTTCTCCAAACAAGGTCCTTTTTAAGCGTTTGGGAGCAGCGTTTTCTCGGGTGAAGCGTTCGCTATCATAAAAAAGCTCAGCCGCCTCTTTACCTCTCATAAAAATAGTTTTTTTTAGCAATAGCCGTGAGCGAAAAAGATTTGTGCCTAATCGATCACACTGCGCACCTATGTAAGGATATCCATTATGAGCTAAGGCAAGCGTACATTCATGGCTAACCAGCGGGGCTTCCCAGAGTGTATTCATTCAATTCTCCTGTATTTAGTTTCTTATAGCTGAGTCATTTTTTAACTTATTATATGAAACCAATATTAGTAAACTGTAAAAATATATATAAGTAACTATTTTGTCCATTAGATGTAAAAAGCATAGGTGTTAATTGATTTTTTGCTTAGCTGCTAATGATTTTTAAAGATATTTTTAGATAAATTTAATGAATGTTAAGTTGGTGTGATTGCAGTCGACTTTGTTTTATATTGGCGTGTGTTTCGTTTCGTGGCTCTGATGTTACTTGCTTTTACTTTGGTTGATCAGTTGGTTGTCAGTTTTGAGTTTTTAATATATTGATTTTAGGTGTTTTTTTAATAATTTCATCATGGCTCGCTATGGCTAAATGATAGGTTTTGTTATAACCCAGATTATTTATATGCTTTAATGAAAGTTAAAAAGAGATCTGTAGGCCAGTTGTCTCTTGAACTGATAGATTTATTGTCTAATCTGCATAGTGCTCGTTTAGGAAACGAGTGGATAGGCGAAAAGGTGTTAATTGTTCTATTTAGGAGATTTATCATGGTTGATAAACGCAATGATCAAGGAATGACACGAGAGGAAGCAGGCAAAAAAGGTGGTCAAGCCACTTCCGAAAGCCATGGCAAAGAGTTTTATGAAGATATTGGCCATAAAGGGGGGCAACAGAGCGGAGGTAATTTTGCAAATGACCCCGAACGGGCCTCAGAGGCTGGTAAAAAAGGCGGCAAAAATAGCCACGGTGGAAATGGTTCCAGCTAATCATTTTCTTCTGATTTACTAGTCAATGCTCGCAACAAGCTAGGAGAAAACTATGAACAGTCCACTAAAGGATAAAAATTTTGATATGGTCAGTACG
>JAMCZP010000300.1 GCA_023485185.1 Gammaproteobacteria bacterium
GTCTGAGATTGGCTCGGGATTTGAGGCCTTTTTAGCTAACCCAGGGTTGCTGATTTTTAATCACTCGCTGTTTCTCTTTATGACCATGACAGTGGTGGCGGCAGGCGTTGCTAAGGGATTGGAGCGGTTGAACAACCTGCTGATGCCGCTGCTTTATCTACTTCTGCTGTTATTGGCAGGCTATGCGGCCACCACCGATGGCTTTAGCACTGCACTAGCGTGGTTGTTTTTACCCTCTTTTGAAGCGGTGACACCTTCAGTGGTGGTGCATGCGATGGGGCACGCATTCTTTACCTTAGCGGTTGGTGCCTGTGCCTTAATGGCTTACGGGGCTTATATGCCTGAAGAGCAGAGCTTACCCAGAGCAGCAGTGGCGGTCGCAGTACTCGATATCAGCGTGGCCCTGTTAGCGGGTATTGCTATTTTTTCCGTGGTATTTGCACAGGGTATGGACCCCGCCGACGGGCCCGGCCTAATGTTTGTGACCTTGCCTATCGCATTTTCTGAGCTGCCGTGGGGTTCTGTGTGGCTAAGCGTGTTCTTTTTATTGCTGCTGCTGGCTACTTGGACTTCCGCGATTAATTTAGCCGAGCCAATGGTCGCTACCTTGCAGGGGCTGGGGTTGCGGCGCAGTATTTCAACCGCCATTGTGGCATTGAGCGTATGGTTGATTGGGCTGTTATCGGCGTTCTCGTTCTCTACGCTTGCCGAATTTCGGCCACTGTTAGGCCGTAATGTATTTGAGCTGGTCAGCAGTATACCGCCGGATATTTTTCTGCCTTTAGGTGGCTTGTTGATTGCCATTTTTGCGGCATGGGTAATGCCTCAAGCGAGTGTAGTGCGTGCATTGGGTGTCGGGGAAAGTGGTTACCTCGTGTGGCGTAATATCATCCGTTGGGTGTCGATCCCATTGACCTTTATTGTCCTATTGGCTGGGTTGCTATAGTGAGCTCAACAAGCCGTGCTATCGAAAGACCGCTAATCTCTTAGGAGTGAATGATGAGCAGTAGTGCACTAAGAAGCTATCAAGGTGTTTCTCCCCGCTTGGGAGAGCGAGTATATGTTGATCCAGCCAGTGTGGTAATTGGTGACGTTGAAATGGGCGATGACTGCTCAGTTTGGCCGATGACGGTAATTCGTGGTGATATGCATCGTATTCGTATCGGCGCGCGCACCAGCGTTCAAGATGGCAGTGTGCTACATATTACCCACGCAAGTGACTTCAGTCCTGGGGGATTTCCGCTCACTATCGGTGACGATGTGACCATCGGGCATAAAGCGATTCTTCACGGTTGCACGCTGGGCAATCGAATACTGGTAGGCATGGGCGCGATAGTAATGGACGGTACGGTGGTGGATGACGAAGTTATTATTGCGGCCGGCGCCGTGGTGACACCGGGCAAGCATTTGGAAAGTGGTTATGTTTACGCTGGTAATCCAGCCAAAGCGCTGCGTCCTCTTAAAGAGAAAGAGCGTTCTTTCTTCCCTTATACCGCCGGCAACTACGTTAAGTTGAAAGACCGTTTTCTGGCTGACGTCTCACTTTGATTTTTCTCGCTAAGCATTTGCCTAGCCAATCTTTTTTGTAAAATAGTCATGTCGCGGCAGCTAGGAATCTGTTAATTTATACAGTTTTCCAGGGTGCCGCATCATGGCTAATTTTCGCACGCATATTACAGTGGCAGCGGCGGGCGGCATGCTGGTGGCTTATGGGGGCTGGCAAGCCGAATGGTGGCTTCCTTCGCAGGCGATAATCATGATCGCCTTGGTTACGTTTGGGGGCATTTTGCCCGACATTGATGCCGACCGCTCCCACTCTATTCGATTGATTTTTAACTTACTTTCAGTGCCTGCGCTGGTGTTGGGGGCGTTGCTGTTGCAGCCGTGGCTGACCCCTGGGGCGCTGCTAATTGCCTGTGGGGGTATTTACTTTAGCGTTCGTTATTTGGCTGGAGTGCTGTTTTCCCGCTTTACCGTTCATCGCGGTATTTGGCACTCACTGTTGGCAGGTGGCTTATGCGGCCTGGCAACCGCGGCGCTAAGTTTTAACTTGCTTGACCAGCCTGCCTGGCTGGCTTGGTCTCATGGGGCGGCCGTGCTGTTGGGGTTTATCATCCACCTGGGGTTAGATGAAATATACAGTGTTGACCTTGAGGGCGCGCGGTTTAAGCGCTCGTTTGGGACGGCGCTTAAGCTCGGTGATAGTCGTCGGCCGATGTCCAACCTGCTGATGCTAATTGCAACGTTGACGCTGATGCCCTGGGTGCCGCCTTGGGCAGTGCTGGGTGAGTTACTCCATCAAGGCTCGCTGTTATGGCGGTAGTCATCAGCATTCAGGCCATGTTTTTTTAGCTTGTCATAAAAGGTCTTGCGCGGAATGCCCAGGTGGCGGCAAACATCGGTTACTCGGCCGTGGTAACGCGCCAGTGATTGACTGATTAGACTCTTCTCAAACAGCTCTACCTGGCGTGGCAGGGTAGGTTCTTCTGTATCGGCATTGACACCCTCCAGTAATGCATCCAGGCGGTAATCAAAGGCCGCGCCTAATAACACGTAGCGCTCGGCGAGGTTGCGTAGTTCGCGCACATTACCGGGCCAGTCATGAGCAAGCAGGGCGGCAATATCGGGGCTGTCTAGAGTAGGTGCTTCAAGCCCGCTGCGGTTGGCGGCAACGACAGCAAAATGCTGGAACAGTAAGGGAATATCCTCACGCCGCTCGCGCAGAGCGGGCAGTGGTAGGGTGACCACGTTCAAACGGTAATACAGATCCTCACGGAAATAGCCCTCTTCAGCAGCGGCTTTGAGATCCACCTTAGTGGCTGCAATCACACGAATATCCAGTGGGACGGTTTCGTTAGCACCAAGGCGTTCAACGCTGCGCTCTTGCAGTACGCGCAGTAGCTTTACTTGCAGCGCCATGGGCATTGATTCGATTTCATCTAGAAACACCGTGCCGCCGTTAGCGTGCTCAAATTTACCGATGCGCCGCTCTACGGCACCGGTGAAGGCGCCTTTTTCATGGCCGAATAGCTCTGACTCAATGGTGTTTTCGGGCACTGCACCGCAATTGATCGCCATGAATGGGCTGTTACGGCGCATGCTACGCTCGTGAATCGCGCGGGCCACCAAGTCTTTGCCAGTGCCTGTTTCGCCAAACAGCAGCACATCGGCTTCCACTTGGCTGATACGCTGGATCATGGCCGCCAATCGCGAAATGACCGCAGTGCGGCCAACCAGCCGTGGGCCTAATGCGGCCTGCTGCACTTCCAGCTCGGCTTTAAGGCGATGGTTTTCTAGGCTGAGCTGGCGCTTTTCAATGCCCCGGCGCACCACATCCAGCAATTGGTCACCAGCGAAGGGCTTCTCAAGGAAATCCCAAGCACCGGCCCGCATGGCCTCTACTGCAGTGGAAATATCGCCATGGCCAGTAATTAAAATAATCGGCAGAGTGGCATCGCGGCTGTGTAGCTCGTGAAGCAGTGCCATGCCATCCATGCCCGGCATGCGAATGTCACTCACAATGACCCCAGGGAAGTCTGGGGGCAGCGCTGCTAGCGCTTGTTCCGCCGATTCAAAACAGAAAGGCGTGTAGCCTGCGAGCTCTAAGGTTTGGCTGGCGGTGATGCGCAGATGCGGTTCGTCGTCGATCACCATGACCGGCAGCGTCGACGGCTCATGCATAAGAAGAACTCTCCTGGGGTTGGGTTAACGGTGAGTGGGGTAGGGTAATGGTAAAGCACGCGCCTCCTTCGGGTTGATTGGCCACCTGCAGTTTGCCGCCTAGATCGTCCATGATGCGCGAGGAAATAGATAGCCCAAGCCCTAGGCCACTCCCAGGGGCCTTGGTGGTAAAGAAGGGTTCAAAAATATGCCCAATATGCTCTTGAGGAATACCGGGGCCGTTATCAGCGACACTGATAATGACCTGGTGTTGATGAATATGGGCCCCGAGGGTGAGTTGTGCAGCAGGCGATGCTTTCATTGCCTGCAGTGCATTGCTAATCAAATTAACCAATACCTGCTCTAGGCGTACTAAGTCACCTTTTACCCAGAGCGTTTCATCGGGCCAATCCTGAATAATGGTGATATTGCTTTCACGCAAGCGGCTCTGAAACAGACGCAAGGCATAGTCGATACATGCTTGAATGGAAATAGTCTCCTGGCGCTCGCTACTTTTACGTGAAAACTGGCGTAACTGAGCGCTGATGTCCGCCATTCGTTCAGTGAGCTCAACAATTTGCTCAAGATTCGCGTCTGCTTTTTCGTAGCGCGCTAAGGCCATAAAGCGACGGGCGTTTTCACCGTAAGCGCGAATGGCAGCCAGTGGCTGATTGAGTTCGTGGTTGATGCCTGCCGCGAGTTGGCCCAAAACGGCGAGCTTAGCTGCTTGAATGAGCTCATCCTGGGTTTGTCGCAGATTTGCCTCTGCACGACGGCGCTCTTCAATTTCACCTGAAAGGCGTTGGTTGCTGGCAACCAGGTCGCGGGTACGCCGTTCAACGCTGACTTCTAATTCATCCCGCACACGCGCCAAGGTGTGGCGCTCGCGTTCGGCAAATGCTTCCCGCTCGCGGCGTAGTCGTAGGCGTTGCCAGCCAATGCCAGCGCCAAGCGTGACCACGCCGTAAAGGCCCCCTGCCATAAGAGCTGCAATCCACTGGGCGCTAATAACAGGCGTTAGCGGCTTTAAGATATGCATTTGCCAGCCAAATTCGGGAATGGGGCGGGTAATGCTTAAGTAACGCTCGCCACTTAAGGGGCCATGGGCAAAACTAACTAAATAACTGCCAGGGCCGTAGGGCGTTTCAAGCTCGAGCCCTGAAGGTGACAGTGGCTCCATGGCATAGCGTCGTGTGGCTCTTAATGCTTCACGCTCTTCCTCGTTGAGTGGGTACAGCGCGTTCATACGTAGTTCAGGGTGGCTGGCCATAAAAATAATATTGTCGCTGTCAGTCACAAACAGTTCTGCATCTTGCTCCGCCCAGCTCTCTTCTACGTCGTCCAGGAGTACTTTAATAACCAATACCCCATCAGGTTTTGCATCTGGTGAGGTGTCGTCTAGCCAAACCGGCGCTGAAAAGAAGTAGCCTCGTTCAAGCGATTGGGTTCCCAGGCCATAAAAGCGACCCTGCCTGCCCTCAATCGCTTCTGAGTAATAGCTTCGAAAAGCGTAGTTATGGCCAATAAAGGTATTGGGGCGGTGCCAGTTGCTGGCGGCAATCGTATAAGCATCCCGATCAAGCAGGTAAACGTCGGAGACGCCTGCCGTAAAGCGGAAGCGATCCAGAAGTAAATTAAGCGACATCGGGTCTTGGCCATCGGGAGACGCAAGAAAGCGTTGAATTCCCTCCCGCGTTGCTAACATTTGTGGCAAGTAGTCGTAACGCAGTAAGTAGCCATTCAAGTTGGCCGCAGATAAGCGAAGCTCGTTTTCTGCGTCGTCCTGCAAGTTTGATAGCGCCTGCTCACGGGCAAGCAGCGCCGCTTGCCACATGCAAAAAACAAGGCCCAGGGTTATAACCATGAGCCACAGCAGGCGCCAGCGGAGCGATTGGCTGATCATGCTGGTGCGCTGCTTGTGCCTTGAGCACGGCGAAGGGCGCGCTGCGCCCGCGTTTCAGCACGTGCCATTTCCAATAAACCTTCTTCAACAAACACAAGGTGCTCGTGGGCGCGAGCGCGAGCATCCTCTGCGCGACCGTCTAAAATGGCATCTAATAGTTTGCGATGCTGCTGCATGAGCTGGCTACGTGAGCCTGGCCTGGCAAATAAGTGTGCCAAGTTATTCACAATGCTTTTTTCCAACAGGTGAAAAATGCCACGAATCGTATGCAGTAATAGAACGTTGTGCGCGGCTTCAGCAATGGCAAGGTGGAACGCCGCGTCTAATTTTGCTTCCTGAATTGGGTCGGCACCTGCAAAGCCGCCGTCAAGTTCTTCAAAGCGCTGAATCAGCAAGGCTTTATCAGCAGGTGTCGAACGAAGCGCAGCGTAATAAGCGGATATTCCTTCCATCGCATCGCGAAATTCGAGCAAATCTAAATTGAACTCGTCATGGCGTGAGAGCATTTCCAGCAGCGGATCAGTGTAACCGTTACTAAGGTCATTATTAACAAAGGTACCGCCCCCTTGGCGGCTGGTGAGTAGACCTCGGGCCGCTAATTTTTGAATCGCTTCACGTAATGAGGGGCGAGATACACCAAATCGTTGGGCTAGTTCACGTTCAGGGGGGAGGCGTTGTCCTGGTTTTAAACTGCCTTCCAGCATCATTGCTTCTAGGCGTTCGGTAATAACGTCGGCTAAGCGCTGTTGGCGGAGCGGTGGATAGCTCATATTAAATAGCTCATGTTAACTAGCCCTCTAATTGGTAAGACCAATATTAAAAGCTTTATAGGGTTAGCTCAAGGGGCTAGCAACGAGCACAAGGTATGCTTTAGACGTAGGATGATAATGCTTTAAACTAAAGTATAGAGCCGTTTAATGGCGTTATACTGCATCATGGTTTAACGCTTACTGAGTGCTTCAGTAGTGCAATAAGATAGATTTTTGTAAATTGGTAAAACCAATCGCTGGGCGTTCGATATAGATTTTTCGATGGCTACTTATAGATGGCCACTTATAAATAGTAACTAGCGCCTCCATTGCATAGGGCTCGTCATGATCATTTCAGCATCTACCGACTACCGCAAAGCTGCCAAACGCCGTATACCTCCCTTTCTTTTTCACTATGCTGACGGTGGGTCTTACGCGGAGCATACCTTGCGGCGTAACGTCGAAGATCTTGCCGGAGTCGCGCTGCGTCAGCGCGTGCTGAAAGACATGTCGTCGCTATCATTAGAAACTGAGCTGTTTGGTGAAAAGCTTGCCATGCCTGTCGCCTTAGCTCCGGTGGGGTTGGCGGGGATGTATGCAAGGCGCGGTGAAGTACAGGCTGCGCGTGCGGCAACGGAAAAGGGTATACCTTTTACGCTGTCTACGGTATCGGTGTGCCCGATCGCCGAAGTGGCCGCTGCCGTGGATCGCCCTATCTGGTTTCAGCTATATGTACTGAAAGACCGTGGCTTTATGAAGCATGTGCTTGAGCGGGCAAAAGAGGCGGGGGTAAAAACACTCATTTTTACCGTCGACATGCCGGTGCCCGGTGCCCGTTACCGAGATGCTCACTCCGGGATGAGTGGTAAGAATGGACCTATGAAACGTATGCTTCAGGCTGCTATGCATCCTCTTTGGGCTTGGGATGTAGGTGTGCATGGCCGCCCTCATGATTTGGGTAACGTATCCGATTATCGCGGTAAGCCAACGGAGCTTGAGGACTATATTGCTTGGCTTGGCGATAACTTTGATCCGTCGATCTCTTGGAAAGACCTGGAGTGGATTCGTGAGCAGTGGGATGGCCCGATGATCATCAAGGGTATACTCGATCCTGAAGATGCCCGTGATGCGGTGCGCTTTGGTGCGGATGGAATCGTGGTATCTAACCATGGTGGTCGCCAGCTCGATGGTGTCCTGTCTAGCGCTCGTGCTTTGCCTGCTATCGCTGATGCGGTTAAAGGTGATTTGGCTATTCTGGCCGACTCCGGTATTCGCAGCGGCCTGGATGTTGTGCGAATGATTGCAATGGGCGCCGATACCGTACTGATCGGGCGTGCCTTCATCTATGCACTGGCCACTGCTGGTGAGGCGGGCGTTTCCAATATGCTCAATCTCTTTGAAAAGGAAATGCGCGTTGCGATGACCCTCACAGGGGCGCGAAGCATCGCTGAGCTTGGATTAGATTCGCTGGTGCCGGATTCGATTCATGGTCTAAAGAGTGGCATTGGTAGCTCAATTTAAATCTATGTCAAAAAGCACTTGCCAACCCGGCCCTGAATCCGTAAAGTACGCATCCGCTGCCGGGGACGCCAAGCGTTACCAGCGGTGAAAGAGGTTGAAAACCTCTGGTTTG
>JAMCZP010000015.1 GCA_023485185.1 Gammaproteobacteria bacterium
TCGCCTGGAGACACCGTGACCTTCCCCGCCGACCAGCCGCACCTTTATCGCACCCAGGTAGCAGAGGCCACCCTGATAATGACCATCACCTACGGTGAACAAGGCAAAACACCATGAACTCAGTTGCCAGCCTCTCCCCTACTCGCTCAGCACTCAGAGGCGTGCGGGAAGCCATTCCGCTGTTAGGTGGTTATATTCCGGTCTCACTCTCATTTGGTGTGGTGGCGTCTCAGGCTGGGTTTAGCATGTGGGAAGCTGCCGCAATTTCAGCACTGATTTACGCTGGAGCCTCGCAGTTTTTGTTTGTCGGAATGATAGCCGTTGGTTCGCCGCTTTGGCTGGTGGTCGCGATGACGCTGCTGATCAATGTTCGCCATGTGGTCTACGGACCTAATTTAGCCTCTTTGCTACCACGCAGCCGGCACTGGCCCTGGCTGATGCATGGCCTAACCGATCAAGTGTTTGCCCTGGCGCTAACACGGCTACCCCAGTTGCCAGCCCACGAACGGTTTGGTTGGTTTGTGGGCGCATCGCTACTTGCCTGGGGGGTGTGGATAATAGGTACGATGGTAGGTGCCACAGCGGGAGAAACGTTAACCGCACGCTGGCCGCTGTTAGGCGAGGTAATGCCCTTCGCCCTGCCCGCCCTGTTCCTTACTATGGTAGCGCCGCGCTTCACTGACAAACGCTGGGCATTAGCGTTAGGCTGCACCATTTTTTCCGCGCTATTTTTCACCCTTTACGGCTGGAGCAATGTGGCGATTCCGCTGGCCGCTGCCTGCGGCGCGATCTGTTTCTACATGGTGAAGTTCCAGGCGAGGAGGCATAACTCATGAGCACCGCACTTTGGCTAGCCGTGGTGGCGTCAGCCTTGGGCACCCTGCTAATGCGGGTAGTGCCGTTCTTATGGATGCAGCGCCGGTTAAATAGCGACACCGGCCTCAATAACATGCCCCAGTGGCTGGGCATTCTCGGCCCGCTAATGATTGCCGCAGTGCTGGGCGTATCCATCATGCCGGTTAACCCAAGCGCTATTTCCTGGATCGCAACCGCGATTGGGTTATCCGTCACGCTAGTGGTTTGGTGGCGGCTACGGTCACTGGGCTGGCCAGTGGCGGCGGGAGTGGCGGTGTACGGGCTAGTGCAGGTAGGCGTGGCTTTGTTGTAGAGGTTACTGCTGAGTATCAGCGGACGTTGAGGCTTCTCAAAGACGAATACGTTAATACTTAAGCGGGGGGAGATGATTGTGAAAACTGGTTATTTAACGGCCATTGGGGGCGTTCGGGCCCAAGGAGTGCGCGGAAGTTTGTTGCTGAAAGCGGCTTACCAAACAAAAAGCCCTGAGCACCATCACACCCTTGTAATTTAAGGTGATCCAGCTGTGCCTGGGTTTCAACACCCTTGGCAATCACACGCAGGGCCAAGTTCTGACCAAAGTTGATAAGCGCTTTAATAAAATTGGCATTTTCTAAGCTGCCAAGCATGTCATCAACGAAACAAGGAGCAATATTGAGGGTATCGATGGGAATACACTTCAAGCGTTTCAGGCTGTCACTCCCTGCGCCAAAGTCATCAATCGCGATGCGTATTCCTAACTGGCTTAATTCTATGAGGGTTGCGATTAAAGCGTCATTCTGATGATACATAAGGCTAAGTTCGCTCACCTCTAATTCTAAAAAATGTGCAGCTAACCCCGTCTCGGATAAGATCTCAGCAATACGTGTAGGCAATGATCTATCTCGCAGCTCCATGGCCGACATATTTACCGCAATGGGTACGATCTCAGCGCCCTGCTCACGCCACTTCTGTAATTGGCGGCAGGCTTCAAGCAGTACCCAGTGCCCAATAGGGCCAATAAGACCACGGGCTTCTGCGACAGGCAGGAAAACTGAAGGCTGCATCAGACCCAGTGCCGGATTACGCCAGCGAACCAACGCTTCGGCACTACACAAATACCCGGTTGCGATATCTACTCTAGGTTGGAAATCGAGAAAGAGAGCTTCTTCCTTCAGGGCCAGATGCAGTTGAAGCTCAATTTGACCGCGCTTCTCCCTTAGCGCATGCATGTCAGCTCGAAACAGCTGAAAGTGGTTAGAACCGCTATCCTTCGCATGGTACATGGCCGTGTCAGCATTATTGAGCAAAGTACGGGCATCATGACCATGGTCTGGAAAGAGGCTGATGCCGATACTGGTAGTAATGCGCAACTCGTGATTGTCGATTTGATACGGTGCCGCTAACGCACTAAGAATTTTCTGTGCAATCCTGACGGCATCCTGCGGTTGTTCAATTTCACTTAACAGCACCACGAATTCATCACCACCCTGACGGCAAATTGTGTCTGTATCGCGGACACAGCCGCAGAGTCGAGCAGCAACTGACTGTAAGAGCGCATCGCCTATCGCATGGCCAAGCGAATCGTTGATTGGCTTAAACGCATCAAGATCCAGATATATCAGTGCGACCTGATGCTGATGCCGTTTTGCCAAACCAATAGCCCTGGAGAGCCGCTCTGCCAGTAGTACACGATTGGGTAGCCCAGTGAGCGCATCATGCTGCGCCTGATAGGCCAGCTTTGAAGATTGAATGGGCGATTGGCAGGCGTCATGAAACACAATGACTGCCCCATTGATACAACCATCACGGTCGTGGATCGGTGCCGCGGAGTCTTCTATTTTCAGCTGGCTACCATCCTTGCGAATCAGCACGCAATCCATAGCAAGCCCGACAGTACAGTTTTCTTCAATAGCACGTTGTGCAGGATTGGTGGCTGTCAGAAACGTATGACCATCAACGAGCATAAGCACTTGCGCTAAAGGCCTGCCAATCGCATCAAGACTGACCCAACCGGTCAATTTTTCAGCGACGCGATTAAGGTAGGTAACTTCGCACGCCAGATCAGTCGTTATAACGGCATCGCCGATTGAATTCAGTGTCGCCTGCGCCCACTCTGTCGCGTCCTGTAGGGCGGCTTCGGCTTCACGCAATCGGGTCTGATCGGTGGGGTTCTTAGGTCTCTCACTATTGCTGGTTTGGCAATTATCGATCAGCATGGACTTTTCAACTCCGTCGGCCCACTCCTTATTATCTACAATGCGAGCCGCCTCTTATTTTAAAGTTGAGGGGAGCATTCTGGGCATTCAAAAACGCCCCAAATCACAAAACTAAAAAGTTATAAACTTATGACATTAATGCTTGACATTTAAAGAATTGGAAAATGAGGCGCTGCATTCCCTGCAGCGCAAAGTGCAACATCCTGTTTTGGCATGTCCTTTGCCGCACTCAAGATTAAATTAGACACATAACCAAAGGATAACTGTGCGCTAGCGTACATAGAAACAAATAAAAAGTCCCGGTATTAATTTTTGTTAACGAATCTGCAAATTCACCTGTACATGGTAAATCAGCTTTATGTTCGATACCGTACAGAGACTCCTCCTTAGCAACCTATACTTGCACGATTCATATCTATCGAACTGGAATCTGAGCGATAGATACTTATAAAAACTGCCTATAGCACAGAACTGGAACTATAAAGTTCGCAGCCATCAGCATTTAGTAGAAAGTTAAATGTTTGAATTCAATAATTTTCAACAAAATACCTTGCTGGGTCTGTTGCCGAAAAAGGACTTGATATCGCTGGGCCTGCATCTTGAGAGGGTGACATTGACACTGGGCCAATCACTGTGCGAATCAGGTAAGCAAATGAGCCATGTTTATTTTCCTATTGATGCCATCATCTCATTGCTGTGCGTTATGGAAGATGGCTCTTCGACGGAAATTGCCGTGGTAGGTCATGAAGGGATTGTGGGCGTTTCGCTTTTTATGGGCGGTGATACTACGCCTAGCAGAGCGATCGTCCAAAGTGCTGGACAAGCTTACCGGCTCAAAGGCCAGCTACTGAAAAACGAATTTTATCGCGCGGGTGCGATGCAGCGCCTGCTTCTACGTTATACCTAAGCACTACTAACGCAGATGGCGCATACAGCCGTATGCAACCGCCATCATAGCGTCGATAAACAGTTGTGCCGCTGGTTGCTGCTAAGCCTTGACCGACTACATACCAATGAACTGTTCATGACGCACGAATTAATCGCCATTATGCTGGGCGTTAGTCGCGAGGGTGTAACGGAAGCAACAGGTAAACTTCAGCGGGCTGGTTTGATCTGTTACAACCGAGGGCATATTACGGTGACCGACAGGCCAGGACTGGAAGCGCGTGTTTGTGAGTGCTATGCAGTGGTCAAAAGCGAGTACGATCGCTTACTCAATCATCTGATTCCGTAGTCTAACTATTCTTCCCTCAGCACCCAAATCCAATGAATAAACATTCAGTATTAGCGCGCTGTATGCCAAAGCGTTAAGAGTGAGTTAGTTCGTCTTACAATAGCCTACTAGCAGCCCTGAAACGCAAACACCCGGCCTTTATAGCCGGGCATTTCAGTTTAAAACGGCTTACCACTTATATGTCACACTGCCAATCACACTGCGAGACTCACCGTAGTAACACCAGTACTCACAGCTTGCGACGTACTCTTTGTCAGTAAGGTTATTCACGTTGACCTGCGCTTCCCAACCATCCGCAAACTCATAGCCCACCATGGCATCGACCAGCGTGTAGCTATCGACATCCACACTGCTGTTGTCAGCGTCCACACTGCTACCCACATAACGCACACCACCGCCTAATTTCAGGCCGTCCAGCGCTCCGCCGGTTACCGCGTAATCTAACCAGGTAGAGGCTTGGTGACGCGGAATGAGGCTGGCGCGCCGATCATCCTCCAAACGTGAATCGTTATAGGTGTAGGCGGCCGTCACTCTCAGATCATCGGTGACATAACCGACGCCCTCAAGTTCAAAGCCTTGTGAAGTGCGCTTGCCCTCTTGCACCTGAAAACCCGCCGGTGAATTTACCAGTGTGTTGCTCTCTTGCAGATCGAAGACGGCGGCTGTCACATAGCCATCCCAATTAAACGGCGCCACTTTCACACCCACTTCCCACTGACGACCTTCACGAGGTTCGTACAGTTCACCACTGCTATCGACACGGCCCACGGGGTCAAACGACTCGGTGTAGCTAACGTAGGGGTTAACACCGTTCTCGCCCAAGTACATTGCCCCACCGGACCAAGAGACTTGGTCATCGTCTGAGCGCTGGGTAGTCCCCGCCGTTAAATCACGGTTTTCTGTTTCCGCCTGGTCGTAGCGAACGCCGCCGAGTAACACCCAACGATCATCTAAACGCAGCTGGTTCTGGGCATAAAGGCCGGTCTGCTCTTTATCGATTTCCCGTGTTAGCAGGTCATCAGCGCCAATCGGCGTAAAGTTACCGTAGGTAGGGTTAAAAATATCAATAGGCTCGCCAAACGCGTAGTCGTCAGCTTCGCGCCCGCTCAGCCCAAGGTTTTGATAATCTGCACCTAGCAGCAACGTATTCTCTGTACGGTCGGTATACCACGTGCCCACAAAGCGGTTATCCACTGTCCAGCTGTCGATGCTGCCATCGCGGTAAACATGCCCCCGCGAGGCACGGCGGTCATCTACCATGGATAGCGCATAGGTACTGCGCAGATCTAGATCCAGCTCGCTATAGCGCAGGTCTTGCTCAAACGCCCAGGTATCGTTAAGCGCATGCTGCAGTTCATAACCAAGCCCCCACTGGGTGCGAGTATCCTGATCGTAGCCCGGCTCGCTCAGGTTCGTTTGAGGATCAACCTGGCCAAAAGGGGTATCCTGAACCGTGCCATAGGGCAACTTAAAACCGTTAACAGGTACACCATCGTCTTTTTGGATACTGGCTAAAAAAGTAACGGTCGTGTCTTCGCTAAAATCTACCGCCAGACTGGGCGCAAAATAGTAGCGCTCGTTATCCGTGGCGTTTAAATCGCCATCGCGCTCTTTGTACATGCCCACCAAACGGTAGCGAACATCGTCTGATTCACCCAGCGGCCCGCTGGTGTCAATTCCCACTTGGCGATGGTTACGATTGCCAAGCTGCAAATTCACCTCACCCTGGGGCGTCTCTGTAGGACGTTTACTAACCGCGTTGATTAACCCACCAGGAGGCGCCTCGCCGTAAAGAATCGATGAAGGCCCTTTAAAGACATCAACACGCTCCAACCCATACGGCTCAGGCAACCATTGATAAAAGCCTTCGCGGTAGATGCGCAAACCATCTTGGTAAGTCGCCTGATCAAACCCCCGCACCTTAAACCAATCCGTGTTGTTATCACTGCCGTAATGGCCCGCTAACACGCCTGCACGATAGCGGAACGTTTCATCCAACTGCTGAACGTTGCGGGTCTCCAACTCTTCCCGGTCAACGCTTGAAACGGGGCGCGGTGTTTCCACCAGCGGTGTGTCTACTTTCAGTGCCGTGGCGGTAACCACAACGGTTTCATTGGAAGTAGGCGCTTCTTGAGCGAGAACGGCTAATGGCACAACGCTAAGCATTCCACCTAGCGACACCACCAATGAGCGGCGAACCGCTACAACCAACGGCGCGACGGTAAACGGCATGGACGTACGGAGCATGAGGAGGTCTCAACGGGTAAGAGGAGAAGTATCGTTATAGTAATACAAATGATACGGATTTTTATTTACACTCACAACAAGCACGTTGAGGCAATAACAGCATTGCTACGCCCGCCAGCAGTTCGGCTATGGTGCGCTGCCAATACACTAGGCGCGGCGCACCTCATCTGGCACGTTTCTAACCATATTTGATGGCGTAGATTTGGTGGCGTAGTTAATGGCGCAGTTTCATGTCCTGACGCTGATTGATTGCACATTAGGAACAGCGCAATCAAACATCATTATGAAATAGAGACGGCCACTACTATTGCATATAGATATCAGCTAATTTCCCACGGGTTGATTGTCTCGACATTCAACGTCGAAAAATCCTTAATATTGCGTGTCGCTAATACCGCTTCATGCCGGATACAGATAGCCGCTATTTGAGCATCGGCCATGTGGACCAGCCTTCCTTCACTCTCACTGGCAGCGACCTGTTCTGCATAATGAACCGCAGCCTCGCTATCGAACGGCAGTATACGGCCAGAGAAATCTTCCTCGAACATTGCCGACGCCATAGCTGCGAAACCACGTTTGCGGCTCCCGTCGGGCAGACGCTCAATTCCATAGAGAATTTCAGCGACTGTAATGGCAGATATTGTTACGGACATAGCATCCTGACTATCCAGCCAGCCTAAAACTTGAGCATCTGGCACAGGGCGCATCAGCTCAGATAGCACGTTAGTATCAAGGACAATCATGCACCGAATCCTGGATCACGAGGGCTATCAAACCTAGGTGGAATTTCCAATTCAATGCCTTCCGCCTCAGCGAATCGCTGCTGTATACGACTTCCCAGCCCCCCTTTTTGAGATTGGCTCAGAGCTTTTTTCAGGATGATGCGAACCTCCTCTTCCATTGAATGACCATTGTTTGCGGCCTCAATACGAAGCTGAGCCTTCAATTGTTCGTTCAAATTGCGGATCGTTATTGATGCCATCTTAGCCTCCAAGCGCGCGCATGCATTGATAGCAATGATATCATAATGACAGTCTAGGACATAAAGACGCTTATCGTTAGGCACGATGCCTTTTTTAGGTTCGTTCATCGACAGATAGATATACGCGCCAAGTTTTAAGCTATTGGGATTGGCAGCTGAAGAAAAGAGTTATGCGATTTTTAACATTATGCAGAGTCGATAATTGATAACCCAAAATGTACTATGTACACTAAAATACGCACTGGCTAAAGGAAGTGCCCTAACGTGAGTCATGCGATTGAATTTATCGAAACCCCGACGTTCACCCGCCAGATTCAGATCATTGCAACAGACGACGAATTAAAGGAGTTGCAGCGCACCCTGATTGCTCAACCCGATAAAGGTGACCTGATTCAGGGCACGGGAGGGCTGCGCAAAATACGCATGGCGTTGGGCAACCAGGGCGTGTGATGC
>JAMCZP010000199.1 GCA_023485185.1 Gammaproteobacteria bacterium
ATTATCTAGATGCCGTAGCCACTGTAACGGGGCGTCGCTATCGCTGCTTAATACAGCCCATGGCGCAGGCAATCCAGCGAGCACCTCATCGCTAAGTTCGCTGCTAAAGCCAACGTTCCAGAGCAGTTGACGCAGCCGTGCGGTCGTTCCCGCAGGCACCGCTTGGGGTGGCAGCGGCGCTGTGACGGGCTGGTTATTCGCCAACAGTTGACGCATCTCCTGCATTTCACGCAGCAAACGCTCGCTCATTGCCTGCATAGGATCTTGCACGGCGATAGCCGACGGTGTTTCGGGGGCTGAAGGTTCAGGTGAGGGCTCAAACTGATCAATGGCCTCATCCGCCATGGCTAAAATCTCCACGCCCCCTTCGGTGCGTCGATTGGCCACAATAAGAGCGTCTTCACCAAGCGTCTCACGCACTTGGCGCATGACATCACGACTATTGGCCCCCACGAAACGTCTAACGCTCATGACTTACCCTTGCCTATGCTAGAAATGGTCACCACTAGCCTATCACGGTGAGTCATCATCAGCGCCCGCCCACTAGCGTAGTGACTTTTAACGTTCGATCATCAGGTATTTCGGCCTGAGATAGCACTGACATATGGCGTAGTCGACGGCGTAAGAAGCGTGAAAGCACTGCCCGCAGCGAGTGCTGCACCACCAGCACCGGAGGCTCGCCAGCGCCTTCATGGCGCTCCAACGCCTGCTGCGCTTGTGTCATCAGCGTTTCCGCCAAACCAGGCTCCATAGCACCGTTGCCATTCATTGCTTGTACAAGCACCTGCTCTAACTGGGCGTCTAAGCCCATCACGTTGAGCACCTCTTGGCCTGCAAACCACTGCTGGACAATGGCCCGCCCCAAAGAAATGCGCACTAGCGCCGTCAGCTCGTTAGGATCTTTTTGCTGGGCGGCATACTCTGCCAGGGTATCCAAAATGGTACGCATATCACGAATGGAGACGTCTTCATCCAGCAAGTTTTGCAAAATACGCTGCAACACCGTCAGTGAAATTGCTTTGGGGATCACCTCTTCGACGAGCGCCTTCTGATCATCGCCCATTTTATCCAGCAGCTTCTGGACTTCCTGACGGCCCAACATCTCAGGCGAGTGACGGTGCAATAGGTGGTTTAGATGGGTGGCGATCACCGTACTGGCATCCACTACGGTGTAGCCATATACCTGAGCGTGCTCGCGCTGATTGGCATCGATCCAGACGGCGGGCAAACCAAACGCCGGGTCTTGAGTATGGGTACCTTGTAACTCACCGGACACCTGACCGGGGTTAATGGCCAACCATTTGCCCGGCTGTGCCTCAGCGCGGCCAATCTCCGCGCCTTTCATGGAGAGCACATAGGCATTCGGTGGCAGCTCCAAGTTGTCGCGGATATGTACGACCGGCGGCAGGAAACCAACCTCTTGAGCAAACTTTTTACGCACACTTTTAATTCGCCCAAGCAGCTCACCTTTTTGACGTGAGTCCACCAGCGGTATTAAACGGTGCCCCACTTCCAGGCCGAGCGTATCCACGAGCTGCACATCCTCCCAACTCGCTTCCGGCGTTTCCTGTATTTGCACGGGTGCGGTAGCAATCTCCTCCTTAACCAAGGCTTTTTCTTTTTGGCGCACCAACAGCCACGCCAATCCGGCTAGCAATGCGGTAAAGAATAGGAATACAAAGTTGGGCATGCCGGGCACCATACCCAGCAGGCCCATGACCACCGCCGCCAAAATGAGCACCTGGGGATTAACGAAGAGCTGGCTAAGCATTTGCTGGCCAATATCCTCGTTTGTGTCAGTACTTACACGCGATACCGTGACGCCCGCCGCAGTTGAAATCACCAGCGCAGGGATTTGCGCTACTAGGCCATCACCAATCGCCAGTAGCATGTAAGTCTGGCCTGCAGCACCAAAACTCATGTCGTGCTGCAGCATGCCTATCATCAGCCCGCCAATAATGTTGACCACCATGATGACCAAGCCAGCAATGGCATCGCCGCGAACAAATTTGCTCGCACCATCCATGGAGCCAAAGAAGTCAGCTTCTTGCGCGACCTCTGCACGACGTTTTTTAGCATCCTCTTCGCCGATTAGACCGGCGTTTAAATCGGCATCAATCGCCATTTGCTTACCGGGCATGGCATCCAGCGTAAAACGCGCGCCCACTTCAGCGATACGCCCGGCACCCTTGGTGATAACCATAAAATTGATGACCACCAGGATCAGAAAGACCACCAACCCCACCGCAAAATTGCCGCCAACCAAGAACGCACCAAAGGCTTCAATGACCTTACCCGCCGAGGCGCCGCCCTGATGGCCTTCCATTAACACTACACGGGTGGAGGCGACGTTGAGCGACAAACGCAGCAGTGTAGTAAACAGCAACACTGCTGGGAACGCTGCAAAGTCGAGCGGTTTCTGGGTAAACATACTGACCATTAACACCATGATGGCCAGAGCTATGTTGAAGGTGAAGAGTAAATCGAGAGCGAAAGGGGGTAAGGGCACAATCATCATGCCCAAAATCATCAGGATGAGCAGCGGCCCGACCAGCAGCTTCATGCGCACATCACCCATCCAGTCGCGCTGACCGATCAATTGGCTTAAGCCTTTCATGGTTGCGCCTCATTACCACCGGAACCACGGCCGGGGTTTTCCATTTCCGGGGGTACCGGTAAGTTATCGGGGGTTGGGGGCATCTCGCCTCCTTGTTGTGCTACCTGCTTAAGTCGGTAGGCCCAAGCCATGACTTCTGCCACCGCGGTATACAAATCAGCGGGCACCTCCGCCTCAAGATCTACGTGATGATACAGGGCACGGGCAAGCGGCGCTGCCTCCAAGCGCGGAATGTCATTCTCCTCACCGATCTCACGAATCCGTGCGGCGACAATATCGGCGCCTTTAGCGACCAGTCGAGGCGCGCCCATACTGCCTTCTTGATAACTCAGCGCCACCGCATAATGGGTCGGGTTAGTAATGATCACGTCTGCCTGGGGTACTTTACTCATCATCCGCCCGCGCGCCATCGCCTGCTGCTGTTGGCGGATACGCGCTTTCAGGTGCGGATCACCTTCTGACTCTTTGTGCTCACGCTTGACCTCTTCTTGGCTCATACGCAGCTTTTTCGCATTACTATACAGCTGAAAGGGTACATCAATTAGAATCACCACGATCAGCACAAGCACCATCAACCCTGCCGCAAGCGCCGCCATTCTCAACGCATTGGTCAGTGCTTGCTGGATAGGCTGGTCCATCAACGCCATAAACCTGCCGACGTTGAAGTACAAAAAGGTCGCGGCAACCCCTCCGACCAAGACCGACTTAGCGATTGCTTTTGCCAATTCGATCAGCGCCTGAGAGGAAAAGATGCGCTTTATACCCTTGATGGGATTTAGCTTGGAAAACTTAGGCTGCATCGATTTTGCCGAGACTAACCAGCCTCCCAGCAGTGCAGGAGCAATTAAAGCAATGACAACCAGCAGTAAAAACAGCGGGATCATAGCGAAAAGCGTCCGCTGGCCCAGATCAAGCGCATTGACCAGCATGGGGGTGCTTTCCATTGCCTGGCGACGCTCAAATAGGAACGCCTGCTCCATCACCATACCTAACTGGTTATAAAGCATACTGCCCATGCTCGATAAGCCAATGACGCCGCCCAATAAGAGCATAAACGTGGTCAACTCGCGGGAGCGAGGTACCTGGCCCTCTTCACGCGCTTTTTCCTTACGTCTGGGCGTGGCCTCTTCAGTCTTTTCCTGGTCGCTATCGTTATCTGCCATACGGTTATCCGGCCAGGTGTTGCGAAGCTTACCACGTGTTCAGCCGTCCAAAGGGACGGCTGAGCGGCGTACGTAGTGGCTAATCGGGCTTCTCAGAGCGCGCTTTAAAAGCCTAATTCGTCCAGTAGGTCGTCGACCTGGTCTTGCCCAGTCACGATATCAGGAGCATTGTCCTTCACTTGGGGGCCATTCAAAAGCTCTTCGTTGCGCCTTGCACTGTCGCTTTTCCACTGATCCTCGGCCTTGCGCTGCATCGTTTCTCGTGCATGGGCCCCCGGTGCATTTTCAATTAGCACCTGCACCAGTTGATGTTCGATCTCTTGGATCACATCCATCATCTTCTTAATCACTTGGCCGGTCAGGTCTTGGAAGTCCTGAGCCATCATGATTTCCATCAGCTCTTTATTGGTCGCCGAGGTCATATCGGGCACTTCGCCAAGGTACGTGCGGGTCTCTTTAACTAACGCCTTCGCCTCATCCAACTCTTTGGGCGCTTCAAACCACTCAGCCCAGCGCTTATCTAATGCGCTGGCACGATCTGCTAACTGATCCTGGAGCGGCTGTGCACGGTCAATCGCATTAAGCGCACGGTCTGCTGCCTTTTCCGTCATGGTCGCAACATAGTGCAAACGGTCACGCGCATCGGGAATGGCTTCTGCCGCTTTCTCAATCTCTTTATCTAGCCCCAATTCACGCATATTATCGCGTAACATTCGCGTCAGCTTACCAATGCGATGAATTAGGTCTTCAGCGGCTTCTTCAGACAGCTGGGCAGAAGTGGTCTGCTCATTCTGACTCATGATGATGTCTCCTCGCTAACCAGGCCCTGAGGCCTAGCCGCTTCATTTACCCATTTTGTCGAAGATCTTATTGAGCTTCTCTTCAAGGGTAGCGGCGGTGAACGGCTTGACGACATAGCCGTTTGCGCCCGCTTGAGCGGCCGCAATAATGTTTTCTTTCTTTGCTTCTGCTGTCACCATCAGGACAGGCAGGCCTTTCAAGGCGTCATCCTGACGGATCTCCTTGAGCATCTCCAGTCCATCCAGGTTAGGCATATTCCAGTCAGAAACGACAAATTCAAAACTACCCGCCCGCAGCTTATTGAGCGCATCTTGGCCATCTTCTGCTTCTTCTACATTGGTAAAACCTAGTTCCTTGAGCAGGCTTCGCACGATCCGACGCATGGTAGGAAAATCGTCTACAACCAGGAAGCTCATATTCTTATCTGCCATCGGTCATCCTCTATTCAGTTCATGGCGCATGGGGCGACTGAAAAGTACAGTCATGGTTTAGTCGTTAAAACGCTTACTTAAAACTCTTCCCACTCTTCGTGACTGCTGTGTTGTACAGCAGGACGTCGGGCTTGTTGGGGATCGGCCTTAGGTGAATGCAGCACAGGTGTGGCGGACGCTGAAGAGGGCAGCGCATGATGAGAAGTCGCCTGCCCCCCAAGCAGTTTAAAAACGGCCACTGCCTGTTCTAAGCGATTTGCCTGCTCTTCAAGTGATGCAGCGGCAGCAGAGGCTTCTTGCACCAATGCCGCATTTTGCTGGGTAACCTCGTCCATTTGGCCGACAGCCTGACTGACTTGCTCAATACCATCACTTTGTTCTTGTGAAGCGGCGGAAATTTCATCCATGATATCGGTCACACGGCGCACTGCGGTGACCACATCTGACATCGTGGTGCCCGCCTGCTCAACCAGCGTGGAACCTTGTTGAATCTGCGTTACCGAGGCCTCAATGAGGGTTTTAATCTCTTTAGCTGCATCGGCACTGCGACTAGCCAGATTGCGCACTTCGCCCGCCACTACCGCAAAGCCCCGGCCTTGCTCGCCGGCGCGCGCCGCTTCTACCGACGCATTGAGCGCTAAGATATTGGTTTGAAAGGCAATCGAATCTATAACACTGGTGATATCAGCAACTTTTTTCGAGCTGGTCGAAATACCGTGCATGGTCTCAACCACTTGCGCCACCACTTGCCCACCGCGCTCGGCGGTAGTAGAAGCATCAGCAGCCAGCGTACTGGCTTGGCGGGCATTGTCGGCATTCTGCTTCACCGTTGCGGTCATCTCTTCCATGCTGGCCGCGGTTTCTTGAATGGAGGCAGCCTGCTGTTCAGTGCGCGAGGAGAGATCAGCGTTGCCGCTGGCAATTTCTCGGGTGCCGTGATGAATTTCGTTACTGCCTTCACGTACTCGGCTAACGATATTAGTAAGATTTTGCTGCATGGCGCCCATAGCACCGAATAATCGGCCAATTTCATTTTTGCCTGCTTCCGGCAACGGATCAGTTAAATCAGCCTCGGCAATGGCATCCAGTCGCTGCACCGCACCTCTTAGCGGTGCAATGACCGTGCGGCGTAAGCCTATGTAAATGACCAGTGTCATCAGTAGCGCAAAGATCACTACGGCGGCGTTAATCATGGTGAAGAGATTACCTTCCGCCTCTGCATCAGCTTGAATGGTCTCTACTCGATCAAAGGCGTAGTCCACAAACGCGGTCATGCTAGCAGCAAGACTCGCGAGTGGCTCCATCAGCTCTTCGCGTAAATTGTTGTAGCCATTAAGGTCCATATACTCAAAAGTGGCGTGCTGCTGCTTCACCAGCGCCGTTACAGTGCGAAAATCTTCTATCAACACAGCGCCCAGCGGTTCGCCTTGCAGAGTGCGTGGGGTTGCAGCAAAGCGCTCAAAACGCTCCTCGGATCGTTCGATGCGATCACCGGCAATCGCCGCCTGTTGATTGGATTGAGGCGTTTGACCTACCATCAAATAGTTAGAGGCGGTCTCCATGGCCAGCATGGCTTCGTTTAACAATGAATCGGCGCGATTGATTTCATTTAACTGCGCAGCGCTTATACGACTGAGTGTGGCTAAGTTATTTTGTGCATTGCGGTCAGACACAAACCCCAATCCTGCAATCACTAGAATCAGGGCGACGAAGCAGACGAGTGCCGCAATAACAGCGGCGTGAATACTCAAATTGCGCAGTAAACGATTCATTGGAAGATCTCTTGTGAGCTTATTAGGTTTTTTATAGCAGTCACTACACGCGCTGGGCGCGGCCTGAAGCAGCAATCAGCGCCATCATGCGGGTAGGAATATCATCAAGCGCAACGACTTCTACCGCCCCCCCTACAGCGATTGCTTCACGCGGCATACCGAAAACCACACAGGACTCTTCATTCTGAGCAATGGTGGGAGCGCCCGTTTGGCGCATTTCAAGCAGACCCGCCGCCCCATCTTTACCCATTCCGGTAAGAATCACGCCAACAGCATTTTTTCCGGCATGCTGGGCCGCTGAGTGAAACAGCACATCTACCGATGGACGGTGACGGTTTACTGGCGGCCCATCATCTAAACGCGCCACGTAGTTAGCGCCACTTCGGGCTAATTTAAGGTGCTGGTCGCCTGGGGCAATATACGCGTGACCAGGCAAAATACGCTCCCCGTCGGTGGCTTCTTTAACCGTAATTCGACACAGTCGGTCTAGCCGTTCGGCAAACGAGCGGGTAAATCCACCGGGCATATGCTGGGTAATTAAAATGGCCGGGGCGTTTGCGGGTAAAGGCTCTAGCACCGCACGAATCGCCTCAGTTCCGCCTGTTGAGGCTCCTATAATAATCAGCTTCTCACTGGTGACCAGCGGGGCTTTCAACGCCGTTGGCGGTGGGGTGTTTTTATGCCGTGCCTGTCGAGGCCGTGAGCGCGCTGCGGCACGTAGTTTTTCGGCAATCTCATCAGCGTACTCCATCATGCCATTGCGAATACCAAGGCTTGGCTTGGCGACGAAATCAAGCGCTCCTAACTCAAGCGCACGCAGGGTGATCTCTGAACCGCTCTGAGTTAACGACGAGACCATTAGCACGGGCATGGGGCGTAAGCGCATTAAACGCTCAAGAAAATCTAAACCGTCCATACGCGGCATTTCAACGTCTAGGGTTAACACATCAGGGTTGTATTGCTTGATCAAATCCCTGGCGGCAATAGGGTCTGGCGCCACCGCCACCACTTCCATATCAGGCTGGGAGTTAATAATTTCGGTTAATAAATCGCGAATTAGCGCCGAATCATCGACGCACAGTACTTTGATCTTGGCTGCGCTCAAA
>JAMCZP010000312.1 GCA_023485185.1 Gammaproteobacteria bacterium
AATCAGTTCTTAGAAGGTGAGAATTATGAATATAGGTGAAGCGGCCAAAATGTCCGGCGTCTCAGCGAAGATGATTCGCCACTACGAAAAGATTGGCTTGATCATGAAAGCAAATCGCTCTGACGCAGGCTATCGCAACTACAGCTCGTCAGACGTGCATAGCCTTTACTTTATCCGTCGCGCGCGCGACCTGGGGTTTTCTGTTGAACAAATCTCGGAATTACTGGCTTTGTGGCACAACGGTGAACGTGCGAGCTCCGATGTCAAGACGATGGCGCTCGCCCATGTCGCCTTACTGAAGACGAAGATCGCCGAGCTACAAGCGATGACGCAAACGCTTGAGCATCTGGCCAACCACTGTCATGGCAATGACCGCCCCGATTGCCCGATTATTGAAAATCTGGCTGAGCCGACTGCCGATGAGGCAGAACAGCGTTCACAGGCTACACATAGGAAGCCTCGGTTTGGGGTTGACACGCCCGCCTCATCACGCCATCGCACCGCCAGGGTTACTAATTCTTGAGCTGAGACGATCGCGTGCAAGCTTTTTCAGCATCGTTCTAACCAAGTCAACGTCAGCGTTATTCAATAATCGTCCCTTATCGGATTCTTGCGAAGGATAGGTAAGAATTTCGATACTGAAGTCGAAGTAAAAAATTCGCTGAAAAGCATTTGACCTTACCACGCTGTCAAACCCCACATTAGCTGGGGCCAGTAACCAACTCGTTAACCCGTTAATAGGAGATCAAGATGCTTCAATTCTACATTCCAAACATGACCTGTGGCGGCTGCGCCAACTCAGTCACCAAAGCACTGCTGAGCGTCGATCCTGAAGCCCGCATCGAAACCGACCCGCCCGAACGCAAAGTTCAGGTTGATAGCACCTTGGACGAAAGTGCTTTCCTCGAAGCACTTAGTGAGGCCGGGTACCCCGATAAGCAATGACATAAAGGTTATGTGACATGCTTTGGAGCTCACGTGGAGGTATTTAGATGATGCTTCCGCGCCCCCAGGCCCTGCTGCTTTTCATGATCTTGGTCTGGGGCATTAGTTGGCCAGTGATCAAAATTGGCGTGTCAGTCATCCCTCCCCTATGGTTTGGCGTCTTGCGTTATGCGATCGCCAGTGCCTGTTTGTTCGCCTTCGTAGCGATGCAAGGCAAGCTTCGATTACCCGCTCACAGGGACTGGCGCCTGGTTATCACTTTGGCCACATTACAGTTGGCGGTTTTTGCCGCACTAACGGGAATCGCATTGACGATATTGCCTCCAGGGCGCGCCTCAGTGCTGGCGTATACAACTCCCCTCTGGGTCGCGCCCTTAAGCGCCTGGTTTCTCGGCGAGCATATGACGCGGCGACGGCTTGGGGGAATAGTGATGGGATTAGCCGGAATAGCCATGATCATCGCGCCCTCTATTCAGCTACAAATCCAGCAAGATATGGCTGCCTACGCCATGTTGCTCGCCGCTGCGGCAAGCTGGGCGGTGGCCATTGTCCATGTCAGACGTCACCCGTTTGTCGGTACGCCGCTGGAATTGGCACCCTGGCAGATGGCATTAGCTGCCGTCATTCTAGCTCCAGTAGCCGTGCATTATGAGGGCGCAGCCGCGTTACGCATTGATGCCGCCTCTGGTGCTGCTCTGCTCTACGTCAGCTTGTTCGCCACCGCCTTTGCGTACTGGGCGGTTGTCGAGGTCGGACGTCACTTCGAGGCAGGTACCCTTTCGATTTCACTCATGGGCGTTCCAGCTATCGGGCTACTGATTTCCTCGCTTGTTTTCAATGAAACCATCACGCCTTTGCTGCTAGGGGGACTGGTATCGATAGCTATCGCCATCTGGCTTGAGGTGAAGTTCCGCTCTCCTTCAGATGACACACAGACGAAATAAACACACCTGTGTCCTTGAGCAAGGGGGCGTTCACTGAGCGTTTATCGTCAAGGCGTTGATATATCTTAAATGTAAGGCGGTAACGAGTGGCACCATAAATAGCGACGGGCCGTAAGGGCCGTAATCGTGCTTCTTTGATTCTAATGTGTTGCACTTATTTTGTTGTAAACGCTAAGCCCGAGATATTTAACCATTGCCAGCATTGGAGTGTTTGCTAAAGTAAAATCTGAGTGGCTAACTTCCAAAAAATCATAGACCTATATCACTCCTATGAATCCATCCCACGAATTGCTTCGTGATGCATAGGAGTATTGCCAATGCCCCCAGCTTGTCAGCGCTGTGCCGCTATCCACTTGGTTAATCTTGATACCGCCCAACGCATTGGTGTTGTCAGCGGTTGCCTAGTAGGCGGTACGATAGGTGCCATACGCTCTACCGCTGCTACCCAAACGCTTTCACTAGCAATGGCGCGTTTTCCACTCGCTAAACTCCTTGCCACCATAATCGGTGCGGTTGCCGGTGGGAAGTCAGGCGTCCGGGTAACGTCGTCTTTATTTGCCCAGTGGCTACCACCCGGCGCCGGTACCCCCTGGCTGTGCCTTGCCTGTGGGCACATCTTTCGACAGTCCTATCCCCCTTTGGCCGTCGCTCACTGAGTCGCGCCTGTTTGGTTTTGTCTTTTACTTACTCACCCCATAGCGCTGGCTTTTGTCAGCGCTTTTTTTATGTCTGGAGAATTACCCATGGCTCATCTCGTTGAACAAATGGCCTACGTCGGCGCTCCCCCTTGGCACGGCCTGGGGCAACAGCTATCACGTCAACAACCGTTAGAAGTCTGGCAGCAACAGGCCGGAATGAACTGGCACATTGAGGAAGCCCCGGTGCGCTTTATTGCCGAGGGTGCCAGCCACTTGGGTAGCATCCACTCTTTCCCTGAACAAAAAGTGCTCTACCGCTCGGATACCAAGGCGCCGCTATCGGTCGTGTCGCAGCGCTATAAGGTGGTTCAGCCCGAGGAGATACTGGAGTTTTACCGCGACTTAACGGAATACGCCGGGTATGAACTGGAAACAGCGGGTGTGCTGAAAGGTGGTCGCAAGTTCTGGGCCTTGGCGCGTAGCGGCTTAAGCACCTCGCTGAAAGGCCAGGATGAGGTCAATGATTACCTGCTGTTGGCAACTTCCTGTGATGGCACACTGGCCACCATGGCGACACCCACCACGGTGCGCGTGGTATGTAACAACACGCTGCAGATTGCCGTTGATGGGACATCGCAGGCGGTTAAGGTGCCCCACCGGTCAGAGTTCGATCCTCGTGCAGTAAAAAGCCAGCTGGGTATTTCCGTCTCTCAGTGGAACGACTTCATGTACCGCATGAAGGCCTTAGCGGAACGTAAGATCGACCACCGCGAGGCTCAGCAGTATTTTCAGTCCGTCCTCTGCGGTATCGATAAACCGATAGACGACCCTTCCAAACTGCCTAACTACCGGGCACTTAACAAGGTACAGAAGCTCTACCACGGCGAAGGCCGCGGTTCGCACCTCGACACGGCCAAAGATACTGCGTGGGGCTTGCTCAATGCGGTCACCGAATACGTGGATCACGACAAGCGGGCGCGCAGTAACGATACCCGGCTCGATTCAGCGTGGTTTGGTCAGGGGGCTCAGTTGAAGCAGGAGGCATTGCAAACGGCTCTTGCCCTGGTGAGCTGACATGCTGTTCCTCATCATTCAACTGCTAATTTTCATAGTTTTTGTCTTACCCCTCATTGGATAGCGCGATAAGCCCAGCCCCTAACAGGCTGGGCTTTTTGCTGTTACGTGGAGCACATCATGGCCTCTCTTAACCCCGATTTAGATATCGCATTAACCCAACTGACGGAACGACTGCTTACCCAGGAACAAACCTATGCCGAGACCTACGTGATGGCAAAAGGACAGCTGTATCGCACCGAGCTGCATCTATACCCCGTCCCTCCCAGCGAGCTTCCCTCCGATTTTTAAGCCTCTATTGAAGGAGCCTTGTCATGGCCACCAAAACAAATGTGGTAAATCACGATTCGTCTGCATCCTCTTTACAAGCCGTTCCTGCAGCACCCACCCCCCACCTTGCGGAAAGCACCGCCATCATCCAGGTGATTGAGCGTGCGGCGCTCAACCCGGACGTCGATATCGACAAAATGGAGCGCTTACTACAGATGCAGGAACGGGTCATGGATCGCCAGGCCATGATGGCCTATAGCGCGGCCATGGCAGCCATGCAGACCGAACTCCCCAGCATTGAGGAGCGCGGGCAAACCAACAACGGCTGCTACGCCACGCTGGAAGATATCGTCGATACCGTGCGTCCCATCATGCAGAAACACGGCTTTGCGGTGAGCTTTCGTATTCAGACCCAGGAACGCGGTATTCAAATCACCGGCGTATTGATGCATAAGGATGGTCACCGCGAAGAGACCAGCATGCTGCTCCCCGCCGATATCAGCGGTAACAAGAACGCGGTGCAGGCGTTTGGCTCTTCTACCAGCTATGGGAAGCGCTACGTACTCTGCGCCCTGCTCAACATCACCACACGCGGCCAGGATGACAATGGCAAGTCCAGTACTAAAGCGAGCTTCAAGCTAGTGACACCCTTTCAGGCGGGACAGATCCAGCGGCTAATTAGCCAATGCCCTGCTACCACGCAAGAGTGGTTCAGCGGCAAGTATGGGGCAGCCGTGCAAGTCCCTCAGGCCGATTTCGACAAGCTACGCGCCTCCCTTTCTAAACGAGCCGTTAAGTAATCGAGGTTCTAAACCTCTTGCAGGAGGCTTCTATGCAAGTACTGAACATGGAACAAGGCACGCCCGAATGGCTGGCGGCGCGCTTGGGGCGTGTCACCATGTCGGAGCTTAAGACGTTACTGGTCAACGGCAAAGGCCCTGGTGGATTTGGCACCGGGGCCTTTTCATATATGCATCAGTTGATTGGCGAGCGCATGACGGGCGAGTTGGCGGAACCGTTTCAGGGCAATGTCCATACCCGGCGTGGTCACAAATTGGAAGGCGTTGCACGTAAGCTTTACGTCGATGCTACTGGCGAGCTAGCGCCACAGGAGGTGGGCATCATCCTCAACCACAACGTGGGCTATTCGCCCGACAGCCTAGTCGGTGCTAATGGCTTGCTGGAAATTAAAACCAAACTACCTAAGTTCCAGATCGAGTTATTGCTCAATGGGGAGATTCCGTCAGAGCATGTTGCGCAATGCCAAGGCGGCTTATGGGTCAGCGAACGGGAGTGGATCGATTTCGTCAGCTACTGGCCGGGCATGCCGCTGTTCATCAAACGTGCCTACCGAGACGACATCATGATTAGCACTATTGCCGAGCGGGTCGAGTCGTTTCATGAAGAGATGGAGCGGCGTATCAGCCAAGTGATGGCCGCGTGAAATGCCCACTTAACCCCCACACCTATTCACCAATAACGACATAGATACCGGGGCTACAACTCCGGTATTTTTTTATTTTTTGGAGGTCACCATGCCCCATAGCAAACTCAAAGCCGGTGAAGTAGCGGGTACCTATCACGTGACTTCACCGGTCACAGAAACTGACATCATCACCCTGGCTAAGCGCTTTGCACGGCGTAAACTCGCTAAAGGCCGCAAGATATCCCAACCATCGCAAGCATTTGAACACCTACAGCTACTGCTTCAGGACTATGAACATGGAGTGTTCAGCGTGCTATTACTTGATAGTCAGCACCGCGTTAACCGTTTTGAATAAATGTCTCATGGAACCATAGACGCGGCTAGTGTTTACCATCGGGAAGTACTCAAAGCCGCACTGGCTTACAACGCTGCAGCAGTTATTCTGGTGCATCCACCCTAGTGGTAATCCAGAACCCAGCGATGCTGACCGGCGTATTACCGCGCGACTAAAGGGAGCCAGGGGCTGATGGATATACGGGTGATCGATCGCGTGGTGGTAGGAAGCGATGGGTGTAAGTCATTTGCTGAGATGGGGTATTTGTAGATGCCTGCTTGAATGAAATTGAGCTGCCAGCGCGGCAGCTTTATGCATAAGGCTGGCTTTTTTTTTGCAGCAAAAGGCCAAAAACAGACCTTCTGATGCTACCCCCTATTTTCCCATCACTGTAAATCATTCGGAGGCTTAACATTTAACATGAGCGGTGGAAAGCTCCACCAGAAAATGCATTGCCATAAACCATGGCAAATATGCGAAGCTAACACCACGGGTAACATCCATCCATCGCCTCGAAGCTATCAGCCTCTCACGGTGAACTGGCTCACGCTCCAACCTAATCCGCAAACGCCGAACACTGCAGTTGCTGCTTAATAAGGAACGTTCTTTGTGACAGATACAGTTAACCCCGTGCGAGGGTTACCTTCTAGCTGAATTGTGCTCAATAGATGCCTATCAGTAATGCTCGAAAACTTCTGAGCCATGTGTCGGGCAAGCGCGTCACTCGCAGTGGTAAGAATCAAGTTCATATTTGGCATTGATGTGGCGACCAGTCTAAATATGTCCAGCATCGCAACCCGATTGAGGTCGTCCAGATGTGCGATTGGTTCATCAAGGAAGAAACTACCCCCGGTATTTCTGGCCCTGGCTAGATAGAGGGACAGCGCCAGATCCTGGCGCTGTCCCTGACTGAACTTTTCTTCAGCATCAAGAGCAAATTCATGCCCTTCAGCGAAGACAGTCCATTTGAGTCCTTCTTCGTCCTCCGAAACACTCAGATCGTTGTATACCTCATTCGCATGCATTCGAGAGAAAAGCTCGGCAGCGGGGCTGAGAAGAGGTGCGAGGCTGGAGGTGGTCAGCTCTCTCACGTGCTGGGTGTAGCGATCAATCGTACGATCAGCTTCAGTAATGTAGCTCTGTCCCGCCTCAAGCTTCTTGGCGAGCTTTTCTTTCTCAAGCTTAAGCCTAGTCAACCGCTCAGAGTCCACATCAATAGTTACAAAGGCTTCACATTCTGCCAACATTGCTTTATGAGCATCAACTTGTGCCCTCTCCGCTTCAACTTTTGCGCTAGCAGAATTGTAGGAGTCGAGCACTATAGGATATTCACCAACCACCTCCTTCCAGCGAGCCTCGAAACGGCCAACGGTCTGGGAAACGGCTTCGATGTTAGAGTTAACCCCATCAATTTCGCGGGATTTGGCCTGAATCTTCTCCATTACCCCCTGCACCAAGGGGGTAAGTCTTAACTTTTCAGAGTTGGCCTGATCCTCTTGCGCCTGATAATAATCCCTGTACCTAATGAGATTTTCGCGCGCCGTTAAGATTCTCAGGCCTATTCCCTCGACGGGCACTATCTTGAATATATTTTCTACTTCGGCCAACTTCTCAAAAATATGCCTCAGGCCTATGACCGCCTTTATGCGGCTTTGGAGGTACGAAAGATTATCCTCATTGAAATACGAGAAATCAGGAACGTTCATAATTTCCAGATATCTGGTTCGCTTATCAATCGAATCAAGTTCGCCATCAACCGCTCTCAAGCGAGCAATATAAGCCTCAGAGGAGGCCTTTTGGTTATTTGCCAAAGTAAGCTTTTCTAGGCAGTCCTGCTCAATTCGACGAGCCTCAGCCAACTTCTGAGCAGCGCCGTTGAGCTCTGGCGTCAGCATTTGCTCACCGGCAACTTGTTGGAGCAACTTTTCGCTAGAGCCCCAGTCATGATTGCAAAGTGGACAATGCTCGCCATTACTGGAATGGAGAATCTCCCAGCCCATCGCCCTCAGCTTCTCGAGTACGCTTGAGAGTGCATTGAATTCCGACTCAGCTTTAACCCTCGCTCCCTTAGCCTCTTCTGCCCGACGAGTAATATTAATAATGTCCGATGGCGGCTGAACGACGTTCATCGCCAAATCTTGTTTTTGCCGAGCTAGATCAACCACAGTGGTTGAACTCTGGCTCAAATAGCTTACCGACTGAAGCCACGCATCTTGCTTGTCAGAAGTCCATGACAGCTCGACGAG
>JAMCZP010000108.1 GCA_023485185.1 Gammaproteobacteria bacterium
GCAGTGTCTTTCCGCTAGGCGAGCGACGCGATGAAGCCCCATGGAAGGGAGCACGTCCCTGCTTGCCCGATATGAAGCCAATCATTGGCCCGGCGCCAAGGCACCCTGGCTTGTGGCTAGCCTTTGGTCATGGGCATCAAGGATTTACGTTAGGCCCTGCTACAGGTCAATTGTTGGCAGACATGATGGAAGGGCAGCCGACGGCCATTGACATGGCGCCGTTTCGCGCCGACCGCTTTTAGAGATTCTCGTTATTTTTTGTGTCGAGGTTAATTAAAACGGGTGATATTTTGCTTAGGCGGCGTCTCTTTGCTAGCTTGTAAGTACATTTGCATACCATGAGGTGGAAATATGGATGTAGGCATTAGCAGTTCAGTGAGCGCATCGCTATATATGAATCAGGCGCAAACTGCAGAACAGGCGCAAATGCAGGTGTTTAAAGAGGCATTAGACACCCAGGCCCAGCAGGTAACTGAAGTATTGGCCTCGGCAAATACTAATGATCAGCCGGATCTGGCTAAAGAAGGTACGATTGGAACGCAGGTTAATACCTTCGCATAGCACTGATTGGTTATAAAACTTTGCCTAGCACGATAAAACGCTGACCTGTTCAGCGTTTTTTTTGGTCTTTATTCAGGGCGCTAACCTTGACGCCAGCCGCGACAAAAGTAGCCTCCAGGCGTTACAATTGCGGCATTGGAAATTGCTCATGGCGCGGTGGCTAGTTAGTTAATAGCTGCTAATTGATAGCTGCGCTAAGACCACATAGTCGAAGAGGCATAATGAAAGACACTCAACTAGCCCGTGAAGCTGAACTTCGCAGGACGTTTGCTATTATTTCGCACCCCGATGCTGGTAAAACCACGATCACCGAAAAAATGCTGCTGTTCGGAAACGCGATCCAGCTTGCAGGCTCGGTTAAGAGTAAACGTAATGACCGCCATGCCACCTCTGACTGGATGAAAATGGAGCAGGAGCGGGGGATTTCGGTAACGACCTCGGTGATGCAGTTCCCCTATGGTGGACGTATCGTCAACCTGCTGGACACCCCTGGCCACGAAGACTTCTCTGAAGATACTTATCGTACGCTAACGGCCGTTGACTCCGCATTGATGGTGATCGACGGTGCCAAGGGCGTTGAGGATCGCACCATCAAACTGATGGAAGTTTGTCGTCTGCGTACCACACCGATTTTAACCTTCATCAATAAAATGGATCGTGATATCCGTGACCCGATTGAAGTCATGGATGAAGTCGAAACGGTATTGAACATCCAGTGTGCGCCCATGACCTGGCCGATTGGCATGGGGCGTCATTTTAAAGGCGTTTATCACCTCTATAACGACGTGATTCATCTTTACACCCAGGGGCAGGGCAGCCGCATTCCTGATGATAAGCGCATTGAAGGGCTTCATAACCCAGAGGTGGATGCCGCATTAGGAGAAGATCAGGCCGAAGAGCTGCGCATGGAAGTTGAACTGGTGCGTGGCGCTTCCCATGAGTTTGATCTTGAAGCGTATCGTCGTGGTGACTTATCACCGGTCTATTTCGGTACCGCCATGGGCAACTTTGGTGTGCGTGAGATGATGGATGGCTTTGTTGAATATGCGCCTCCTCCTCAGTCCCATGAAACTGACACACGAGAAGTCACTGCCAGCGATGAGCGGTTTACCGGATTTGTATTTAAAATTCAGGCCAACATGGACCCCAATCACCGTGATCGCATTGCTTTTTTGCGGGTGTGTTCGGGTAAATACGAAAAAAATATGAAGATGCGCCATGTGCGTATTGGCAAAGATGTAAAAATCGCCGATGCACTGACGTTTATGGCCTCCGACCGTTCTCAAGTGGAAGAGGCCTGGCCTGGCGACATTATCGGTCTGCACAACCACGGCACTATTCAAATCGGTGATACCTTTACTGTGGGTGAGGATATGCGCTTTACCGGCATACCTCATTTTGCCCCCGAGCTCTTCAAGCGCGTACGACTCAAAGACCCGCTAAAAATGAAGGCGTTGCAAAAAGGCTTACAGCAGCTTTCCGAAGAGGGTGCGACCCAGGTCTTTATGCCAATGGATAACAATGACCTGATTCTTGGCGCCGTAGGTACCCTGCAGTTTGATGTGGTCGCTCACCGCCTGAAAGAAGAGTACAAAGTCGACTGCTTGTATGAAGGCGTGAATGTGCAAACCGCCCGCTGGGTCTACTGTGAAGATGCTAAAAAGTTTGAAGAGTTTAAGCGTAAAGCTAGCGCTAACCTGGCCATTGATGGCGGTGGCTACCTCACCTATATCGCGCCGACCCGGGTTAACCTGCAGATGACCCAAGAACGCTGGCCAGATATTCGTTTCCAGCCCACCCGCGAGCACTGAGGCTTAAATAGGTTGTCATGCTGGTTGATGCTCACTGCCATCTAGATTTTACCCAGTTCGATGATGATCGAACTGAGGTGTTTGACGCCGCTAAGGCAGTGGGCGTGGCCCACTTTGTGGTGCCCGGCACTACTCGGTCGCGCTGGCAGCAAGTACTGGCGCTGGCTGAGCGTGCGGATACTTCGGCATGCCTTGGTCTTCACCCTTACTTTGTGGAGCAGCATCAAGAGGCGGATATTGCCGCCCTTGATCATGCGCTTGGTACCCATCCTGAGGTCGTTGCGGTAGGCGAATGCGGTATTGATGGGCGTTTTAGCGATACCCTTGAAGCCCAGTGGTACTACTTTGATGCTCAACTGGCGCTAGCCAAACAGTATGCGTTACCGGTCGTGGTTCACTGCGTTCACGCCAATGACCATGTGGCTAAGCGTCTTCGTCAGCTCAAGCTTCCCAAGGCTGGTCTTATTCATGCTTTTTCCGGCTCAATAGAGCAGGCAACTAAGTTTCTCGATTTAGGATTCAAGCTGGGGTTGGGTGGCGCGGTGACTTACGAGCGCGCCAGGCGCTTGCATCGAACGGTAGCAGCACTGCCTGACAATGCATTTGTGCTTGAAACCGATAGCCCCGATATGCCGCTAAGCGGTTATCAGGGCATGCGCAATGAACCGTGCCGGATCAGTCAAATATGTGCAGTCGTCAGCAAGCTGCGCGGACAATCGGAAAACCATGTGGCGGCGCAGAGCAGTGCCACCGCCACGCAGTTATTCGACTTGAACTTTACTAAGTGCTAGTCGTTATTTAATGCTGGCCGTTGATAGTGATTGCCATCTGTTCGGGGTCTAGGCGCTCAATCGCATAGGGCAGGGGCAAAAAGGTAACAGGTTCTCCCGCTAGAAAGACTGGCGTTGCTTCCTCGGCAATTTTAGTGCTCATAACCGCCAGCAATTCAATACTATCTTGTTCACTTGATGCAAACGCCACTACTTCGCCTACCGATTTATCCTCGCCATTCACAAGGCTAGCGCCTATCTCCGCTAGCGCCGTGCTCTTCACGCTAGCGCGCATCAAGCGTTTCTTCACCTGGCCCCGAAAATGCGCGCGGGCGACGACTTCTTGGCCGGTGTAGCAGCCCTTTTTAAAGCTAATGCCGCCGAGTGCTTCCCAGTTGAGCATTTGCGGTAAGAAGTGATCCTGCTGCGCATCGGTTACCCAGGCTAAACCGCTGCGAATATCTTCAAGTTGCCATGCGCTGCGGCTCGCCTCGTCATCCTTAGCCGCTGCAACTGAGCCATTGGATTCGGCTTCGAAACAGAACAGCCAGCGAGGTGTCTCACCGGGGTAACGTAAAACACAGGCGTCGGCATTGGTGGTATGAGTTGCTGGTTGCTGGGGGAGGGCTAGGCCGAGCTGGTCAGCCAACGTTTGGGCATCATCATTAGCGCCGACGAAAATAACGCCCGGTTGAGGGAGTAGTTCAGCCCGGTAGAAGGCAGCGAATTTTTTAAGATGATTGGCTAAGCTGTCTATTAAGGTTGTGCTCAGCAGTAGGCGAAAGTGGTCATCGCCTAGGCGCAGTAACTGAGCATTGGCCAGCATTCGCCCTTTTGGCGTACAGAAACAGGTAAGCGGAGCAAAGAGACCATTCGCTAAACTGACCTGGGCGCTGGTTTGACCCTGCAGGAACTTTTCGGCATCCGCACCTTTCACATCCAAAGCGGCTAAGTGAGTAAGGCGGACGCTGCCAAAAGGGGCGCTAGGGGAAGTGGCGGTCGCCATAAAAACTCCTGATGAAATGAATAATACGCGGTTAGTTAAATACGCTAGTTACTAGGTGCGGGCAGGGGGTGCTGATTGCAAGGCACCATTAGCGTGCTAGACTCTTTGCCTTGTATCAGTTTTGCATAGGTCAATAGGCAGGGACACAGAATGGCGCAGCAATCGTTAACATTTCAGGGTGTAAAAACGGTCGATCAAGTTAACAAAATTACCACAGCATTGATGATGCTTGAAGGCGTTGATAGTGCCGAAGTGGGTCGTTATGGGGCGGATGTTGACGGCAGGGCGAAGCGAGAAACCCTCATAAACGCGATAGAAAAACTTAAATTAGGCATAAAGGTATTCTAATGCACCCACCGATTACTGTGATTAGTGAGCGCAACCACGCTTTTAGGCAGCGGGTGGTGGTTGAAGGCTTAGAAGATCTTTACGCAGATGTACCCAAAGTGGTGGGTGGCGAGGATAGTGCGCCAGACCCTCACGATTACTTCGATATTGCATTGGGTACCTGCAAGGCGATTACAGTACAAATGTACGCTAAACGCAAAGAGTGGCCGCTTGAAGGTATTACTGTGACGGTGCGGCGAGATGATAGTCAGGAAAAAAAGGGCCTCTACAAGTTAGAGGTGGCATTAGAACTTCACGGTATTGATGATCCTGAACAGCGTGCCAGGCTTGAGGATATTAGCCATCGCTGCCCCATCCAGCGATTGATGACTGACTCCACGGTCGAGATTGCTACGCGTCTTGTTTAGGTCAGTTTGGTTTAGCTTTATGTGGTTAAGTTTCCCCCTTTTTAGGAGTAACAATGAGCAAAGCCTTTCGGTTGCAGTCAAAATTTCAGCCTGCTGGCGATCAGCCTGCCGCCATTAAAGGGCTGATCAGTGGCCTGGAATCAGGGCTTGCCCATCAAACACTGCTTGGGGTAACAGGGTCGGGTAAAACGTTTACCATGGCCAATGTGGTCGAACAGCAGCAGCGTCCCACCATTGTGATGGCGCCCAATAAAACCCTGGCGGCACAGCTTTACGGGGAGTTTAAGTCATTTTTTCCCGATAATGCGGTGGAGTATTTTGTTTCCTACTACGACTACTACCAGCCAGAAGCCTATGTGCCCTCTTCGGACACCTTTATCGAGAAAGATGCTTCGATAAATGACCATATCGAGCAGATGCGCCTTTCAGCCACCAAAGCACTGCTCGAACGACGTGACGCGCTGATTGTGGTGTCAGTCTCGGCAATTTATGGCCTAGGTGACCCGGATCAATACCTCAAGATGCGTCTACATTTCACCCGGGGTGAATTGATTGATCAGCGTGCCTTCCTGCGCCGTTTGGCCGAGCTGCAATATACCCGCAATGATATGGATTTCCGTCGCGGTACTTACCGGGTACGCGGGGATGTGATCGATATTTTCCCCGCCGATTCGGATGAGGAAGCGGTCCGCGTGGAGCTATTTGACAGTGAGATCGACACGATTCGTCTATTCGACCCGCTAACCGGTGCCGTTCGCGGTGAAGTCCCGAGGATGACCATCTATCCGAAGTCGCATTATGTGACACCGCGTGAAACCATCTTAGGCGCCATTGACGCAATCAAGGGCGAGCTAAAAGAGCGCTTAGAGTGGATGCGTAAGCATGATCGACTAGTTGAAGCGCAGCGCCTGGAACAGCGAACGCTTTACGATATTGAGATGATGCTGGAGCTGGGTTACTGCAACGGCATTGAAAACTACTCCCGCTATCTTTCAGGCCGTGCGCCAGGGGAGCCGCCGCCGACGTTCTTCGACTACTTGCCCGATGACGCACTACTGTTTATTGATGAGTCCCACGTTAGCGTTCCGCAAGTCGGCGGTATGTATAAAGGGGATCGCTCTCGCAAAGAGACATTGGTGGAGTATGGCTTCCGGCTGCCCTCCGCACTGGATAACCGGCCAATGAAGTTTGAGGAGTGGGAGTCGATTTCCCCGCAAACTATTTTTGTCTCCGCTACCCCAGGCCCCTATGAAGCTGATCACGCCAGCCAAACCGTTGAGCAGGTGGTGAGGCCAACCGGATTACTGGATCCTGAGATTGAAGTGCGGCCTGCCAGTACCCAAGTGGATGATCTGCTGTCAGAGATCGGTTTGCGTACCGCTGTCGGTGAGCGAGTCCTGGTGACTACGCTGACCAAGCGAATGTCCGAAGACCTAACCGAGTATTTTGACGAGCATGGTATACGTGTACGCTATTTACACTCGGATATCGATACCGTTGAGCGCGTCGAGATAATCCGCGATTTACGTCTGGGTAAGTTCGATGTGTTAGTGGGCATCAACTTGCTACGTGAAGGCCTGGATATTCCCGAAGTCTCGCTGGTGGCGATTTTAGACGCAGACAAAGAGGGCTTTTTGCGCTCTGAACGCTCCTTGATCCAAACCATCGGTCGAGCGGCTCGTAATGCCCATGGTAAAGCTATTCTATACGGCGACCGCATTACCGATTCCATGCGTAAAGCGATGGATGAAACCGAACGGCGGCGCACGAAACAGACCGAGCACAACTTAGAGCATGGTATTACCCCGACAACCGTGACGCGTTCAGTGGCTGATATCCTTGAAGCGGCTCAGGCGCCGGGTAAAAAGAGCAGCCGTCGGCGTGGCAATGAGCGCAAGGTGGCAGAAAGTGCGGCCGAGTATGATTTATCTACTATGAGCAAGCATGATCTGCTGGGCGCTATTAGCAAGCTTGAAGATGCGATGTTTGAAGCAGCGCAAAACCTGGAGTTTGAAGAGGCTGCACGGCTGCGTGATCAGCTTCACCAGATGAAAGAAAAACAGCTGATGTTGGGCTAACGGCATGCCTGAAGGTCCAGAAATTCGGCGTGCGGCGGATCGTATTGAGCAGCAGATAGGCGGGCAGGTAATAGAAGATGCCTGGTTCGCCTTTCCAGAGCTTGCTGAACAGGCATCCTCCCTTGTGGGTGTCCAGGTTGCACGGGTAGATACCAGGGGCAAAGCGATGTTAATTCGGTTTGCTGATCAGCGTGTGCTCTATTCCCACAATCAGCTTTATGGCGTTTGGAAACTACACCGGGAAGATAAGCCGCCTGCGACAAAACGCTCATTGCGCGTTCGTTTAACTGCACAAGGGCGTTGCGCAAGCTTATATAGCGCCTCTGATGTCTCGCTGTGGCATGAAGACAACCTCAGCGAGCATCCGTTTTTAGCCAGGCTTGGCCCTGATTTGCTAAGCCAAGGCATCACGCCACACCAAGTGTTACAGCGGTTGCGGCTAAAGCAGTTTCAGCGGCGGCGGTTAGGGGCCTTGTTACTCGATCAGAGCTTGGTAGCGGGGTTAGGCAATTATCTGCGCTCTGAAATTCTGTTTTTTGCGGGTTTGCACCCTCAACAGCGGCCGATTGATTTAACCGACTCCCAGATGGGGCATCTCGCTGAATGCATCGTGACCATTACCCAGCAGGCCTATCAGCAGGCCGGAGTGACTAATACGCCAGCCTGGATTGAACAAGCCATTCAGGCTGGCGAAGCTCGGCGGCAGTGGCGTTTTACAGTGTTTGAACGTGCTGGGCTTGAGTGCCACCGCTGCGGCGCCGTTATTGAGCGCACAATGGTGGGTTCACGACGGCTCTATCTCTGCCCTCGCTGTCAGTCTAGCCTAGTGGAATAGACTTCCCTACTGCTGGTTGCATCCCTTTTTATACCGTTATCTTGATATGTCGCAAGCAT
>JAMCZP010000333.1 GCA_023485185.1 Gammaproteobacteria bacterium
CAACGCCCATATCAAGCAATTACAGCAACGCTTTTTGCAAGGGCTTGAAGGCGTCGAAGGTATTTTTGCCAATACCCCGTTGGATCGCGATTTTAAGCGCGTTGTCCCTAATATTCTTAACCTCGCGTTTGAGGGTGTAGACGGCGAGTCGCTGCTGATGGCGCTGCGCGATGTGGCGGTCTCGACCGGTTCGGCGTGCAACTCAGCAAGCGTCGACCCCTCCTACGTATTGCTCGGCATTGGCACGCCGCGCTCGCTTGCGCTCTCATCGCTGCGCTTTAGCTTTGGCCGTTTTACCACCGAAGCCGATATTGATCATGCGTTAACGCTCATACGCCACGCGGTGAACGGCTTACGTTCACCGCCACGCCATTCTTAAGGGAGGATGCCTTATGGCAACACTCAATATTACCCCGGCTGCCGCACAACAGATCCGTCACGTACTTGATGAGCGAGGCCAAGGGCTTGGCCTGCGGGTCTCGGTTAAGCCAAGCGGCTGCTCAGGCTTCAGCTACGTGCTTGATTTTGCAGACACCGTCAGCGACGACGAAGTACATTTTGAAGCCCATGGTGCCAGCGTTTATGTGGCTCCCGATGCGGTCGAGATGCTCAACGGCAGTGAAGTGGATTACGTCAGCGAAGGACTCAATCGCTTTTTCCGCTTCAACAACCCCAATGTGAAAGATGAATGCGGCTGCGGCGAGAGCTTTACCGTTTAAGCTTGATGCTTTCAGGTTTCATCACCGGTATTCATACCCCGGCTTAAGCGCTATAATCGCGCCCTTGAAGAGTCGCGACTAGGCAGCCGGGGTATTCGCTGCCAGAAGTGCTCTAACTGAATTATTTTCTGAGCCGCCACGGCTTTCTGTGGCGGCAGTTTTTGCTTAACCCCTTTTTAAGGAGACCATTTTACATGGCTACTGAACGCACTCTTTCTATTATCAAGCCTGATGCTGTTGCCAAGAATGCTATTGGTGAGATCATTGCTCGTTTTGAAAAAGCTGGCCTCAACGTTGTTGCCGCCAAAATGGTTCATCTTTCTGAAGAGAAAGCGGGCGGCTTCTACGCAGAACACAAAGAGCGTCCGTTCTTTAAAGACCTGGTTGGCTTCATGACCTCTGGCCCGGTTGTAGTTCAAGTGCTGGAAGGTGAAGGCGCCATCGCCAAAAACCGCGATCTAATGGGCGCTACTAACCCGAAAGAAGCGGCTCCTGGCACTATTCGCGCAGATTTTGCGGAAACAATCGACGCGAACGCTGTCCATGGTTCTGATTCTCCGGAAAGCGCTGAGCGCGAAATTAATTACTTCTTTGGCAACGACGAAATCTGCCCGCGCTAAGCCTATACGTTAGCGCCGCGCCGTCTCAACTTTCGTTGCCGGCCATTTTGCGGGGGTTAAGCCCCCGCCCCTTTCTTGAACGCTGACCGCCATGACCACCACTGTAGCCCAACATACGCCCGCCCCCCTTTCAGACGCCGCCAGTACGCCTGTCGTAAAAGCGACGCCTGAACGCCAAAACCTGCTTGGTATGTCACGCGAGCAGATGGAAGCCTTCTTTTTATCAATCGGTGAAAAGAAGTTTCGTGCCGCCCAACTGATGAAGTGGATTCACACGGAAGGCAGCGATGATTTTGCTGCGATGACGAATCTCTCCAAACCTTTACGTGAAAAACTGGCACGGGTGGCTGAAATTCGTGGCCCGGCGGTCATCTACGAAGGTACTTCCAGCGACGGCACGCGCAAATGGGTGCTGGAAGTGGAAGATGGCAGTTACGTAGAAACAGTATTGATCCCAGCAGAGAATGGCAAGCGCCGCACGCTATGCGTCTCTTCCCAGGTCGGCTGCTCGCTGGACTGCAGCTTCTGCTCCACCGGCAAGCAGGGTTTTCAGCGCAACTTAACTGCCGCTGAAATTATCGGCCAGGTATGGGTTGCTCAGCGAAGCGTTGGCCCGCGCCGCGACACGGCCAACCGTCCTGTGACTAACGTCGTCATGATGGGTATGGGCGAACCTCTGCTCAACTTCGACAACGTTGTACCGGCCATGAAGCTGATGCTTGATGATAACGGCTACGGCCTGTCCAAACGTCGTGTAACCCTATCGACTTCTGGCGTCGTGCCGATGATCGACAAGCTGGGCGATGAGATGGACGTCAGTTTGGCGATTTCGCTGCACGCGTCTACTGATGAGTTGCGCAATACGCTGGTACCCATTAACCGCAAATATAATATTCGCGCTTTGCTGGATGCCTGCCACCGCTACTTATCTAAATGCCCGGTTAATCGTCAAATCACCATTGAGTACACGTTGATCAAAGACATTAATGATCAACAGGAGCACGCCGAGCAGTTAGCCGCATTACTGAAAGAGCTGCCGTGCAAGATAAATTTGATACCGTTTAACCCGTTCCCTAATTCCGGGTATGAAAAGCCATCTCGTAACCAAGTCATGCGTTTCCAGCAGTGGCTCTACGATTTAGGCTACACAGCGACCGTTAGAACCACACGCGGCGAGGATATTGATGCTGCCTGTGGTCAATTGGTGGGTCGTGTTAAAGACCGCACCAAACGCAGCGCACGTTACATCCAGTCTGTACAGCTTGATGCCGACTAAGGTGGGAGATAGAAAACAGGGCTTATCTTGACTTACGCCTAGCACGGCGCTTTGATGGACACGGTTTTCATTTAGCATCTGGTTAGCAGTTGGACGTTCACCACAAGAGGATTTACATGATCGCTCACCGCAGGCGTCAACACCCAACTCGGGTGCCCATGCTTACCGTACTTATCGGTAGCCTGTGGCTAGCCGGCTGTGCCTCTTCCAACACGTTCACACCGCAAGCGAATCCAGCGGCAGCCGACGCCTATACCCAGCTTGGCGTTGCCTACTTGGAGCGCGACAACTTACCCCGTGCGTTAAACGCACTGGATCGGGCAATTGAAATTGCGCCACGACATGCAGAGGCGCTTCAAGCACTGGCGCTGGTTTACCAACAGCAGGGCGAATATGCGCTTGCTAATGATTATTTTCAGCAGGCGGTTACCGCTGAGCCTGATTTTACTCGCGCACGTAATAATTACGCCGCGTTTTTATATGGGCGGGGGCAGTATGACGCCGCCTGTGAACAGTTAGAAATCGCATCTCAGGATGCCCAATATGCCAATCGTGCCCAGCTATTTGCTAATTTAGGGCAGTGCTATGTGGCATTGGAAGAATTTGATAAAGCGCGCGCTCGATTGCAGCGTGCGCAGAGTATTGATCCGCGTAATGCACGCGGCTATTTAATGTTAGCTGAACTCGAATATTCGCAGGGCAACTACCCTCAGGCCTGGGCACCACTGCAAAACTATTTACAGCTCGCAGAGCCCGACCGAGCAGCGTTGGAGATGGCGGTTGATATCGCCCATGCTCGCGGCGACCATAGCATGGCCGCTGAATACCAACGCCAGCTCGGCACTAACTGACTGATTGCCGCCCTGATCACCGCTTATTTAATGAAGGATGCTCAGCCATGAGCGATACACAGTCACAAGAAAACGTTATTAACAGCACTAGCGACACTGTCCACGCTAGCACCTCCCCCGGCGAGCTTTTGTTGCGCCAACGTGAACAGCTTGGCGTTCCGCTTGCCGATGCTGCCCGGGCACTTAACCTGCGACCCGCGGTCATTGGTGGGCTTGAGCGGGATGATTACCAAGAAATTCCGGTTGCAGCTTATCGTCGCGGCTACCTGCGCGCTTACGCAAAATATCTCGGCATGGATGACCATCTTGTACTCGAGGCTTATCAAGCCCGCAATGGCACGATCGACACCGAGCGCAAAGTTACGCCCGTTTCGACAGCTAGCAGACCTCCGTCAAAAATTGGCGCCTGGCTGTTTAAGCTAGTCACGTTACTGGTTATTGTCGGGCTGATTGCGGTTACCGTTATGTGGTGGCAAAGCCGTGGCGGTAACGAGCCGCCTGGTTTTAGCTCTTCCCCCACGGAAGAGACCACGCCCCCACCTGCACTGCCTGCCAACGATGAGCCTACAGCAGGTACTAACGACACCGCGAGCCCAGGTTTCACCAGTGGCGATGAGAGTGACGCGCTGATTAGCGATGCCGTTAACATTTCACCTACCCCGGCGGCATCTGAAGAGCCGATGACCGGCGAAGATGAAACTGATATAACGACAGCACCAGACTCACCTGCGCCGACCGAGACCGCAGACGAGCCTCAGACAGCCGCTGTAGAAGATGAAGCCACGATTAACGACGATGCTGAGCAGCCCGTTAACGTCAATATGCTTGAGCTCACTTTCAACGAGCAGTCGTGGACTGAAATCTTTGATGCCACCAACCAGCGCGTCTTTGTTGGTCTGCAAACTCCTGGCACTAGCACCACCGTTGAAGGCGAACCACCGTTTCGCCTGACAGTAGGCAATGCCACTGGCGTTGAGTTGCGCTATCAGGGCGAGGAAGTTGATCTTCCCGCCCGTGCTGGTGCCAATAACGTTGCCCGATTCACCCTGGGAGAGTGACCCGCCTTATGCATGCACCTTCTCCGATTAAACGCCGCCTTTCTCGCCAAATTCACGTTGGCAACGTTGCAGTTGGCGGTGATGCGCCTATCTCCGTTCAAAGCATGACCAATACCAATACCTTGGATGTGGCAGCGACCGTTGCTCAAATCCAGCAGTTGGAAAAAGCCGGTGCGGATATTGTGCGCGTTTCAGTGCCCGATATGGACGCCGCTGAAACCTTTGGTCAAATCAAAAAGCTAGTGGATGTACCGCTCGTCGCCGATATCCATTTTGATTACAAAATCGCCCTGCGTGTTGCGGAGCTAGGTGTCGACTGCCTGCGTATTAATCCAGGCAACATCGGTCGTGAAGACCGTGTACGCGCCGTTGTTAGCGCGGCCCGTGATCACGGCATCCCCATTCGTATTGGTGTCAACGCGGGGTCAATAGAAAAAGACCTGCAGAAGAAATATGGCGAGCCAACGCCAGCGGCGCTGGTGGAGTCCGCCATGCGCCATATTGATTACCTCGAACGTCTCGACTTCGCCGAATTCAAAGTCAGTGTGAAAGCCTCTGATGTATTTATGGCTGTCGCGGCTTATCGCGACCTTGCAACACGCATTGAGCAGCCGCTTCACCTGGGCATTACCGAAGCAGGCGGGCTACGTTCGGGCACCGTGAAATCATCGATTGGCCTTGGCATGCTGCTGATGGATGGCATTGGTGACACCATTCGCGTTTCACTCGCGGCAGACCCGGTGGAAGAGATTAAAGTTGGCTTCGACATGCTCAGAAGCCTTAAGCTGCGCTCCAAAGGCATTAACTTTATTGCTTGCCCCAGTTGTTCGCGCCAGAACTTTGACGTCATTAGCACCATGAACCAGCTCGAAGAGCGTCTTGAAGATGTCATGACGCCCTTGAACGTCTCGGTAATCGGTTGCGTTGTGAACGGCCCAGGCGAAGCCAAAGAGACCGACATAGGCCTGACAGGGGGTAGTCCTGCCAACTTGGTGTATATCGATGGCAAGCCGGCTAGCAAGCTACGCAATGACCATTTGGTGGACGATCTAGAAAAGTTGATTCGTGACAAAGTACGCGAAAAACAGCAGCAGCAAGACGACATGATTGCCCGAAGCGTTTAAGCGCTGGGGCTAACTGCCAGCGTGCGTATCTAACCTACGCAGGCAGATAAGGAGTTTTCATTGAGCAAGTCCGCCGTTAAAAAGATTCAAGCCATTCGTGGTATGAACGACCTATTACCCAGTGACAGCCCGCGCTGGCAGTTCTTTGAAACCAAAGTACGTCACCTTATGTTGCGTTATGGCTTCAACGAAATTCGTACGCCTATCGTTGAGCAAACCGCACTGTTTGCGCGCTCTATCGGTGAAGTCACTGATATCGTCGAAAAAGAGATGTACACCTTCGATGATCGCAACAGCGAAAGTTTAACCCTGCGCCCAGAAGGCACCGCCAGCTGTGTGCGTGCAGCCATGGAGCACGGGCTGCTGTATAACCAAACCCAGCGGTTGTGGTATCAGGGCCCGATGTTTCGCTACGAGCGTCCACAAAAAGGCCGCTACCGCCAGTTCCATCAAATTGGCGTTGAGACGTTTGGTTTTGATGGCCCGGATATCGACGCCGAAGTGATTTTGCTGTCGGCCCGCTTATGGCAAGAGCTAGGGCTGATGGAGCATGTCACCCTGGAGCTTAACTCCTTGGGTTCATCTGAGGCGCGTGCCGCTTATCGAGACACGCTGGTGGCCTATTTTGAGCAGCACCGAGATGTGCTGGATGAAGACTCGAAGCGCCGTTTGACCAGCAATCCGCTGCGCATTCTGGATTCTAAAAACCCGGCCATGGCCGAGATGCTCGACGCCGCGCCGCAGTTAATGGATCACTTAGATACGGAATCACGCGAACACTTTGAGCAGCTCACCAAGATGCTTGAAGCGGCGGGCATTCCCTACGTGATTAACCCACGCTTGGTGCGCGGGCTCGATTACTACTGCCGCACAGTGTTCGAGTGGACCACCACTGCACTCGGCAGCCAGGGAACCGTTTGTGCGGGCGGACGCTACGACGGTCTTGTGGAACAGCTGGGCGGCAAACCTACGCCAGCGGTTGGTTTTGCCATGGGTATCGAACGGCTGATTCTGCTGCTTGACACGTTGAATTTAATCCCTGACGACGCCCTTGGCGGCTGTGATGTCTATCTGCTGGCCATGGATGATAACGCTACTATTGCGGCGATCACGCTAGCTGAGCAGCTGCGTAGCGAATTGCCGACCCTGCGCCTGCAGCTTCATTGCGGTGGAGGCAGCTTCAAAAGCCGGATCAAAAAAGCCGACAAAAGCGGCGCATTGATGGCTATTCTGCTCGGTGAAGATGAAATGTCTGAGCAGGCAGCTACGCTCAAGTTTCTACGCGACGATCGCGAGCAGCAGCGTGTGCCCTTTGCAATCCTGGGCCAAACGCTAGGCGAGCTACTGGCTGCTGACACTTAATGCCCAGCAGGCAACAGGCCTGCTGGTGTATACCGACTCGACATAGATCCATTTGAAACATAGATCCATTTGAAACATAGACCCATTTGAATAGGAGACCGCCCGTGGCGGAGCTGAGAAGCGACGAAGAGCAGCTAGACGCAGTCAAGCGCTGGTGGAAAGAAAATGGAATTTCATTGGTGGCAGGCGCAGTCATTGCTGCTGCGGGTGTGTTCGGCTGGCATGCCTGGCAGAACTACCAGCAAGGCCAATCAGAAGCCGCGTCTATGCGCTACCAACAGCTGGTCAATATGACCACGGGCAGCGACCTTGCCGAGGATGAGCTAGTCAGCGCACGCAACATGGTCAGCGAACTTAACGATGAACATGGTAATACGCTGTATGCCGAGCTCGCCCTGCTGCTTGATGCGCGTCTCGCCGTTCAGCAAGGTGATTTAGAGGGTGCAAAAGCATCGCTTGAAAGTGCTGCTGACAACTCTTCACGTCGTTACGTACAGAGCCTTGCCTGGCTCAGGTTAGCGCGAATTGAGCTTGCTGAAGGCAATGCCGACCAAGCACTCGCGCTGTTAGATGAACCGATTACAGATGCACTAGCCGCCCAGCGTGAAGATGTGCGTGGCGATGCTTTCGCCGCCCAAGGCGACACCGAGGCGGCCCGCGATGCATGGCAAAATGCCCTGCAACTAGCACAAACCCATAATCAGCCGCTTTACGGCGTGCAGTTCAAGCTTGACGATCTCGGCGCTGAGGAGGCGACACAATGACGGCTATTTCAAAACAGCTAATGCGGGCAAGTTTAGGCGCGCTGGCGC
>JAMCZP010000290.1 GCA_023485185.1 Gammaproteobacteria bacterium
CGTGGGTGCCAACCACCAGCGATTTAGCCACTGCATCTGTCGCCAACATAGCGCCAATGGGGAAGCCGCCGCCCAAGGATTTCGCGCTGGTGAGGATATCCGGCGTGATACCGTAGTTTTTATAAGCGTAGAGTTCACCGCTACGACCAACGCCGGTTTGCACTTCGTCAAAAATCAGCAAGGCGTTATGTTCATCGCACAGGTCGCGCAGCCCCTGAAGGAACGCTTGAGTCGCAGGGACAATACCGCCTTCGCCCTGCATGGGTTCAACCATGATTGCACAGGTGTCGTCGCCCATTAGCGCACGCACACTTTCCAGGTCGTTGTAGTTGGCGTGCAAGATGCCGCCAGGCACAGGTCCAAAGCCTTGGAAGTACTTTGGTTGACCACCCACGCTCACCGTAAAGAAAGTACGACCGTGGAAAGATTGATAGAAGGAGATGATTTTATCTTTCTGTTCGCCGTGGTTATCCACTGCCCAACGGCGCGCCAGCTTTAAGGCGGCTTCGTTGGCTTCACCACCGGAGGAGCATAAAAAGACCTTATCGGCGAAGGTGCGCTCAACCAGTGCTTTGGCAAGGTTCAACGCAGGCTCGTTGGTAAACACGTTAGAAAGGTGCCAAAGCTTTTCGCCCTGCTCTTTCAGCGCATTGACCAGCACCGGATGACAGTGACCCAAAGAGTTCACCGCAATGCCCCCGGCGAAATCGATATATTCGCGCCCTTCTTGATCCCACAAGCGGCTGCCTTCGCCGCGCACTGGAATAACCTGCTGCGGTGAATAGTTAGGCGTCATGTAGTGATCGTAATCTTGACGGCTTGGGGTATGGCTCATGGGACGCTATCTCCAGTGGAAGAAAGGAATGAAAACAGTATAAAGGGCCAACTAGGTTAACCGCTTTCAGCAATGTGACGAGAAATTATGAAAAGCTGCGCTCACACCAAGCGCTCTTCTCTTGGTGTCATGCCAAAGTGATTTCGGTAGGCGGTAGAAAAGTGAGCGCCAGAGGAAAAGCCTGTGGCAAACGCGATGTCGCCTACAGGCTGGTCACTATCTCGCAACTGTTTGCGGGCCTCCTGCAAACGTAAATCGAGGTAGTAGCGGCTTGGCACCGCTTGCAGGTACTTCTTAAATAGCCGCTCTAACTGACGCCGGGAAATACCCAAGTGCTCGGCAAGCTCCAGCGTTGAGAGCGGCTCTTCAATATTAGCTTCCATCAATGTCACTGCCTCCACCAAGCTTTGCGGTGCGTGACCTAATCGGCTGCGCAGCGGTACGTGCTGGCGTTCATCCGCTAACCGTATGCGATCGCAAACAAACTGCTCTGATACTTGCTCCGCTAGACGTGCACCGTGGTGCTGACTAATCAGCGTAAGCATCATATCCATGGCAGCGGTTCCCCCTGCGCAGGTCAACCTGTCACGATCAATCTCAAATAGCTGTTTGGAAAGCGTCACTTGTGGATAGGCCTGAGCAAAGGCGTCAAAACGCTGCCAAGGCAATGTCGCGCGATAGCCCTCTAATAGCCCACAGCGCGCCAGCACTTCCGTACCGCCCGCTAATCCTCCCAATGCGACGCCGCGACCCTGGTGGCTACGTAGCCACTCGTTCAGCTTAGCAGGAAGCGTATAAGGTAGCGGCGTCGGTGCGCATACCAACAGTAAATCGAGAGGACCAAGCGCGGCAGTATGCTCATGCTGAGCCAGCAATAAAAGCTGAGCACTACTGCGTACTGGTTGGCTACCCATGCTTAACGTAACCGTGTGATAAAGCATCTGTCCGCTAAGCTGGTTGGCCATTTGCAACGGTTCAAGGGCACTGGCGTGGGCCAACAATGAGAAGCCAGGCAAGAGCATAAACGCCACTCGCCTGCGGGCAACATTGGGCGGCGAGATTAACGGGTTGGGCTGCATGAAACGTCACTGCTATGCATATAAAAACCGCCATCGGCTTTGTGAAAAATCCATCTTACCCAATTGTGCAGATGAAGACAGCGCGGTGACCACTCAGCCAAAACATGGCGCATGAATGAAAATTGCCGGGCACAAGGCCCGGCAATTGAGAATCACGTAGCGCTGGGTTTAGCCACCGCTATTACCTATACCCATAATGACGATGCCAGCAACTATGACCCCGAGCACAATAATCACTATCGGCAACAGTTTGTGTAGCCCGCTGGGCGGTTTTCTAGCTTCAGGCTGACGCTGTGGTTCAGCCTCATCAAAATCCTCAGGAATACGCTGGTGCAGGACGTGCTCTTTCTCTTCTTCCGGGGTTTTGCTTTCCCTAGTATCCATAGCTATCTCCTGGTCATCCGGTTGAAATGCTGGCAGCTTCTTTAAATTAATAAAACCGCTTCACGGCTTATAGATTAATAACTTATAGATTAATGACATCAAACGTTACCTCTGGGTTCACATCGGCATCGTAATCAACGTCAGTGCGCTCAAAACCAAACAACTTCAAGAACTCATGCTTATAACCAGCATAGTCGGTAATTTCAAAAAGGTTCTCGGTGGTGACTTCCGGCCATAGATCCTGACAGGCTTTTTGAACGTCATCACGCAATTCCCAATCATCTAACCGCAGGCGACCTGCCTCGTCGGTGGCAAACTCGCCGTTTAAGCCTTGAGCAGAATAGAGCTGCTCACCAAAGAGGCGATTTAGCTGATCGATAGTGCCTTCATGGAGGCCCTGTTCTTTCATGATGCGGTAAACCATGGCGATATACAGCGGCATGACCGGAATCGCCGCGCTGGCCTGGGTGACTACCGATTTCAGTACGGCAACGTTGGCGCCACCACCGCTGGCTTTCAAATGGATGTCGATAGCGGTCGCGGCGCGATCCAGGTCTTCCTTGGCTTTGCCTAAGGCACCATGCCAGTAAATCGGCCAGGTAATCTCGGTGCCAATATAGCTAAACGCAACGCTACGCGCGCCTTTCGCCAGCACACCGGCTTGGTCAAGGGCGCTCATCCACAGTTCCCAATCTTCGCCACCCATGACGGTAATCGTGTCGTCGATCTCTTGCTGTGTTGCTGGCTCAACTTCCGCTTCGATAATGGCGTCTTTATTGGTGTCGATAGCGGTGGCGCGGTAAGTTTCACCGATAGGCTTAAGGCTGGAGCGCTTTAACTCACCGCTATCTGGCATCTTGCGCACGGGCGACGCCAGCGAGTAAACCACCAGATCAATCTCGCCCATGTCTTGCTTAATCAATTCAATGACTTTCTCACGCGCCTCATGGGAGAACGCATCGCCATTAATCGACTTGCTATACAGGCCTTCCTGCTTGGCAAATTTATCGAAAGCGGCACTGTTATACCAACCCGCGGTGCCGGGCTTTTTATCAGTGGCAGGCTTTTCAAAGAACACCCCCAACGTGTCGGCACCGTACCCAAACGCCGCGGTAATTCGCGCTGCCAAGCCATAGCCACTTGAAGCACCAATCACCAGCACTTTTTTCGGCCCGGCCTGCTTATCCAAACCGCGGGCGCGGGTCGCTTCTATCTGTTCGCGGACGTTCTGCTCACAGCCAACAGGATGAGTAGTGGTACAAATAAAGCCGCGCACTTTGGGTTTAATAATCACATCGAACCTCGTTATTAAATTAATTTTTCTTTTGACAACATACTTAGCGACATAACACTGTTATCGCCATGTTGTTACTCAGTGGGGCTATTCTAGCGGTCTCTGGGCGCTCTGTCCGCTCTTGAGCTAATGTCTGACCTTGCGCTATTGTCCGCCCCTTGAGCTAGAGGCGCTTTCGCGTCACGATAGCCACTTAGATAGATAGCCACTTACGTTCCCCCTTCCCCAGCGAGGCGATCATGAATGCACAGCAGCTAGTAGATGAACGCGGTGATCTGTGGCTTGCGCTAGCGCCGCTGTGGCTCGACAGGGAACCCAGCGAGCGTGATTACGCCCGTATGGTCGAGGTCGTTCAGCGTTACGATATGACGCTACATGAACTTGAGTGGATGTTTCGTTTAGAGCTGGCACCCGTGATGTCGCGCCATCAGCTCTCAATTGCTAGCGAGTGGCGAAAATTCAATGATTACAAGCTAATGCAACAGCTGGTAAGCCACAATTTACGCTTGAAAGGCTGGCGCCGTAAAAGCTGGGCACTTTTTTCGGGACTAACCACCATGATGGTTCGCCACCGTTGGAGTGAGCTTATGAACAGAGTCATGGTGGCGCGCGGTGAAGTTCTTTAAGGCGCAGCTAAGAGGAGGTAGCGACTATGTTGCGTCTAGGGCTTCTTCTAGCGCTAAGCGTAGTGGACGGCCATGGTCACGTGGGCCAAAACGCGCAATCACCTTGCCATCGCGTCCAATCAAAAACTTGGTGAAGTTCCATTTGATCGTTTTTGTGCCCAATACCCCTGGCGCTTCCCCCTTTAGCCATACAAACAGCGGATGCGCTTCACCACCGTTGACCTTCACTTTTTCCATAAGAGGGAACGTAACGCCGAACTGTGTCTCGCCGAACGTACAAAAAGCCTCTGCATTTTCTGGCGATTGCTTGCCAAACTGGTTGCATGGAAACCCAAGCACGGTAAAACCGCGATCCCGATAGCGCTGGTAAAACGCTTCCAGCTCTTTTAACTGGGGGGTGAAGCCACACTGGCTGGCCACATTCACCACCAGCAGAACTTGCCCCCGCAGCGCACGCAGGTTAAACGGCTGCCCTTGGTGGGTATAACAGTCTTGGTCATAAATCGTCATTGATAGGCCCCACAATCACCCAAACGGCATACCCCTCACCATGCCACGGCTATGGGATTTACACCAGTGGCCCAGCGACCACTCTCAACGCCAATGCAATTAACAGCACACCCGTGACCCGGTTGATCCAATGGGCATGCTGCTGAAGCCAAGGTAAAATTTTTGAGTGTGAAAGCACCGCCGCCACCAGCACATACCAGCCTCCATCAATAATCATCGCGGTTAATACAATGATCACTTTAGCCAACGCCGACATATCAGGTGTCACGAACTGACTGAGCAGCGCCACAAAAAAAAGAATCAGCTTAGGATTGCCTAACGCGACCAGCACACCCTCTTTGGCGGCCTGCCCCCGGGTAGTGGCAATCGCATTGGGCTGTAAAGCACCTGCTTTTCCTGCACGCAGCGCTTTAACACCTAGCCATGCCAAATAAGCGGCACCGCCCCAGGTGATTAACTGAAACAGCAGTGGGAAACGCGTTATCAGCGCACCCAACCCCCACACCGTGAGTAGCGCATAGAAGCCAACCCCAAAAGCATGAAAGATCGCTGCGGTCATTCCCGAAAACCGGCCACCGCCCAAGGTGTGACGCAGTACTAGTGCCAAGCTTGGTCCCGGCGACATCGCGCCCATAGCACAAATGGCAGCGAGTGATAGCCATAGCGTAAATGGCATGCCTGTACCTCCTGAAGGAACGATATCCACTCTTTAAGGGCTGGCAGTATACGCGAAGGAAAGCTTGCCGGTGGTGGGTGTCTTAAATAACGCTGTTAGCATGGTACGCTGTTGGGTAAAATTTGCTTTTTTTGACAACATCGCTCGTGGCGAGCGATGTATGGATAACACAGGACGACAACATGGGTAGGGCTTTTCAGAACCGTAAGGAATCCATGGCCAAAACGGCCGATGCGAAGACAAAAGTCTATAGCAAATATGGACGTGAAATTTATGTTTGCGCTAAAGCCGGTGGTAGCGACCCCAATGGCAACCTAGCGCTACGCGGTTTAATGGAGCGGGCCAAGAAAGATCAGGTACCTTCCCACGTTATTGATAAAGCGCTCGACAAAGCCAGCGGCGCTGGTGGCGAAGACTTCTCTGCCGCCCGCTATGAAGGCTTTGGCCCAGGTAACGTCATGGTGATTGTCGACTGTCTGACCGACAACCCTAACCGTACCTTTGGTGATGTACGCGGCTGCTTCACCAAAACCAAGAGCAAAATTGGTACGCCGGGTAGTGTCAGCCATATGTTTGACCACTGCGCCATTTTCTCGTTTACCGGACGCGATGAAGAAGCCGTGCTGGAAGCGCTAATGGAAGCCGATGTCGATGTCACTGACATTGAGCAGGAAGCCGAGCGGATCACTGTCTTCGCCCCGCACACCGACTACGCCAAAGCCAAACAGGCGCTGTTGGATGCTTTCGGTGAAATTGATTTTGAAGTGGACGAAATTCAGTTTCTACCGCAAAACACCACTCCCGTGGAAGGCGAGGATGTCGCCATGTTCGAAAAATTCCTGGGCATGTTGAACGAGCTGGATGATGTACAAAATGTCTACCATAGCGGTGAGCTACCTGAGTCAAACGAAGCTTAAGCTCCCAAGCCTCTCTCAGTAGAAGAGACTGCAGCGTTGCCTGCATCCAAATTAGCATTGGGGGCAGCAACGCTGGTGGTAAGTTAGTCACGCGCACTATCTGCTTAATCTTGCAAACGAACTTATGGTCTAAAATAGAGTCTTGATAGACAGTATTTAGCACAATTTTAAGGGATTAATTTTTATTGCAAGTGCAAAAGGAGCAAGCAATGAGTGTCGTTCACGTCAGCGAAGAAGAGCTGCATGACAAGCTAAGCAAGTGTATTGCTGGAGAAAGATTGCTGATAGAGCATGAAGGCAACCGCTTTAGCGCTCGAATACAGCATGTAGGAATGGCAGGAGTAAAAGTTATTCCTGAAACCCAGATCAAAAACAGCCATAAGGAGCCAGGCGACGTTGAAGGTGTCACTGTGCCTTATGAAGAGATCTTGGAACTTGAGGTTAAAGGCGTCGTTTATAGCCGATTGTCAGATTAAACCCTCTTGCACGCCTTGTATAAAACAAGGCGTGCAAGCTGACAGGTTAAATACCGTTTAGGGATTTAAAATGTCAGGCAGATCTTACCAAAGTGCTTACCGGACTCCTGATGGCGGAAGGCTTCAGCAATATCTTCAAGAGGAAATTTTCGGTCAATAACCGGATGCATATCCAGAGTTTCAAGTGCACGAATCATCTCAATCTGCTGGCGACGGCTACCAACAATCAAGCCTTTCAAGTTCGCCTGTTTGGCCATTAGTTTGGCCGTTGGCACCTCACCTTCTCGGCCGGTAAGTATGCCAATTAGCGCGATATGACCACCGATTTTAATCGCATCAAACGATTGCGGCAGCGTACCCGGGCCGCCCACTTCGACGATATGATCAACGCCTTCGCCGTTGGTCAGCTCTTTAACGCGCTTACCCCAGTCAGGCGTCTCTTTGTAATTGATGGTGTGCTCAGCGCCCATCTCGCGCAGTCGCGCCAGCTTCTCATTAGAAGAAGAGGTCGCAATTACCCGGGCACCCATCAAACGGGCAAACTGCAGGGCAAAAATAGATACCCCACCGGTGCCTAACACCAGCACAGTATCACCCGCTTTGATGCCGCCATCGACGACCAGTGCGCGCCAAGCGGTTAAGCCTGCCGTGGTTAACGTTGCCGATTCTGCGTGGCTGTAACCTTTAGGCTGATGGGTAAACCACTCGACCGGGCGAACCACCTGCTCGCAAGCGTAGCCATCAACGCCATCGCCCGGCGTAGCGCGAAAATCTCCCACTCTGGCCGGGCCTTCCAACCAATGCGGAAAGAAGGTCGAGACCACGTGGTCACCCACTGCGAACTCGCTTACCCCCTCACCGACGGCTTCCACCACGCCTGCGCCATCGGACATGGGAATGCGGTTTTCCTCGGTCGGAATCATACCGGCCACCACGGCGTAGTCGTGGAAGTTCAAGGAACTTGCATGCAGGCGTACTTTAATTTCACCTGGGCCGGGTTCACCGG
>JAMCZP010000358.1 GCA_023485185.1 Gammaproteobacteria bacterium
CAAAGAATCCACAGGATACCGTTGAGCATCTGGCGGTCGTCCCGGCGAGGGCGCCCCATGGTCTGCGGCGGAGAAACGATGTCCTCGATCATCTGCCAACGCTGATCAGAAAGCTCGTAACGGCCTGCCATATCGCCCTCCTGCTCAATGAACAGAGAGAGCGTAACATTTATGACTTTTCAGACAGAACCTAGCAGCCACCAAGATAGCCTTGTGATCATCGCATTCGTATGAGCCACCTAGATTTCATCAATCTCCCTGCCAAGCGTATTTGTGCTAACATTTGTACACACATAAAGACTTAAATAGGTACTCACCATGGACACCAGAATTCAATTTCGTGTTGATGAGGAAACAAAGCGCTTAAGCCAACAAATGGCTGAAAGCCAAGGGCGCACATTGAGTGATGCCTGCCGTGAATTTACTGAGCTGTTGGCTGAGCAACAGCGCAAGGTGTTGTCGCACGATACATGGCTAGCCCATCAGGTAAATCTAGCCTTTGAGAAATATGATGAGGGTAAGACTTCCTTTATTGATCATGAAAACGCGAAAGCACAGATGGCTGAACGTAAGGCTAAAATCCGCCAGCAAGCCAAGCCATGATTTTTTGGGAAGAAGAATCTCTTAATGATCGTGAGGTGATCTTTGAGTTTCTTTACGACTTTAACCCTCTAGTGGCGGAGAAAACCGATGACCTTATCGAAGTTAAAGCTGAAAACCTACTTGAGCAACCGATGATGGGCGTACAACGAGAAGGCATTCCAGGCAGATTACTTATCATCCCTGAGGTATCGCTGATTATTTCCTATTGGGTTGATGGATCTACTATTCGCATCATGCGAGTGCTTCATCAGAAACAGAAATTCCCAAGCAGCTAAAGTAAAATACTGCTCTTCTCCTCTTATCTATCTCTCCCCAGCCACAGCTCCTCCACTGCCATCCCTTGGTAAAACCTCAGCTGGTCTTATTAGCCAAAAGTGGTAGAGTTCCCGCCGATTCGACTAGTGACTCGCGAAATAATAGGTTTTCGCACTTTAAACAGGAGAAAGGCCGTGCAGGAAATAGCACACAAAGGAAAATTTGGCTGGTGGCGGGGAATCGCCTTATGGAAGAAAATTCTCGCGGGCTTGGCGCTGGGTATTTTAGCCGGTGCGGTGTTAGGTGAAACCGCCAGCGTTTTTAAACCGCTGGGTGATATTTTTATCAACGCTATCATGATGCTGATTGTGCCGCTGGTATTTTCTACGCTGGTGGTAGGCATTACCTCCATGCGCGACCCACAAAAAATGGGCCGTATTGGTGCTCGCACTATCGGGCTTTATCTGGTCACGACGGCCTTTGCGATCAGCATTGGCTTGGTGCTTTCTACTCTGTTGCAGCCTGGGGTAGGCGTTAATTTAAGCTTCGACAGCGAAGTGGCGGCTAATGAAGCGCCTTCGTTGGTCTCCATCCTGGTCAATTTAGTGCCCCGCAACCCGCTAGATGCCCTGGCCAACGGCAACATTATGCAGATCATTGTGTTTGCCATTGGTTTGGGTATTTCGCTGACCTTGATTGGCGATAAAGGCGAGCCGGTCATGAAGGTGTTCGATAGCTTTGCCGAGGCGATGTACAAGCTCACTGGCATTGTGATGGCGTTTGCGCCATTTGGTGTATTTGGCTTAATCGCCCATGTTTCAGGTCAATACGGATTAGAGATTCTATTACCACTGGCTAAGCTCATCGGCGTGGTGTATCTCGCTAGCATTATCCATGTGCTGGTCGTCTACTCAGGCTTTATCTCACTGATTGGCCGCCTGAATCCGGTGCGTTATTTGAAAGGCAGCCTAGACGCCATTGTGGTCGCTTTTTCATCGGCCTCATCAGCAGGTACGCTTCCGGTGTCGATTCGCTGTGCGCAGAAAAACCTGGGCATTTCTGAGGGTGTCTCAGGCTTCGTGCTACCCGTGGGTGCCACCATCAATATGGACGGCACAGCGCTTTACCAGGGCGTTGTGGTGCTGTTTATTGCCCAGATGATTGGCGCTGACCTGACCATGATGGATTACGGCATGATTGTCGCCACCGGCACGCTGGCCTCTATCGGAACGGCCGGTGTTCCAGGGGCTGGCTTGATTATGCTCTCGATTGTTATGGCGCAGATTGGCCTGCCGCTGGAAGCCATTGCTGTAGTGGCGGGTATTGACCGTATTCTAGATATGGCCCGCACTAGCGTTAACGTGGCCGGTGATTTAATGGTGACCACGCTAGTAGGTAAGAGCGAAGGTGAAATTGACCTAGCCACTTACAACACTCGCCGCTAGGCAGATTGTTGCGTTTAATCAATGTCATATTCGTCCGCTGCCGCTGGCGGCGGGCGCCCCCTCTCGTTACGCAGCAGTTGTGATCCAAGCTTTTTCTCGGCAACCTAGTGTTTATATTCCAAGCTGAGTACCGCTGCCATGCCAAGCGCGTTTGACCAAACCCTTATTGCCATTGATACCCTACATGCTGAAGACCCACGCTCCACGACGCTCTCCGACGGCACCATAATGCCCCAGGAGCTTGCCTATGCCCAACGTATGAGTGGCTGGCTAGATCGCGTACACGATGCACCCGATGAGGTATTGCGCTTGGCAGTTCGTGCCCAGCACCTGCAACGCTGGTTAGTGCCGCGGGAAGCGTATCCTGAAGGGCGTATCGGCTATTTAACCTGGCGGCGTGACCAAGCAACCCGCGCGGGTGACACTACTGCCAAGCTCATGCGCGAGGCAGGCTTTACTGCTGAAGATGCTGATCGAGCAGCAACTATTATTGGCAAAAAAGGTTTGGGCCGTGATCCCGATGTGCAAGCACTGGAAGATTGCGCCTGTCTGGTATTTCTGGAGAACTACTTTGCTGATTTCTCACGCAAAATTGAGCACGACCATATGGTGCGCATTGTGCAGAAAACCTGGCGTAAGATGTCGCCTCGCGCGCATGAGCTGGCTTTAACGCTGCCAATGTCGGACGCTTCCGCAGCGTTGGTCAAAGAAGCACTGGGCGTGGCGTAAAGCATCACCTTGAGATGCAGCCAGGCAGCCGCTGCGGTAAAGTAGCGGACTCTCTTTATTGCGCCCCCAGCACTGACGGCCTGATCAACTATGATTGCATCCTTGGACACCCGTACCGCCCCGTTTGAACGTTTGGGGAAAGACTACGTACATTTTTTAGAAGCCCTCAAAGCACGCGGTTTTGAGGGTGAAATCGCGCCCGATTACGCTAACCGCACAGTGTTAGCGACGGATAATTCGATTTATCAGCGCCTGCCCCAGGCGGCGGTCTACCCCAAACATGCAGAAGATATTGAGCGCCTGGCCCGGCTGGCCGCGCAAACGTCCCATCGCGGCATCGTGTTAACGCCCCGCGGTGGCGGCACCGGCACCAATGGGCAACCGTTGACCGATGGTATCGTGGTGGATGTGTCACGCCACATGAACCAGATCCTGGAAATCGACGTTGAGAACGGGCGGGTCCGTGTGCAAGCAGGCGTCGTCAAAGACCAGCTTAACGCCGCGCTCAAACCCCATGGGCTGTTTTTCGCACCAGAGCTTTCCACCTCTAACCGCGCCACCATCGGCGGCATGATTTCCACCGATGCCAGCGGCCAGGGCAGCTGTGAGTATGGCAAAACCCGCGACCATGTATTGGAACTCGATACCATCCTGCTTGGCGGCCAACACCTGCATAGCCGAGCGTTAACGCCAGATGAAGAACAGGTTGGCCGCCAGCAGGAAGGCACTCTGGGTCGCGTGCATTCCACCGCCGCCGAGATTATCGATCAACAGCGTGAGCTGATTGCGGCCACCTTTCCGCCGCTCAACCGCTGTTTAACCGGCTATGACCTGGCCCACTTACGCGATGCTGAAGGGCAGCTCAATCTCAATAGCCTACTGTGTGGCTCGGAAGGCTCATTAGGCTTTTTGAACGAAGCCGTGCTGAATGTGCTGCCGATCCCTAAGCACTCCACGCTGGTTAACGTGCGTTACACCAGTTTTATGGATGCCCTGCGGGATGCCAACGTGTTAAAGAGTAGCGCGGCGAATCCCACCTCTATCGAAACGGTAGATGACACGGTGCTTCAGCTCGCTATGGAAGACTTCGTTTGGGACAGCGTGGCGGAGTTCTTTCCTGCTACGGGCAGCTCGCCCATTCGCGGCATTAACCTGATTGAGTTTAATGACAACGACCCCGAACAACTGGCCAGCCGCGTTACGGCATTTACCCACCACTTAAGCCAAGATACTACAGTGGAGCGGCTTGGCTTCACCCTGGCGGAAGGTCGCGGGCAGATTCAAAAAGTCTACGCCATGCGCAAACGTTCCGTAGGCTTGCTCGGCAACGTACAGGGTGAAAAACGCCCAATTGCCTTTGTGGAGGATACCGCGGTACCACCGGAGCATCTGGCCGACTTTATTAGCGAGTTCCGCGCTGCACTGGATGCCCGGGGGCTCTCCTATGGCATGTTTGGACATGTGGATGCTGGCGTGCTCCATGTGCGCCCCGCCATCGATATGAAAGACCCCGAACAGGAAACACTGATTCGCGCAGTTTCCGATGAAGTGGCGGTACTTACCCAGAAGTATGGCGGCCTGCTGTGGGGCGAACACGGCAAAGGCGTGCGTTCAGAATACGCACCCAAGTTCTTTGGTGAACTCTACCCTAGCCTACAGCGGGTAAAAGCGGCGTTTGACCCCTACAACCAGCTTAACCCTGGCAAGATCGCCACACCTTCCGAGAGTAGTGAAGTGATCGCCAAAGATAGCGACCCCGATCTGCTAACGGTCGATAGCGTGCCCATGCGCGGCCAGTTTGATCGCACCATTGATGAGCGCGCCTGGCAGGCCTACGACGCGGCGGTTTACTGCAATGGCAATGGCGCTTGCTACAACTACGACCTTGATGATCCGATGTGCCCCTCTTGGAAAGCCACCCGGGATCGTCGCCACTCGCCGAAAGGCCGCGCCAGTTTGATCCGAGAGTGGCTGCGTTTGCAGTCTCAGGCAGGAATCGATGTGGTGGAAGAGTCGCGCAAGAAGAAAGCTGAAGGCGGCTGGGGCTTTATTAAAAGCTTTCCGCTACGCATGGCGAATACGCTCAGCCGTAAGCAGCATCACGATTACTCCCATGAGGTTTACGACGCCATGGCGGGCTGTCTGGCGTGCAAGTCTTGCGCGGGGCAGTGTCCCGTTAAGGTCAACGTTCCCCAGTTTCGTTCGCAGTTTTTAGAGGTCTACCACGGCCGCTATCTACGACCTTTACGCGACTACATCATTGGTGGCACTGAATTTCTGCTGCCCACACTTGCCAAAGCTGTCCCCGTGTACAACCGGGTCATTGGCCAACGCTGGGTAGAAAAACTGATGCGTGGTCAGTTGGGCATAAGCGACTCCCCTGCGCTTTCCCGTGCCAGTGTGAAGAAACAGCTAAGGGCTTGGGGGGTCGCCGAAGCCACGCCCACGGCACTTGCGCTACTTACCGAGCAGCAGCGTGCAGGTAGCGTGATTATTGTTCAAGATGCGTTTACCACCCACTTCGAAGCTACGCTAGTGATGGACGTGGTGGAATTGCTGTCGCGCCTTAACCTGCGCGTATTTGTCATGCCCTTCTCGGCCAATGGCAAACCGCTTCAAGTGCAGGGCTTTTTGGGCGCGTTCGAGCGCACCGCCGCTAAGCAGGCCGAGCGGCTTCGTACCTTGGCCCGCTTCGATATTCCGATGGTGGGTATCGATCCGGCAATGACGCTGACCTACCGCCAAGAGTACGTCAAAGCGCTGGGTAATGAGGCCGTGCCTGAGGTACTGATGCTGCAAGAGTGGCTGGCGACAAGAATTAACACCCTGGCGCCCAGTCAACTGACGCTAACCGACCCTGGCTTTAAACTACTTTCCCACTGTACCGAGAAAACCAACGCCCCGGGCAGCCCCAAGGCGTGGCAGCAGGTATTTGCGGCGTTTGGTTTAGAGCTTGAACTGATGGCCAGCGGTTGCTGCGGCATGTCCGGCACCTACGGCCATGAAACCCGCAACGCAGCAACCTCGAAAACGATCTATGCCCAATCCTGGCAGCCCCAGGTGGAGGCGCAGGAGAACGCGGGCAGGCTTTTGGCGACGGGCTACTCCTGCCGCAGCCAAGTGAAGCGCTACTCTGAACAAATACTGCCGCACCCACTGCAAGCCCTACTGGTGTGTTTACGCAGCCGCTAGTAGTACCCAGAGGCTTACACCTGTCGTAAGCCTCTTATGTTTTCAATTATCAGGTTTACAACGTGTGGTTTTTGCTAATTTGTTGAGTAATTGTTTCGCTTAGCGACTAATTTCGGCGCGTATTAATTGATAAACGGTAGCGATGAGTGGTGCAGCACAATACGTAAGTTATTCTCTTCATCTAACTGGTAGCCCCAGCTTTTGTCTACCGTGGTGGTGTTGCCATCGCTATCTACCATAGAGACATTACCCATGGACAGGGCCGTATCGCCATTGATAAAAATAGCGGCATTATCCACCGTCACCTCTTGCCAGCCCCGTAGTGCGAAACCACTGTCTTCAGGGAACTCATCACTATGGCCAACAAAATAAGCTAATGCCCCTTCAGGCGTGCTCCGAAAGGTTTGTGGTGCTGCGGCGAGGGTCGGTTTAAAAAGCACGGGACCCATATCGTAGCCGTAGGCGCTATCAATCACCGACTCAGCAAGTTCGGTGGCGGCCTGGATACCTTTCTCATCGTACTTGTTAGCAATCGCAATCAGGGCCTCTCCCCACGCTTTTTGTGCTTCAAGCACTTGCTCTTCGGTGATATCGCCACCTAAATGCGTCACCTGCGTGGCGCTTGCAAATGAACCAACGCCTAGTCCCAGACCCAATACAGTACTGGCAAGTAGTGATTTCATCATGTTAGTCATTCTCCGTGGAGTAGTAATAAGCTGCTGCTTTGCAGCGTGCATAATCACTATAACCGGGAGTCGCTTTCGTTAAGATCGCACCAGTATTAACGCAAGAGGCCAATTTCATTAACGTTAGGTGAATAGTAACGTTGCATAGTAATACACTATTTATTACTAATACGGCGTGTTGATGCGATAGCCAAAACCACGCTGGGTAGTAATTAGCGACCCCTTTGACGATGTTATATCCAACTTACTGCGCAGTCGGCGAATATAGACATTGACGATATTAGTCAGCGGGTCTTCAGAGGCACCCCATACGCTTGAAAGAATACGTTCCCGGCTAAACAGCTTGCCTGGTGACGACATTAACAGCTCAAGTATCGCCAGCTCCTTAGGTGTCAGCTCAATACGCTGGCCAGCCCTTGTGGCGCAACACTGCTCTCGATCCAAACAGAGATCACCGACCCATAGCAACTTATCAGGTGAGCAAGCGTGCCCCTCATGCCTGCGTGTTAAAGCACCTAACCTTGCCAGCAACTCTTCAAACGCAAACGGTTTTACAAGATAGTCATCCGCGCCGGCTTCAAGCCCAGATACTGTATCTTCCACACTATCCAGTGCAGTTAACATCAACACAGGAAACGTAATACCAGCGGTGCGCAAGTTGCGGCATACCTCAATGCCCCCTATATCAGGTAGCAGGCGATCTAAAATGATAACCGGTCGCGTCGTTTCCATATCGCGAGCGCACTGAATAATATGCAGCAGCGCCGTTTGGCCTTCGCTAAAAGCGTCTACACGATG
>JAMCZP010000058.1 GCA_023485185.1 Gammaproteobacteria bacterium
ACATTGGGTAGTGACGTTTGGAACATCTCATTGACGTGAATGCGCTCGCCGTCTCGGTCAAGCTCGGCGGCGGTCGCGTCACGGAGGCTTGTCCCCTCAAAGTCCTGGCCGATGGCCTTGAAGATGGCATCGGCGGCGATTTCGAAGCTTTCTCCGGTGGCCGTTAATTGGCCCGCCTGTTCCTGAGTCTTGGCAAAGCGCATGCCCGCTACTCGGCCTTGGTGATCCAGCAAGATTTCATCGGGTTGCGCCCAGGTCACCATGCGCACGCCGTTGGCCTTGGCGATCTCCTGTTCGTGGTCGGTGGCGGACATCGCCTCAGTGCCACGCCGGTAGACCAGTGTGACCTCGCTCGCCCCTAGGCGCGCCATTTGGGTGGCCATATCAATGGCAGTATTGCCTGCGCCAATCACGATGCAGCGCTTGGCTACTGCAAGGCTGCCCAGTTCATCGGTCTGGCGCAGGGTTTTAATGTAATCCACTGCAGGCATCAGGCCGTGCGCTTCTTCGCCTGTGAGCCTTAAAGCGCGGCTGGCACCCAGCCCCAGACCTAGGAAGACGCTGTGGTACTGCTGGCGCAGGGTGTCGAGGGTGAGGTTATCACCCAGGCGCTGGCCGTACTGGATGTCGATGCCGCCGATCTCCAGCAGAAACTCAACTTCCTTGCGGGCAAAGTCATCGGTCATTTTGTAGCGGGCGATGCCGTACTCGTTTAGCCCGCCGGGCTTTTGCTCCGCTTCAAAAATCGTCACCTGATGGCCCAGCATCGCCAGGCGATGCGCGCAGGAGAGCCCGGCAGGCCCGGCACCCACTATGGCAATATGGCGACCAGTGCTGGCAGCGCGCTTGAAGGGGTGGCTCTCAAACTGCATATGGTCGGTGGCGTGGCGTTGTAGCAGGCCGATCAGTACTGGCTGACACTCGGCATCGTGGTTACGCACACAGCTACGCTCGCAGAGGATTTCCGTTGGACACACCCGGGCGCAGCTGCCGCCGAGGATATTGGCTTCCAGAATGGTTTCCGCCGCGCCATTGATATTGTTTTCGCCGATCTGGCGAATAAAGCTCGGAATATCAATGTCCGATGGGCAGGCTTCGACGCATGGCGCATCGAAGCAGTAGAGGCAGCGCTGGCTTTCAATCATTGCCTGGCGCGGCGTCAGTGGAGGGTGAAGGTCGCTGAAATTATGTGCCAACGTATCTGGGTCGTAGGTGCCGACCTCTTTTGCGCTAGGCAGGTGATCAAGTGAATGGGTCACGGTCGTTTCTCCCTTGAATGGTGTTAGCGCGTTACCGCAACGGGCGTATTCAGCTCGGCACGTTTGGCCAACAGCTCGAAAACGCCGGGGTAGGCGGGGCGTTCCAAGTAGCGACCTGCGCCGCGCTCGGCGTGCAGCTCGCCATCACGCCATGTCCACTTGCCTTGGCTAATAGTGTGACGGGCGATGCCGCGCACCGTTTTACCCTCGAAAATGTTGAAGTCGACGTTCTGATGGTGGGTCTTGGCGGAGATGGTGCGAGTGCCGTTAGGGTCCCACACCACGATGTCAGCATCGGAGCCCACCTGAATCGCCCCTTTACGCGGGTAGAGATTGAAGATTTTGGCGGTATTGGTGGAGGTGACAGCGACGAATTCCTGGGGTGAGAGCTTGCCGGTATTCACGCCTTCGTCCCATAGCACGGTGAGGCGATCTTCCACACCCGCGGTGCCGTTAGGGATCTTGGTAAAGTCATCTTTACCGGCGGCTTTCTGCTCTTCGCAGAAGCAGCAGTGGTCGGTGGCGGTGGTTTGCAGATTGCCGGATTGCAGGCCATGCCAGAGCGCTTCCTGATGACCTTTAGGGCGGAAGGGCGGGCTCATCACGTGAGCAGCCGCCGTTGCCCAGTCCGGGTGCTGGTAAACACTGTCATCAATCACCAGATGCCCCGCTAAGCACTCGCCAAACACCGGGTGGCCCTGCTGGCGGGCGTAGGCGATCTCATCCACCGCGTCTTTGGTGGAGACGTGTACCAAATAAACCGGCGCACCCAGGGTACTGGCAATACGAATCGCCCGGCTGGCGGCTTCGCCTTCGACCTGGGGCGGGCGGGAAAGCGGGTGCGCTTCTGGCCCGGTGATGCCCTGGGCTAGCAGCTTTTGTTGCATATGGTAGACCAGCTCGCCGTTTTCGGCGTGTACGGTGGGAATCGCGCCCAGCTCCAGGCAGCGGGAAAAACTCTCCACCAGGATATCGTCGGTGGCCATAATCGCGCCCTTGTAGGCCATAAAGTGCTTGAAGCTGTTAACGCCGTGTTCGCGCACCAGCGTCCCCATCTCTTCTTTTACGCTCTCGTCCCACCAGGTAATCGCCACATGGAAAGCGAAGTCGGTAGCCGCTTTTTCCGCCCAGCCCTGCCAGGTTGCAAAGGCTTCCAGCAGTGATTGGCCTGGGCTGGGAATCACAAAATCGATAATGGTCGTCGTGCCGCCCGCCATGGCCGCGGCGGTGCCGGTATAGAAATCCTCGCTGGCCACCGCGCCCATAAACGGCATCTGCATATGGGTGTGGGGGTCGATGCCGCCGGGCATCACCAGTTGATCACTGGCATCGACGATCTCGCAGCCTTCGGGGGTCTCCAGATTGGTGCCGATGGCATGGATTTTTCCATCGACGCAGAGCACGTCTGCGCGGTAGGTATCGGCGTGGGTGACGACGGTGCCGCCCTTGATCAATAAGCTCATGGTTCGCTCCTTAAGTGATTGACTGAGGTGGCTTATTCGCCGTCGGTGAGGCGGGTATAGGTTTCGGGACGGCGGTCGCGGAAGAACTGCCAGTTGTTGCGCACCTCGCGCACCATATCCAGATCAATCTCGTGTACCAGTAGCTCGTCGTCGGTCTCGCTGGCCTGGGCTTCGATCTTGCCGCGCGGGTTAACGATGTAACTGGAGCCGTAAAAGTCGCCGATATTCCAGGGCGCTTCGGTTCCAACCCGGTTGATCGCAGCGATAAAGCAGCCGTTGGCGGCCGCTGAGGCGGGCTGTTCCAGCTCCCATAAATATTGGGATAGCCCGGCCACGGTGGCGGAGGGGTTGAAAATTACCTCAGCGCCGTTGAGAGCAAGCGCCCGCCAGCCTTCGGGGAAGTGGCGGTCGTAGCAAATATACACGCCGATTTTGCCGTAGACGGTATCGAACACTGGCCAGTTGGAGTTGCCTGGCTTGAAGAAGAACTTCTCCCAAAATCCGGCGACTTGGGGGATATGGGTCTTGTGGTATTTGCCTAAATAACTACCATCGGCATCAAACACAGCTGCGGTGTTGTAGTAAACGCCAGTCTCGGTCTCTTCGTAGATGGGGACAATGATCACCATCCTGTGTTCAGCAGCGAGCTTCTGCATCATCTGGCAGGTGGGGCCTTCTGGCACGCGCTCAGCGGCGGCGTACCATTTGCCGTCCTGACTAGGGCAGAAGTAGGGCTGATTGAACACTTCCTGGAAGCACAGCACCTGCACGCCTTGTTCGGCGGCTTGCTTGATCAGCGGCAGATGCGCTTCGTTCATCGCGTCTCGAATGGCGGCGGGTTCGAGATCAGTGCTGGTTTTCAGGCCCATTTGAATCAGACCGATTTTCATCTTCTGCATCAGACGCTTCCTCTGATTATTGGTGTATATCTTTATTCTGGGAATAAGAATTATTATTATAAAGCTGTCGATACTGACAGCTTTTATTAAAAGTATCTCTGGGTGGATGGTTTTAGCAAGTTAATGCTTTGTGTTTTTTAATTTTCTTTTAACTCATTGAGTTTGTTTGTTTTTATTATTAATTTTCGGGGTGCTCACTTTTTTGGTGAACCTGTGCACTGTTTTGGTAAATATTTTTAATTCTTTTAAATCATTAGCTTGATGTAAATATGGGGGATGTTTTTGGCATTTTGTTGTTTTAAATTGGTGCAAATATTTTTTTTGGCCTAGCTTTGCTTAATTGGCCTTGGTTTGGGAAAGCCAATATTTAAAGTAACCAGCTAACAATAATATTGTTGTCTTGTAAGGCAGCTTTTTAATCAGTGAGTTAATGGGTGCGCCTTAGGGACTGGGCACGCTTATTGCTTTGGTATTTCTAAGAGCCGTACTTAAGAGCTCTACTTACCGTGAAGGCTGGAATAAGAGCGTGGCAGGGCAACACATTGCTGAGGAGGCACAATATGACGGGAACAACCTCTCGAATGGTGGATAGAGGCGGACTAATAGAGCTTGATGCAGGCAACGATGTACGCAGTAGCGCACGTTTTAATGAAGATATCGCGCCTACAAAAGCCAGCGAGCGCACCTGGAGTAAGTGGAATATTGCAGCGCTGTGGGTGGGCATGTCGATTTGTGTGCCTACCTATACGCTAGGCGGCGTATTAACTGCTTATTTTGGATTAAGTGTAGGGGAGGCACTATTCGCTATTCTCTTGGCGAATATCATTGTGCTGATTCCCCTTACTCTGAATGCTTTTCCCGGCACGAAATTTGGCATCCCATTTCCGGTTGTTTTACGCTCCTCATTCGGCATTTTAGGCTCCAATGTACCCTGCTTAGTGCGTGCATTAGTGGGCTGTGGCTGGTTTGGTATCCAGACGATGTTTGGCGGTTTGGCAATTCACCTATTACTTTCTGAGCTGATCCCTGCCTGGGCTGCCATGGGGGGCATTGGCGAAGTTATCGGCTTCTTTGCCTTCGGCGCGATGAATCTGTATGTGGTGATTCGCGGTGCAGAGTCGATTAAATGGCTGGAAACCTTGGCAGCGCCGCTGTTGTTAGCGGTGGGGATCGGTTTAATGATGTGGGCGTGGCCGAATATGTCGATGACCGAGCTTCTCGCACAGCCGCCATCGCGCCCAGAAGGGGCATCTGTTTACGGTTACTTCTTCGCAGGCTTAACTGCCATGGTGGGTTTTTGGGCAACGCTATCGCTTAATATCCCCGATTTCAGTCGCTTTGCAAAAAGCCAGAAAGATCAAATTGTTGGCCAAGTGATGGGTTTGCCGTTAACGATGTTCTTTTTTGCTGCACTAGGTGTGGTACTAACCGCTGCATCTGAGACGCTGGTAGGGCAAACTGTTGCCGACCCAGTCCGCTTGATCGGTTATATCGACAGCCCCTTCTGGGTAGTGATGGCGATGCTGCTGATCATCATCGCCACGATCTCCACCAACACCGCTTCGAATATTGTCTCACCTACCAACGATTTCCAGAACATAGCGCCTAAGTTGATTAACCAAACTCGTGGCGTACTGATGACTGGCGCGGTAGGCGTGCTGCTAATGGGCTACGACCTGCTGCAAAAAGCAGGCGTGATTAGCCAAGGTATCTCTCTTGAGCAGATGTACTCAAACTGGCTCCTGGGTTATTCCAGCCTACTAGGTCCCATTGCTGGCATCATGGCCGTAGATTACTTCCTGATTAAAAAACAGCGTTTAGATGTGCCGAGTCTATATATGGATAATCACGCTTATCCCGCCGTCAATATTGCCGGTTTCATCGCGTTTGGCGTGCCAGTGGCGCTGACGTTACTGTCACTGCTAACTGGCACTATGAACTGGTTCTACGACTACGGCTGGTTTACTGGCTCAGCGCTTGGTGCGATTGTTTACTTTGTGGCAAGCCAAGTGTTGGCATCGTCTCCACAAGCTGGGCCCGCGCCGATCATGGCCAGCGAGGCAATCGAGCCACGCTAAAAAGTGTAAAAGTGACTTACGCTTTAAGCCCGGCATTGTGCCGGGTTTTCGTGCTAACTGCTTTTGATCAAGCTTAAGAAAGCATCAACGACGCGGTTGGCGCGGCGGTCGTGACGGGTGATGAGTACAAAGGGAATACGGTAGTGCTGCGTGGCAATATGAAGCGCTCGCATCTTGCCTGCTGCCACCCACTGTGCGGCGACATGCTCCGGTAGAAAGCCGATAAAACGCCCGGTAAGCATCAAAAAGGCGGCTCCTTCGCGATCTGATGCTGAAGCACGCAGGCTAAGCGAATCATGGGCTTGGCGTGCCTCAAAAGGCAGTGGGTAGCGCGGCGAAATCGCCGGGTAGTGGGCGATGTCAGCAAAACTGAGCGTGTCATCGTGTTCAGCAAACAGCGGATGCCCTGCGGCGCAATAAAGATACGACGGCTCGTCGTATAGATGTCGGGTTTCTAAACTAGTGGGCAGGTTTACTGCAGGTACTACCCCGACATGCAGGTGACCATCCATCACACCTCGAATAACTGCGTCTGAAGGCTCCATATGAATATGCAGCGTTACCTCATGTTCCGGTGCGCTAAGCTCGGCTAGCGCATTGGTAACGTGCATGGCGGGCAGCGTCACTAGATTATCGGTGATACCAATATTTAGCTCGCCCTTAATTGTTTGATGCAGGGCGTTAACATCGCTTTTAAACGTTTCCAGTGCGGTAAGAAGTGTTAATCCCGCTTGATAAATCTCTTTTCCCTCTTCGGTTAAGCTAAAGCCACCCCGGCCACGCTGGCAGAGTGAAAAGCCCAGCCGTCCTTCCAAGTCATTCATATGCTGGCTAATCGCCGAGCGGCTAATGCCAAGCGTTGTCTCAGCCGCGGTAAAGCCACCGCACTCAACGACCGTTTTAAAAATACGGATCAAGCGTATTTCGTAGTCGCTCATTTGGCCTAGCGATGCCATAAAACTCCTTGGTAAATAGACAATCAATAGGTAACGTCACGCTTTTTAACCAATCATCTGCGATAAAAACTGATATACATCACAAATGCACCACGTCAATATCGCATAAGTTATGTGTTCGCGAGCGTGGTGTAGCGTTTCTGGTTCTTTTTTTACACTGTACCAGGTGTCCTGATGGGACGCCTGAATAAGGCTTCTGTGCGATGTCCATCATTCCGACTGATGTAAATAATGAAGCTTTAAAGGCAAGCAGAAGCTATCGCCAACAGCGGCGGCAAGTAATAGCGCTTTGCCTGCTGGCGCTTATCATCACCATGCTACTGTTTGGCTGGTTACTTCGTGAACAGTATAAGCAGGAAATCGAGTCTGCTGAGTCGCGGATTACCGCGCGTGCCAATGTCGTCACCGAGTGGGCAAAAGGCGTATTTGCGCAAAGTGGTCAGGCGCTATTTGGCCTTGATGAGCTAATAACCATGCAGGGAGTGTCCGATACTAGCAATTCTCAGGCCCTTCAGCAGGTATTAGAAAATCTTACTTTATATGTGCCTATGACGGATGAAATAGCCGTGCTGGGGCCTAATGGTCGAGTGTTGGCGAGAGGTAGCAATAACCATAATGCAGGGAGTGATATTAGCAATACGCGGTTTTTTAACGCTTTTAAACAAGGAGGTCAGCAGGAAATAATTACCCCGCTACACTGGTCTGAGCGTGACCAAGCTTATTATTTGTACCATGGTAGGCGGTTAGATACCTCAAGTGGTGACTTTGCGGGTTTGGTTATCTCTAGCATTGTTCCACGCATCTTTGCCGATGCATTACAACAAATGCACGTGTATGACGGCGAAAGCATTGCACTGTTCGATTCTGATTCGAAGTTAATTGCCAGACACCCCGCAAGTGAGCAATTTTCGATCGGCATGAAAGTTGAGAATTCTCAAGCGTTACAAGGAGTAGTGAGCGGAGAGTCTTTTTGGTCATTCAAAGCGCTATCGCCCATTGATGGACGTGAGCGACTGTTCCATATGCAGCGGGTAGGTG
>JAMCZP010000037.1 GCA_023485185.1 Gammaproteobacteria bacterium
CAGCCATACCCATGGGGGCGCCAGGATGGCCTGACTTGGCCTTCTGGACGGCATCCATAGAAAGGGCGCGAATGGCATTGGCTAGCTCAAAACGGGATGGCATGGGGGTGCTCCTCGCCTGAAAACAGAAATAATAAAGGCGCTATTGTCGCTGACTTCCCATGTTGCGGCAAATGCAGCGGCAAATCTGATGGCAAATTATAGGATCACGTTATGGGAAGCATCGCCGTCAGCGTGTAGACTCTGCCTCCCGAGGCGGCGCTGCCGCTCTCTAATACGGGCAGGGGCCACCTGCCATGATTTCCTGCTGATGCTGTGGAATACATACAGCCGTCATACAGAGGGTCGAGTGCGCGATGAGCGAATATTCCCTGTTTACCTCCGAGTCTGTCTCTGAAGGTCATCCCGATAAAATTGCCGATCAGATTTCTGACGCGGTACTAGATGCCATAATTGCCCGTGATAAACAGGCGCGTGTTGCCTGTGAAACCATGGTGAAAACCGGCGTGGCGATTATTGCCGGTGAAATTACCACCTCGGCATGGGTCGATTTAGAAACCTTAGTACGCGATGTGATTACCGATATCGGTTACACCTCGTCTGACGTTGGTTTTGATGGCGCGACCTGCGGTGTGATCAACCTAATTGGCAAGCAGAGTGTTGACATTGCCCAGGGCGTTGATCGGAGCAAACCGGAAGACCAGGGCGCTGGCGACCAAGGCTTGATGTTTGGCTACGCAACCAACGAAACCGATTCGTTTATGCCTGCGCCAATCCATTATTCGCACCGTTTGGTCGAGCGCCAAGCCGAGCTGCGCAAAAATGGCCTGCTGCCGTGGCTGCGCCCGGATGCCAAGAGTCAGGTAACTATCCGCTATAACGCCGAAGGCCAGCCCTGTGGTGTTGATGCCATCGTGCTATCTACTCAGCATGACCCTGAAATCAATCAGGATGAACTGCGTAAAATGATCAAGCGCGAGATCATTGAGCAGGTGATTCCTGCTCAATGGCTAGATGAGAACACCCAGTACCACATCAACCCCACCGGCAAATTCGTGATTGGCGGCCCGGTAGGTGACTGTGGACTGACCGGACGTAAAATTATCGTCGACACCTACGGCGGTATGGCACGTCACGGTGGTGGCGCGTTCTCGGGCAAAGATCCTTCGAAAGTTGACCGTAGCGCCGCCTATGCGGGTCGCTATGTGGCTAAAAACGTCGTGGCATCGGGTCTGGCAGACAAGTGTGAGATTCAGGTCTCCTACGCCATTGGCGTTGCCGAACCGACCTCGGTCTCCATTGATACCTTCGGTACGGGCAAAATTGACGATGCTAAAATCGTTGAGCTGGTGCGTCAGCATTTCGATCTGCGCCCTTACGCGATCACCAAAATGCTTGATCTGCTGCATCCGATGTACCAACTGACCGCCGCATATGGCCACTTTGGTCGGGCGCCGTTCGAGCATAGCTACACCTGGAGTGACGATAAAGGCCACACGCATACTGAAACCTTTACCGCCTTCCCATGGGAAAAGATTGATAAAGCCGATGCGCTGCGTAAGGCTGCCGGTTTGTAAGACATTCGCTATATCGTTTGTAAGCAATGGATGAAATTGCCCCTTTGGCTTCGGCCGGGGGCTTTTTTGTGGTCAATTTTCATGTCCAATACGCTAGGCTAAGTCTGTTTAATAAAGCTGAATTTAAGTGGGGGCGAAATGGCGATACATGTTTTCGCGTGGCTATTCGGTAGCCTGATAGGGCTTGTCACTTTTTCCGCACACGCTTCCGAGTGCCCTGATTGGTCCGAGGAGCGCCTATTGCGCGAAAGCCAAGCGCTTGCTGAGCATGTTGAATATTGGGACATCGCGTACCACGAGGAGGGCATCTCGCTGATTGATGATGCGCTTTATGACCAGACCGTTGATCGCCTAGCTACTTGGCAGCGCTGCTTAGGTACCCAGCCGAACCATCGCCCTCTCACAAGGGTGACGAGCAGTAGCGGGACCCGTGACCATCCGGCCGCGCAGCGCGGGCTGAATAAAGCCGATGACGATGGCGTGAGGCGCTTTACCAGTCGCCGAAACGACCTATGGATTCAACCCAAAGTAGACGGCGTCGCTATTACCCTGCGCTATGAAGAGGGCGAACTGGTCGAGGCTGTTAGCCGTGGCGACGGTGAGCGTGGCCAGGATTGGACGGCGCGAGCACTTCAGTTACCTGCTGTGCCAAATACGCTGCCCGAGCCTCTTTCTGCCATATTTCAAGGCGAGCTTTATTGGCGTCTAACAGATCACATTCAGTCTCGCTTACCCTCATCCGGCGCGCGTGGTGCGGTAGCAGGCGCCATGGCCCAATCCTCTCCTGAAGCAGCGACGCTTGAGCGTATTGGGCTGTTTATTTGGGATTGGCCCGATGGCCCCACCGAAATGGAAGAGCGTATCGCACGGTTAAGTGTTCTGGGCTTTGATACCGCTGACTACACCTACCCGCTGGATGAGCGTCGCGATGCCGCCTACTGGCGCGATAGCTGGTTTAACGGCCCGCTACCATTTGCCACCGATGGTGTGGTGATCAAGCAAGCTGAGCGCCCAGGCGTACGTCGCTGGTCATCATCGCCGCCTGAGTGGGCCATTGCCTGGAAATATCCCTCGCAGCAGGCGCTGGCGGAAGTGCGCGGCGTGGAGTTTCGCGTTGGGCGTACCGGGCGAGTGACGCCACTGGTGTGGCTCAATCCAGTACAGCTAGAAGGGCGGCGTATCAGCCGCGTTTCGCTAGGTTCACTGGAGCGCTGGGAAACGTTGGATGTACGCCCTGGTGATCAAGTCGCGGTCACCCTAGCCGGGCTAACGATTCCCCAATTAACCGAGGTGGTTTGGCATACTCAGGAGCGCTCGCCGCTGAGCGCACCTTCACCACAGCGCTATCACCTGTTGAGCTGTTTTGAGTTAATCCCTGGCTGTGATGCCCAGTTGCTAGCGCGACTCACCTTTCTAGGTGAGCAGTTGGGGATGCAAGGCGTAGGTGAAGGCATCTGGCGGGCGCTGATAGAGGCCGGCGCGGTAACTCAGTTATTGGACTGGCTGGACATTGAGCCACGCGAACTGCAGCAGGCGTATGGCATCGGCAATGTTAGAGCCGCTGCGCTCATTCGCCAGTTCCAGGCGGCCCAAGGCAGACCGTTTGAGGCGTGGTTGAGTGCCCTTGGCATGCCTCCCGGTGGCAATGCCCGTTTAGGCGACTGGTATACCCTGGCGGGCTACCAGCGCGAAGAGTGGCAAGCCATGCCGGGTGTTGGCCCCGTTCGCGCAGAAGCACTGGTGGCATTTTTTAGCCACCCTGAGGTACAAGATATGGCTGCTCAGCTTAACCAGGCGGGTGTTGAAGGCTTTTAGCGATGCTAGCCGCAGCTCAGCTCAGAGTCGCTAACTCAATAACTAGCCAAGCCCGGTGAGGCGCAGCATTAAACCGAGGTATAGCGGAATCAGCAGTGGCGCTAGCAAGGTGCTGACCAACACGGCCAGGGCGCCTTTTTGCGGCTGAATACCCAACTCCATAGCAACCACGACCACATTCGCAGCCATAGGAACAACGCCCAGCAGTAAAAGTGCCATGGCAAGCTCCGTAGAAAGAGGCGCCAGCCACTGAAGTGCCAATACGGCAAATAACATGGCTAACGGCCATAGTAGATAGCGTAGCCCTAAGCAGGCGGCAACAAAACGGGTATCCCAGGCGGATAGCGTTACTTGGCTAAGCGTCATGCCAATAATCATCATGCCCAATAGTGTGTAGGTGGCGGGGAACACTGCCAAGGAATTCATCATTGAAGCAGGTACGGTTACCTCAAGGGCGCTAAGCAGCAGTGCTAGCAAGAATGCATAGATAAGCGGTAAGCGAGAAATTTTGATCAGGCTCTCGCGCACCGAAAAACGCCCGCGAGCGCTGAGATAAAACCCAACGGTGAATTCGTAAATATTAATCCCCAGCATACAGAACAGGTAAAGGGTAACGCCCTCAGCAGGTAGCAGAATCAACGCAATCGGTAAGCCAAAATAGCCGGTATTGCCCGTCCCTGAAGAGAACGCCAGCAAGGCCGCCTCCTGTTCGCCAAAACGGTGGCGAGCAAGGCGTTGTACGGCCAGGGCCATCAGGCTTGCCAGAATGAATAGCGCTAATGTTAACAACAGATAGTCAGGAGTGGGGCCGCCGTTCATCAGCGCGCGAAAAATGGTAAAGGGGGCAATCAGGTAAACCAGTAACGTAGCGATGGGTCGAGGATCTAATTTAAGCCGCTGCGCAGCCAGCCAGCCTAGCCCTACGTAGCTCAATAACATCAGTAATGGCCCAACCAGCGCTCCAGGTGCAAGATCCATTTACCCTCCCGTCATATGTTTGATGATTCGCTAACATGAGCCGAATTAAAGGCCTAGCGTGGAAACTTTCATTAGCCCCCGCGCCGTGGAACAGCGAGAATACCTCAAAATATCATCACTATTGATCACTTTAAGGAAACCCCATGAGCAGCCACGAGCATCCGTTAGGTATCAGCTTTGAATTTTTCCCGCCCAATACCGATGCTGGGCGTGACAAGCTGATCCACGTTCGCGATGAACTGGCCGCCCGGAACCCACGCTTTTTCTCGGTGACTTATGGTGCTGGCGGTTCTACCCAAGCGCGTACCCGTGAAGTGGTGCGTGCGGTCAGCGAAAGCGGTATCACGACCGCTCCTCACCTCTCCTGCATTGGCAGTGAGAAAGCGCAGCTACGTGACCTGCTGGCGCAGTATCGTGAGGAGGGTGTAGACAGCCTAGTGGCGCTGCGTGGTGATATGCCGTCAGGGATGGGAAGTATTGGTGAGCTACGTTATGCCAACGAGCTGGTCGAGTTTATCCGCGCTGAAACCGGCGACCATTTCGACATAGCCGTCGCTGCGTATCCAGAATCTCATCCACAGGCAGCCAACCTTGATAAGGATGTGGAAAACTTCGCGCGCAAAATGCAGGCGGGGGCCAATATGGCGATTACCCAGTACTTCTTCACCGCCGATGCTTATTTCAACTTCGTCGATAAAGCCCGCGCGCTTGGCGTTGAGCAGCCGATTATTCCCGGCATCATGCCGATAACCAACTACACCAAGCTCGCGCGATTCTCTGACGCCTGCGGCGCTGAGATTCCGCGCTGGATTCGTAAGCAGTTAGAGTCCTATGGCGACGACAGCGAAGCGATTACTGGCTTTGGTACAGAGGTGGTAAGCCGTCTTTGTCAGCGGTTGTTGGATGGCGGTGCGCCAGGCCTGCATTTCTACACGCTTAACCAAGCCGCACCGGTACTGAAGATTGTTGATAATTTAAGTAGCTAAAATAGATAGTTAGTGTGTTGTAAATACCGCCTTATGAGGTGATATAACGCCATATTTGAGCATCCCCTTATATTCGAGATGAAAAAACCGGCCTGCGGTCTACCCGCCAGGCCGGTTTTTTATGAATGAAGAGAAGGGCCATTGGTTAATTCACCTTGGGTTCAAGTTTGCCCCGTATCATTTTAATCGTCATTAATGTTGTAGCGCAGGCCAGGAGCGCACGTAGATGAAGGCGGAAAGGAGTTTTACACCATGTGGCTGATTACCACCATGTTCGCTATGACGTATTTGGGCATGGCTGCCGGTAGGTTACCCGGTCTTCAGGTTGATCGAGCTTGGATCGCATTGGCTGCCGCCTGTGTGCTGTTGGTATTTGGCGTGGTGCAACTGGATGACATCTCTAGCCACATTGATGTGGGCGCGCTGACCCTACTTTTCGCCCTAATGCTGGTGTCTGCTCAGTTTGGCTTCTCTGGCGTTTATGACCGGCTTTCTGGGTTTATTACCGGGCAGGCAGAGCGCCCTGGCGTGCTGTTGTTGGGGGTGGTACTGCTGGGCGGCGTGTTATCTGCGCTGTTGGTCAATGATATCGTCGCCTTTGCACTGACGCCACTGCTGTGCCAGACCCTGCTAGCGCATGGTTTGGATCCGCGTCCCTTCCTGCTGGCGCTGGCGATGTCCTGTAACGCAGGCTCCGCCGCCAGCCTAATTGGCAATCCACAGAATATTTTGATTGGGCAAGCCGGCGGCTTGGACTTTTGGGGTTACAGTCTACAAGCGCTAGTACCCGCATTAGCGGCCTTAACCATCACCTACTTGGTGATCTGGTTTTCATGGCGACAACGCTGGGTGATCAGTGCTATGCCACCAATGTCAGCGAAGTTAGCGACGTCAGCAATGGCAGAAAGTATGCGCTACAAACCCTTATTAGCGGCCATTGCCTTGCTGGTGCTTTTTTCAACGGGTATTCCAAGGGAGTGGTCCGCCCTGGCAGTTGCCCTTGTATTGATGATGTCCCGCGAGGTTGCCAGCCGCCGCTATGTTGAAACCGTAGACTGGAATCTCCTCCTGCTGTTTATCGGTTTATTTATTGTCACCGGCAGTGTCGCTTCCTTGCCCGAGGCGGGCGCTCTGGTAAACCGCCTACTGGGCGAGGGTGGATTGCCCACCAGTGTGTGGAGCATCGCGGGTTTATCGCTGCTGGCGAGCAATGTGATCGGTAACGTGCCCTTTGTGGTGCTGCTGTTAGGGCTGTTCCCCGAACTGCCTGAGTCCACGCTGGTAAGACTGGCAGTGATGTCGACCCTGGCCGGTAATCTGCTACTGATTGGCAGCGTAGTGAATTTAATTGTCGCGGAAGGTGCCAAGCGTCAGGGAGTGCATCTTGGCTTTTTTGAGTTTGCCCGCGTTGGCATACCGATAACGGTGCTGTCTGTCGTGGTGGCTGGCCTCTGGCTCGCTTGGCTCTATTAACGGTGAGAGGGCGCAGCCGAAAATAGGCGTGTTTAGGCTTTGCTAGTCGTCTTAACTAGAAAGGCCGGAACGCTAGCGTTCCGGCCTTTTTGTTTGATTGGATTAACCAATCATTCTGCAAACAGCATCAGTGTAATCGCCTTAAACTGTACGCTTAAGCCGTGCTGGGCAGCTTAGTGCCGCTGCCGTGCTGCTTACGCTGCATAAGAAATATCACGACACCGATCGCAAGACCCGCAATATCGGTATAGATACCGCCATAAATCATAAACATGGCGCCCACCAGCATAATAACGCGTTGCCATGCTTTCACTGGCCCAAAGAACCATGCCTGGACGACGCCAGCCAGCAGAATGATCCCCAGAGAAGCCGTTATTGCGACGCGGGCGATTTGCATTGCGCTGCCTTCCATCAGCATGGCGGGGCTGTAGAAGAACATGAATGGCACGATAAAGGCGGCCAAGCCGATCTTGAACGAGGCAACCGAGGTGCCCATCGCGTTGTCCCCGGAAATGCCTGCGGCTGCATAAGAGGCCAGCGCCACTGGCGGCGTGATAGCCGACATGACCGCGAAGTAGAATACGAAGAAGTGGGCAACAAGCGGTTCAATGCCAATATTGATTAAGCCAGGGGCGACCACCGATGCCGCGACCGCATATGCTGCCGTCGTTGGCATACCCATGCCGAGCATAATCGAGATACACATGGCGAAGAACAGCGCCAGCAGTTGGCTGAAACCCGCCATGCCCAGCAGTAGCGATGAGAAACGCGCGCCAACGCCGGTCAGTGAGATAACCCCAACGATCAAGCCTGCGCAGGCACACACCGCGATAATCTGAATCGACATGGT
>JAMCZP010000094.1 GCA_023485185.1 Gammaproteobacteria bacterium
GTGGTTTCGACCTTGTGCTCAATGGGCAGGCCATGGCAGTCCCAGCCCGGGACATACGGTGCATCAAAACCGGCTAAGTTTTTTGACTTAACAATAATATCTTTGAGGATCTTATTAACAGCGTGACCAATATGGATACTGCCGTTGGCGTAGGGAGGGCCATCGTGCAGCACAAACAGCGGCGCGCCCGCACGGGCTTCCCGCAGGCGCTGGTAAATATTCATATCCTGCCACTGGGAAACCCGCCCCGGCTCTTGCTTCGGCAGCATGCCGCGCATGGGGAAGTCAGTTTCAGGTAAATTCAGCGTATGCTTATAATCCATGGTCTGGTCAGCCATTGTTAGCATCGGCGGCATTATCCGCCGAATAAGAATCAGAAGAAATCGTCTCACGCCCAAGCGGGGCCGAGGCCAACGGAAGAGCATAATGATTGTCAGCCACTGCCGCCGTTAAATAGTGGCGAGCACGGGCCTGATCACGCTCAATTTGCGCTTTTAACGCCTCAAGATCGTCAAACTTCACTTCGCCACGCAGGCGGGTGCAGGGAAACACTGTCATACGCTGGCCGTAGAGGTCGCCGCTAAAATCAAGCAGGTGTACCTCAAGCGTTGGGCGCTTTGAGCCGACGGTTGGACGAAAGCCAACGTTCGCCACCGCCGGGTAGCGTTCACCATTTGCCAATTCAGCCACCACCGCAAAAACACCACGCAACGTTAATGGCTGAGGTAATAACGGTAAGTTGGCGGTGGGCACGCCAATGGTGCGCCCCAACTGCTGGTCGCGCACCACGCGGCCATGTAACGAATAAGGTCGACCCAGCAAGCGTGCCGCAGCGGAAAAATTGCCGCTAGCGAGCAGTGTGCGCACCCGCGTGCTGGAAACGCGCTCGTCATCCACAGTAAAGGTGCGGGTGTGCTCTACCCCAAACCCCTGCTCACGCCCTACTTCCGCCAGCAAGGCAAAATCACCCCGGCGATCACAACCAAAGCGAAAATCATCGCCCACCACCAAGTGTTTAACGCCAAGCCCGTCGATCAAAACCTGATCAATAAACTCGCGCCCCGTCAGGCTGCGCAGCGTGTCGTTAAAGGGCAGCACCAACACTTGCTCGGCGCCAAAATCACGTAGTAAGCGCACCTTTTCGCGCAGGCGGGTTAAGCGCGGCGGCGCTTGCTCACCAGCAAAAAACTCCCGCGGCTGCGGCTCGAACACGACAACGGTGAGCGGCACACTCCAGCGGGCGGCATGTTCACGGCACTGCTGAAGAATGGCTTGATGGCCACGATGCACACCATCGAAATTACCGATAGTCGCAACGCAGCCACGATGAGCCGCTTTCAAGTTGTGCAGACCTCGAATGACGCGCATGGCACCTCAGCCGTTGGAAGGACGATAAAGCCCCTGATTATAACGAAACGCTTAGCAACAAACACACCCGCGATGGGCGCAGCGTTACGATTGCATTTTAAAATGACGGAAGCGCAAACCAAGCGCGGCAAGCCATACGAAGTAAATCGCACCGCCTAATACTACCAGCCCACTTACCCAGCTAACCCGCTGCCAAAGGCCAAAAGTGAGCCACACCTGCCAATCAGGCGACACAACGTACAATGCCGCACACATTAGCCCGCTACCACCCAGCAGTTGCACCGAGTAACGCTTCCAGCCTGGCTGAAATACCAGTACGCCCTGCTTATGCAGTAAATAACCCAACAAACCGGCATTTAAGAAGGCTGAAAGCGCGGTTGCCAACGCCAACCCTGCATGGGCCAGCGGCCAGATTAGCAGCAGGTTGAATACCATATTAGCGACCATGGCGATAATGCCCACTTTCACCGGTGTACGGGTATCTTGGCGGGCAAAAAAACCGGGGGCCAATACTTTGATCAACATAAAGGCCACCAAGCCAAAGGCATAAGCGCGCAGGCTCATCGCTGCCATTTGGATATCGTGATCGGTCATCGCGCCATAATGGAATAGCGTGATCAATAAAGGCTCTGCCAACACTGCCAGTGCCAATGCTGCGGGTAAACCTAGCAGCAAAACAATGCGAATGGCCCAGTCTAGCATCGCGGCGAAATGCTCTTTCGACTGGGAGGCATGGCGCTTAGAGAGCGCAGGCAAGATCACCGTGCCAATGGCCACCCCGAACACCCCAAGCGGCAGCTCCACCAACCGATCCGAGTAGTAGAGCCAGGACACACTGCCCGCCACCAATAGGGAAGCCAACACGGTATCCAGTAGAAGGTTAATTTGCGATACCGATACCCCAAACAGCGCGGGCCCCATTAGCTTAAGGATACGCCGCACACCCTCATGGGCAAAATTTGGCCAGGGCTTAGGCAGTAGCCCTAAACGCAATAAAAACGGCACCTGAAAGGCCAGCTGAGCAGCCCCGGCGATCAGCACGCCCCAGGCTAGCGCCATGGCGGGCTCTTCCATCAACGGCATTAAAAAGAGTGCCGCGCCAATCAACGACAGGTTAAGCAACACCGGCGTAATAGCGGGTACGGCAAAGCGGTTCCAGGTATTGAGCACACTGCCTGAAAATGCGGTTAACGAAATCAATAGTAAATAGGGAAACGTCAGGCGCAGCATATCGGCGGTCATTGCCAGCTTTTCAGGGTCCCGCCCAAAACCTGGGGCAAATACCCAAATAAGCCACGGTGCGCAAAGCATAGCCACGGCGGTAATCAGTGCTAATACCGCCGTTAAGCTTCCTGCGGTAGCGTTCAAAAGCTCCCGTATCTCTTCGCGACTACGCTGAGTGGAATACTCAGAAAGCACTGGCACAAAAGCTTGGTTGAACGCTCCTTCTGCAAATAGCCGACGCAGGAAGTTGGGGATCTTAAACGCCACAAAAAACGCATCCGCACCACTGCCCGCACCCAAGAAGGTAGCGACCACCACATCACGCACTAACCCCATCACTCGCGACAGCATGGTCATGGCACTGACTACCAGACCAGAGCGCATAAGCCCCCGGCGGGCAGGAGTTGTGTGGGTAGTTTTCATCGCCGTCATAAGCTATCCAGAAAAAGCTATCTAGAAAAACTATTCATCAAAACATTCATAACCACTATGTAGAACAACCATTCAGACACAAAAAAACCGGCCGCAGCCGGTTTTTTTATGGCGCCTGTCGGCTTACGCCGCCAGTGCTTTAATACGCTTGTTCAAACGGCTTTTCAGGCGAGCTGCTTTCTTCTTGGACAGCACGTCTTTATCAGCAATACGGTCAACGACCGGCTGCATGACCTTGAACTCTTCCATTGCCTTAGCGTGGTCACCAGTGCTGATCGCTTTCACTACACGCTTGATGTAGGTGCGGACCATGCTGCGCTGGCTGGATTTCAGGACGCGACGCTTCTCGGCCTGGCGGGCGCGCTTGCGAGCTTGCTTGCTGTTCGCCACAGGGTATCTCCTTGGAGAATAAAGGTTGCCCATAATAGGCAACGAAATTAAATATGTGTTCGTCGGCTGCGCTTATACAGCACGACATTTCCGCAACATGACACTTTTACAACAACCGATTATTCATAACAACCGATTGAATTGGCAGGTTTTTCGCCCTGCAAACACACAATACAGGCAGTGTAATTATGCTGCCCGCTCACGGGTCTTGTCTGAGAGGATGGCATAGTCTATCACGCGCTAATCGTGCTTGCCAGCGGTTGTCAATACTGGAACGGCCTTAATGCACTACATGCCCCACACTACAAAATCAGGGTTGAGCACAAGGTCAGGCGTAGCGTAACTCAGTGGTAGGTTTTCAAACGTGACAACGCGCCCCCCTGCTTGCTCGACAATAACTTGAGCAGCCCCCGTATCCCATAAGCTAGTTGGCCCAAAGCGAGGATACACATCGGCTTTACCCTCAGCGATAAGGCAAGATTTTAGCGAGCTCCCCATTGGCTGAAGCTGATAGTCACCCAATGCCTCTAGCCATCTGGACATACGCGCATCCGCATGGGAGCGACTGCCCAGCACACGCCACGGTTGCCCTTCTAACGGGGACGATGACACTTGGATCTTCTGCCACTTCCCATCAACACCGGCTTTAAATGCTCCCAAGCCTTCAGCGGCTAGGTACGTCAGCTTTAACGCAGGCGCTACGACTACACCTAACACCGGCTTACCCTTGAAAATTAAAGCAATATTGACGGTAAACTCATCGTTACGCTTGATGAACTCCTTGGTGCCATCTAATGGATCGACTAACCAATAAAATCCTTCCGCGCTGGGGCCACTAAAATGCTGTGTATCCTCTTCAGAAAGGATCGGAACTTCGGGAGTAAGCGCCTGCAAACCACGCATGATAATAATGTGAGCGGCTTTATCCGCCTCGGTGAGCGGACTATGGTCAGCCTTTAACTCAACGTCAAACTCACGGTGATAGACCTGCATGATCGCCTCACCCGCCTCATACGCTAACTGCTCAATGCTTGTCAGCAATGCCTTGGTTATAGTGGGCATTCAGTCTCCATAAAACAGCGTTTGGGTGGTTAAGGCACCGACTGCCCCGCAGGCGCTAGTATTTTGCGCAAGAAATGGCGCGTGCGCTCATCTTTGGGCGCTGTAAATAGTTCCTCTGGCGGCGCTTGCTCGACGATGCCGCCTTCGTCCATAAAAACCACACGGTCAGCCACTTCACGGGCGAATTGCATTTCGTGCGTCACGACAATCATCGTTTGGCGCTCTGCAGCCAACTGCTTCATCAGGCTTAGCACTTCTTCCACCCACTGCGGGTCAAGCGACGAGGTCGGCTCATCAAATAGAATCACATCGGCGTTGGCAGCCATAGCACGACCAATCCCTACGCGCTGCTGCTGACCACCAGAAAGCGAGGCTGGGTAAGCGTCGGCTTTATCTGCCAAACCGATGCGCTGAAGAATTTCTCGGGCTCGCACATGGGCTTTCGCTTTAGGTAACTTATCTACGACGATCATGCCCTCGCTAATATTCTCCAGCGCGGTTTTATTAGCAAAAAGACCATAGTTCTGAAATACGAAGGCGGTGCGCCGACGCAGTGAAAGAATATCTGCGCGACTGGCCCGCTGAGTATCGACACTCAAATCGCCTACGGTTAAGCGCCCGGCATCTGGTCGCTCAAGAAAATTGATACAGCGCAGCAGTGTCGATTTACCCGTACCAGAAGGGCCGATGATCACAATGATCTCGCCCTGAGAAAGACTTAAATCGATATTTTCAAACACCGTTTGGGTGCCAAAGCGCTTGGTAATGCCTTGCAGCGAAATCATCGTTGATAGGCCTTATTCAGATAAACTTCTAACCGGCGCTGCCCCCAGGAAAGCACTTCTACGATTACCCAGTAAATAAGTGCTACCAGTAAAAACGCCTCTAAATAGAGAAAGCTGCCGGCGGCTTCTTTTTGCGTGGCGCCCATAAGTTCGGTGACCCCCAGGGCAAAAGCTAATGAGGTCGCTTTAATCATATCAATGAAGTAATTCATCAGCGTTGGAGTTGCCACGCGTGTCGCTTGGGGCAAAATAATACGCCGCATCAGCTGTGATTGAGTCATACCAATGGAGAGCGCCGCTTCGGTCTGGCTGCGGTCAATCCCCACGATCGCCGCGCGAATAGATTCAGCCATGTAAGCAGAAAAATGTAGCGTCAAGCCCAGCACCGCGGCGGTAACGCCGGACATCGAGATCAGCGCGCTGATCAGCTGCGGCAAGCCGTAATAAAAGAGAAACAGCTGAACCAACAGCGGTGTGCCGCGAAAAAACGAGATAAACAGCATTGCCAAGCCATTTAACAACGGCACCTTCGATACGCGGATAACCGCCATTAAGCAAGCCAGGATCAGCGCAAAAAACATGGCGATGGTCGCCATTTGTAGCGTGAGGGGCAAATAGCGCAGTAAAACCGGCAGCAGCCCCCACATATACTCAAGGTTAAGCATCGCAATATCGCTTATAAGCAAACGGCCGTGGCAATGCCACGGCCGCGTTTAACAGATTGAGCCAAAAGTTATGGCTGAGTAATATCGGTATTAAACCATTTTTCGGATATCTCGCGTAGCGTGCCGTTTTCGCGTAGCTCGGCCAGCGCCGCATCAATGCGGTCGCGCTGCTCGCGGCCCGCCTCGTCATCACGGAAAGGCAGCGCATTCTCAATGGTCGAGAAAGGTTGACCTGCCAGCTCTAAAGGCAGATTACGCTCGCTAATGACCTGAGTAGCACTCACGCGATCCATCACAAATGCTTCCACTCTGCCCAATGCTACGTCTTGCTCAATATTGGATTCATAGGTGCGAATATCAATTTCATCGGCATTGGGTAGCTCGCGCAGCAACTGCTCGTAGTTAGACCCCAAGTTTACCGCCACGCTTTTGCCGGATAAATCTTCAACGCCCTGGATAGTGTCATTGCCTGCTCGCACTACCACTTGAGCACCGTCGTACACATAAGGTTCTGTGAATACGTACTTGGCTTCACGCTCAGGGGTAATAGTGATTTGGTTAGCAATGGTATCGATACGGCCCGACTCAAGCATACCCGCTAAACCTGAAAAGCTAGCGGTAACGAACTCGATATCATCGCCAGAAAGCTCGCCCACCGCGTTCATAACATCGACCTCAAAGCCTTTCAGCTCATCCTGCTCAACATAGGTGAACGGGAAGTAACCACCTGACATACCCACACGTAATGTATCGGCTTGAGCTGCAGCGGCAAACAGCCCGCTAGCAACGCTTAAAGAAACCGCCGCGATGCTGAGGGTAAAAGTGCGTGCCAGTAACATAAGATGGTTTTCCTTTTAGAGAGTCAAACGGTAATGAGCGATATATTAACGCCGATCAAAAGACAAATAAAAGAATATTAAAAATAATTTTTATTCCATTTAGGAATAAACAGTTTTTTGTCCTTCAATCAACCCCTTGAGGCGCCTACATTTAAGTAAGAAACCCAAACTGTTGATACGCATTACGCAGCCAGACCCTCATACGCTGACGTTCAGCAATATTCATGATAGTGCGATCATTCGCGACCGCCCAAAAACTAGCGTTGTTGAAGTCAATTTTTTGGGTCAGCTTGGCATGCAGTTTTGGCAGCTCAATTAGTGTTGACCCCTGCACTTTTGATTGCTGGAAGGCATCAGACTGTTGGAATCGTGAAAAACTTTCACCACGCCCATAGTTCTGAACCACCACTACCTCTACTGGTTGAGCTTGATAACGCGCTAATACTTCGGAAAGCAGTGCAACGGAATCAGCGCCGTCGTCCATTACGTGCCACCACATCACTTGCATACCCATTTCAGTGAGCAGGCCAAATACGTCCGCTTCTTCAATCCAGTGATTGATGCGCTGAGCAGATTGCGCAGCAAGATCAATGATCAAATCTCGCCCGGGGTCGGCTTCAATCGCTGTCAGCATGCCATCCAGACTTTCGTCATCACCGATCACTACCGGAGAAGCATACGCCTGATAAAAACGCGAAAACGTGCCATGGGAAGCGTCGCAATCAAAGCCTATAAATGCCTTGTCATGGTCAATATAGTATTGAGCCAACACCCGAGCGGTCATCGATTTACCCACGCCGCCCTTCTCACCGCCAATAAAGTGAACCTTGCCCATGCCTGCCACTCTCCAATGGAAACCCTAAACGATAGTGGAAACCGCAAAACTTCAGGAAAGGTAGC
>JAMCZP010000077.1 GCA_023485185.1 Gammaproteobacteria bacterium
AATCACCGAATAGAAACTTAATATTAGAAAAGCCGACGCCGCGCCCAGCCAGCCAATCGTTTCCCAAGCACGCGATGTGCGGTGAGTTTTGGTGAGATGGCGCATACCCATAATCGGGCTTTGACGGCTGGTGCGCCCGAGCATAATTTCGGCAATTAAAATGGGGATGCCGACGGCAAATATCGTGAGCGCGTAGACCAAAATAAAGGCACCACCGCCGTTTTCCCCGGTGAGATAAGGAAAGCGCCATAGATTACCCAAACCGACTGCGGAACCAACGGCGGCGAGAAGAAAGGTACCTTTATGCGTCCAGACGTTGTGACCGCTCATGGGTAAGAGTGTCCATGGTTAAGTGCATGGATGGGGTAGGTATCCAAACACTTGTATGAATATAAGGATGGCAGCGTTCCTGGGACGCGCTGAATTTAACTACTGTGCGATAGAATGCGCCGCCTTTCCAGCCTATTAGCGTTTAGGCTGCGTTTAGTAGTGCAACTTGGCAGCGAAAGAGAGCAGCAGTGCTAGAGAAAAACAGCGCGCTAGCGCACAAAAAAAACCCGCTTGCGCGGGTTTTTTAGACAGCTAACTGCTTGGAGCGTATTACTTCTTGCTAAAACGCTTGCGCTCGGTCTCTTTAAGCAGCTTTTTGCGCAGTCGGATATGCACTGGCGTGACTTCCACGAGCTCGTCGGAGTCGAGGAACTCGATCGCCTGTTCCAGCGAGAACTTAACCGGCGGCGTTAGGACGATGTTCTCATCGTTGCCGGTAGAGCGCATGTTGTCGAGCTTCTTGCCCTTGGTGGGGTTAACCACCATGTCGTTAGCGCGGTTGTTGATGCCGATCAACATGCCTTCGTACACTTCCGTGGCGTGATCGATAATCAGTTTGCCGCGCTCTTGCAGCGCATACAGCGCGTAGGCAAGTGCTTTGCCGTCGACCATCGATACCAATACGCCGTTACGGCGCTCGATAGAGGCTTCAGGCTTCAGCGGGCCGTAGTGATCAAAACGGCTGGTCAGGATGCCGGTGCCCGAGGTCATGGTCAAAAACTGACCGCGGAAGCCGATCAAACCACGCGCAGGAATAATGAAGTCCAGGCGAACCCGTCCTTTACCATCCGGCAGCATGTTGGTCATCTCACCTTTACGGTAGCCAAGCTCTTCCATGATCGAGCCCTGGTGCTGCTCTTCACAGTCGATGATGACTTCTTCGTAGGGCTCCTGCTTCTCGCCGTCGATTTCCTTAATGATAACTTCTGGGCGGCCAACAGCCAGTTCGAAGCCTTCACGACGCATGGTTTCGATCAGTACCGAAAGGTGTAACTCACCACGGCCAGACACTTTGAATTTCTCAGGGGTTTCGCCCTGCTCAACGCGCAGTGCCACGTTGTGAATCAGCTCTTGCTCAAGGCGATCCTTGATATTACGGCTGGTCACAAACTTGCCGTCTTTGCCCGCGAACGGAGAGTCATTGACCTGGAAGGTCATAGAAACTGTTGGCTCGTCGACGGAAAGCGGCGGTAGTGCTTCGACTCTAGCGGGATCGCACAGTGTGTCAGAGATCGACAGATCATCGATGCCTGTTACACAGACGATGTCGCCCGCCGTTGCTTCAGCCGTTTGTACGCGCTCAAGGCCCATATGGGTCATGACCTGACCGATTTTGCCTTTACGCACATTACCGTCAACGCCGATCACCGATATCTGCTGATTCGGTTTGACTGCGCCACGCTTGATGCGCCCGAGGCCGATAACACCCACATAACTGTTGTAGTCCAGCGCGGAAATCTGCATCTGGAATGGGCCATTGAGCTCAACCTGAGGCGGCTCAACGATATCGACGATGGCTTGGAACATGGGATCCATGTTGTCCGCCAGCTCTTCAGGATCCATACCGGCAATACCGTTTAGGGCAGAGCAGTAAATGATCGGGAAATCGAGCTGCTCGTCGGAAGCGCCGAGGTTATCAAACAGATCAAAAATCTGATCGATAACCCAGTCAGGGCGTGCGCCGGGACGGTCAATTTTGTTGACCACCACAATTGGCTTCAGACCCTGGGCGAATGCCTTCTGGGTGACGAAGCGCGTTTGCGGCATCGGGCCATCAACGGCGTCTACCAGAAGTAGTACCGAATCGACCATCGACATGACGCGCTCAACTTCACCACCGAAGTCGGCGTGCCCAGGCGTATCAACAATGTTGATGTGGTAGTCATTGCCATGACTATCTTTCCATTGAATGGCCGTGTTTTTGGCCAAAATGGTAATACCACGCTCTTTTTCCTGGTCGTTTGAGTCCATGATGCGCTCTTGACCTTCTGCTTTACGGTCAAGGGTGCCGGACTGGCTCAGGAGTTTGTCGACCAGAGTGGTTTTACCATGGTCAACGTGGGCTATGATCGCGACGTTGCGCAGGTTGTTAACCGCGCTGGAGTTTTGCTGGTTTTGCATGCTGAGAGAGAACTCTTGTGAACACCCGTTTGTCCACGGGTCGGAAAATGCGGGTCGCAAGGGCTGGCAATTTGCCGACCATCTTGGCTCAGGGGCTTGCGTCCAATAGATATTCTACCATGTCGAAGGCTTCGCTGATATTACTGGAACACTTATCGACCTTAGTCGCCCCAAGGAAAGTTTTCGCAGGGAACCTCCATCCGCTAGAATAGCGCTTTTCCCACTGGGGCAGGAGCATGACCATCGGCAACCTGATGCGTTTGTTAAGCGATGGCGAGGTTCACTCTGGCGAGCAGCTGGGTGAAGCGCTAGGTATTTCTCGTGCGGCGGTGTGGAAGCAGTTAAAGAAGCTGGAGGCGCTCGGGGTTGAGCTTGTCGCCGTTAAGGGGCGTGGCTATCGACTGGCGCAGCGCTTAGAGCCTTTAGAAGGTGCAAAAATCGTCGAACGTTTGCCCGCTCAGGCACGCCATCATCTTGCGCGTCTGTTTGTTGAGGACCAACTGCCTTCTAGTAATGAGTATCTGCGTCAGCGCTTTGAACAGGGCGCGGGACACGGCGAAGTGTGTCTGGTAGAACTGCAGACCGCAGGTCGTGGGCGGCGCGGTCGTGTATGGTCGACGCCCTGGGGGCAGAGCCTGATGCTCTCGTTGGGCTGGCGCTTTGAGTCGGGTGTTGCGGTGCTGGAAGGTTTGAGCTTAGCGGTGGGCGTGGTGGTTGCTCAAGTGCTTGAGCAGCACGGCGTGGCGCCTAAGCTCAAATGGCCAAACGATATTTTGCTTTCTGAGCAGGGTGATGAGTTGGGCAAGCTGGCCGGTATTCTTATCGAAGTTACCGGCGACGCGGCAGGCCCTTGCGAAGTGGTCATTGGCATGGGCATGAATTTGTGGCTCCCTGACGCTCAGCGTGCCGCCATTGATCAACCTGTCGCCGCGCTTTTCGAGCGGTTACCTGATTTATCACGCAATCAGCTAGCATCCGATGTGGTCGCGGGTTTGTTAGTCATGCTGGCTGATTTTGAGCGAGACGGTTTTAGTGCATGGCGTGATGCCTGGAATGAGCGTCATGCCTATGCTGGTCTGCCTATCCGCGTTATTCAAGGTCAGCAGACCAGCGATGCGATAGCGGGTGAAGTGGATGAGAGTGGTAACCTGTGGGTTGCCGTAAATGGTCACTCGCGACGCCTAGCCGGCGGTGAGATCAGCGTACGTAGGCGTTTATGATTCTGGATCTTGATATCGGCAACACGCTTTCTAAGTGGCGGTTGAAAGATGCCGTCAGTAGTGAGATACGTTCGCGTGGCGCGGTATGGACTCGCGAAGAGTGGCGTCCTGGGGCAGATATACCCGATCTGGATGTGGTCGAAGCGGTGCGTATTTCAAGCGTTGCCAGGGCGGCAGTATTGGAAGAGACGGTCGCATTGCTGCGTAAACGTGTGCGGCATGTGCATGTGGCGCACTCCACGCATGAGGCACTGGGCGTGATTAACGGCTATGAGGAGCCGGGGCGCTTGGGGGTTGATCGCTGGATGGGAGCGCTGGCAGGCTACCAGTTAGCGGGCGGCTGCTGCGCAGTGGACTGCGGTAGCGCCATTACAATTGATTTTGTATTGCCCGGTGGTGCCCACCTGGGTGGTTTTATTATTCCCGGCTTGCGCCTGATGAAAGAGAGCTTAAAGCTCGGTACTCGCAATGTGGCCATTGATCCCGAGAGCGAAGCCGATGAATTGCTTGAGCCAGGGCGACGTACCGTGGACGCGGTTAATCACGGCATCTATATGGCCGCCGTTAGTGCGATTAATCGCATTTACAGCGAGGTGTGTGATCAGGAGAGCGTGGCGCTACCAATGCTGCTGACGGGTGGGGATGCCCGAGTAGTTTCGCGGGGGGTGCAGGTGCCTCATGCCGTGTGGCCGGATATGGTTTATGGCGGCTTAGAGGCGTGCTTTCCGATGACCTTCGCTGAGCGTGCCGGAAAAATGTCCGGCGCGCCGCGAGTGCCAGAGCCTGTCTCGCTAGAAAAGATTCGCGCGGGACTTGCATTCTCAATGCTGCTTTGACAGAATGCAGCGCGTTCAAGGGCAAGGCGAAAGCGCTTTGCAATGCATCAAGTAATGCATCAAGTGTTGATAACTAAGCGTAAATAAAGACACGTTTAAGCGATTATCAGTCTTGACACTTTCTTGAGGACTGGCATAATATGCCGCCACGTTGGAGAGATTCCCGAGTGGCCAAAGGGAGCAGACTGTAAATCTGCCGCGAAAGCTTCGAAGGTTCGAATCCTTCTCTCTCCACCAGAATTAAACGACATTGATCTAGGTCGGTGTTGTTGAATGAAAAGCCGGTAGCGGGCATCGTCTACAAGGCGACGCAAAGCGCAGCGGATTGTCATTCAGGCAAGGTGCTGCGGGCGTAGTTCAAAGGTAGAACCTCAGCCTTCCAAGCTGATGGTGCGGGTTCGATTCCCGCCGCCCGCTCCAGTTGTTGTGTTTGGCTCATGTAGCTCAGGGGTAGAGCACACCCTTGGTAAGGGTGAGGTCGACGGTTCAATTCCGTCCATGAGCTCCATATTTTGCAAGAAGCAAGTTGCTGCTAAAAACTTGTTGCAAAAAAGAGTTGCGAAAAAGCGAGCGATGCTCGCTTTTTTTGTCTCTAATGTTCGGGCGCTTATTTCGTAGCTTCTGATCATTAAGAAGGGGTTGTCAGGAGCGGTTTTCTCCGCTACCATGGCGCCCGCTGTTGTGTAGGCGTAGTAAAGCGCGTTTACGCACATGACGATACAGGCCAGTAGCTCAATTGGCAGAGCAGCGGTCTCCAAAACCGCAGGTTGGGGGTTCGATTCCCTCCTGGCCTGCCAACCTTCCCCAGGTTGGTATGTCTTTTTCCAAAATTCTTTTATCGTTCGCCGCACCCTGAGGAGTCTCGTTTTTATGAAGCCTGGTTCTGTAAAACATGGCGCCGAGGTGCAACAGACGCGCCATGACGGGCTCAAATGGGCGGCGGTCGTAGCGCTGCTTGTCGTTGCTGTTGTTGGTAATACCTATTTCGCCGATATTGGCCTGCTCTACCGCGTGCTTGGAGTGGTGGTATTGTGTGTGATCGCAGGTTTGATCGCGCTGACCACTACTAAAGGCCGTGATTTAGTGGAGCTTGCCAGAAGCGCCAAGAAAGAGATTCAGCGCGTTGTATGGCCGACCCGTCCCGAAACTATTCAGACCACCGCCATTGTGCTGGTAGCTGTTTTGGTGGTTGGGCTGATGCTGTGGTTGATCGACACTCTTCTTGGCTGGGCAATGTCCGGCGTCATTGGTTAGGAGTCTTCATGTCCAAACGTTGGTACGTCGTTCACGCTTATTCTGGTTTTGAGAAGCATGTCATGCGTTCACTGATTGAGCGTGTGAAAATGTATGGTATGGAAGATCGCTTCGGCGAGATTCTGGTGCCAACAGAAGAAGTCGTCGAAATGCGCGACGGCAAGCGTCGTAAGAGTGAGCGCAAATTCTATCCCGGCTATGTATTGGTCGAGATGGAGATGGCCGACGAAACATGGCACCTCGTCAATGAGACGCCGCGTGTTATGGGCTTTATCGGCGGTACAAAAGAGAAGCCTGCACCAATTACTGCTCGCGAAGCAGATGCAATTCTGATGCGCGTAAAAGATGGCACTGATAAGCCGCGGCCTAAAACAATGTTTGAGCCGGGTCAGTCAGTGCGCGTTGTCGATGGGCCGTTTGCTGATTTTAATGGTGTCGTCGAAGAAGTGAATTATGAAAAGAGTCGCCTGCAGGTCAGCGTGCTGATCTTCGGGCGCTCTACGCCTGTTGAGTTGGAGTTCTCACAAGTTGAGAAAGAGTAAGTTCACAGGCTGTAAAAAGTAAGCATATTTGTTTCGTGCGAAGCGGCTTAGTGGTCGCTTCGCTAGGACCGGGGAGCCTTCGGGCGCTATTACCCAATTGGAGTGTTAAAAATGGCCAAGAAAGTACAGGCTTATATCAAACTGCAGGTAGCTGCAGGTAAAGCCAATCCAAGCCCGCCGGTAGGCCCAGCACTGGGTCAGCACGGCGTGAACATCATGGAATTCTGTAAGGCGTTTAACGCCGCGACTCAAGAAATTGAGCCGGGCCTGCCGACGCCAGTCGTGATCACTGTCTACTCTGACCGTAGCTTCACGTTCGTCACCAAAACACCGCCTGCTGCCGTGCTGCTGAAAAAAGCCGCTGGTATCAAGTCCGGCTCTGGTGAGCCGAACAAGAAGAAAGTTGGCACCGTGACGCGTGAGCAGCTCGAAGAGATCGCTAAAACGAAAGAGCCTGATTTGACGGCTGCAGATCTTGACGCCGCTGTGCGCACCATTGCTGGCAGCGCTCGCAGCATGGGCCTAAACGTGGAGGGTCTCTGATCATGGCTAAACTGTCTAAGCGTGCGAAAGTTATTCGCGAGAAAGTAGACACTACCAAAGCTTACTCTATTGAAGAAGCCGTAGCGCTGCTCGCCGAGCTGTCTACCGTGAAATTCAAAGAGTCTGTTGATGTTGCGATCAACCTCGGCGTTGACCCGCGTAAATCTGACCAGGTTGTGCGTGGCGCGACTGTCATGCCTAACGGTACGGGTAAAGATGTACGCGTTGCGGTCTTCACCCAGGGTGCTAATGCCGATGCCGCTAAAGAAGCGGGCGCCGACATTGTGGGTATGGACGACTTGGCTGAGCAAGTGAAAAAAGGCGTCATGGATTTTGACGTTGTTATCGCTTCGCCTGACGCTATGCGCGTTGTTGGTCAGCTGGGTCAGATCCTCGGTCCGCGCGGCCTGATGCCTAACCCGAAGGTTGGTACCGTAACGCCTGACGTGGCAACCGCTGTTAAAAATGCTAAAGCGGGTCAGGTGCGTTTCCGTACAGACAAGAACGGCATCATCCACACTACCCTGGGTAAAGTGGACTTTGATGCTGCAGCCATTAACGGCAACCTGGAAGCCCTGGTTGCTGACCTGAAGCGCCTCAAGCCGAGCGCGTCGAAAGGCATTTACTTTAAGAAAATGACCATCTCCACTACTATGGGTCCTGGTCTGACTATCGATCACTCCTCTTTCGTGTGAAGTGAGAGGTCGTTAGCATTAAAGTAAGAGAACCGAGCAAGAACTTTGCGGTCCCCCGTTGGGTTAATAAACCCGTCGGGGCATCGTCAA
>JAMCZP010000354.1 GCA_023485185.1 Gammaproteobacteria bacterium
AGGTGCAAAATCAGCAGGTGCGTAGCGTCACTATTGATGGGTATACCATCCGTGGTGAGCGTACGGACGGCTCTGAGTTTCAGACCATTCGCCCCTCGGCGGAAGATCCGCGTCTGATGGATGACCTGCTGAGCAATAACGTCACCGTTGTTGGCACCGAGCCTGCACAGCAAAGTATCTGGACGCGGCTACTTATTGCCAGCTTCCCGATCTTGCTGATCTTGGGCATCTTCATGTTCTTTATGCGCCAAATGCAGGGCGGAGCCGGTGGTGGTAAAGGCGGGCCGATGAGCTTTGGCAAGTCGAAGGCAAAGCTTCTCTCTCAAGACCAAATCAAAACCACCTTTGCGGACGTTGCAGGGTGTGATGAGGCAAAAGAAGAAGTCGAAGAGTTGGTTGACTTCCTGCGCGACCCGACCAAGTTTCAGCGCCTGGGCGGCATGATTCCTCGCGGCGTACTGATGGTGGGGCCTCCAGGTACTGGTAAGACACTGCTAGCCAAGTCAATTGCTGGCGAAGCGAAAGTACCGTTCTTCTCTATCTCAGGTTCTGACTTCGTTGAAATGTTCGTGGGTGTTGGCGCATCGCGTGTGCGTGACATGTTTGAGCAGGCGAAGAAGCAGGCACCGTGCATTATCTTTATTGATGAAATTGACGCGGTGGGTCGCTCACGCGGAACCGGTATGGGTGGCGGTAACGATGAGCGTGAACAGACGTTAAACCAGCTGCTGGTTGAGATGGATGGTTTTGAAGCAAACGAAGGCATCATCGTCATTGCTGCGACTAACCGTCCAGACGTACTTGACCCCGCCCTAATGCGTCCAGGTCGCTTTGACCGTCAGGTAACCGTTGGCTTGCCCGATATTCGTGGTCGCGAGCACATCTTGGGTGTTCACCTGCGTAAAGTACCGTTGGCAGATGACGTTAAACCGCAAATAATCGCACGTGGGACGCCTGGCTTCTCTGGTGCTGATTTGGCTAACCTGGTCAACGAATCTGCCCTGTTCGCTGCGCGTCGTAACAAGCGCTTGGTGAGCATGGAAGAGCTTGAGCTTGCCAAAGACAAGATCATGATGGGCGCTGAGCGCAAATCCATGGTCATGACCGATAAAGAGAAGCTCAATACGGCTTACCATGAATCTGGCCACGCAATTATTGGTTTAGTGGTGCCTTCCCATGACCCCGTCTATAAAGTGACGATTATCCCGCGTGGTCGTGCGCTGGGTGTCACCATGTTCTTGCCGGAAGAAGATCGTTATAGTCTGTCGAAGCAACAGATTTTAGGGCAAATCTGCTCGCTATTTGGCGGCCGTATTGCTGAAGAGATGACGTTAGGTCCTAACGGCGTTACTACAGGTGCTTCCAACGATATCAAGCGTGCTACTGAACTTGCCCATAACATGGTCGCTAAGTGGGGCTTGTCGGATGAGATGGGCCCGATCATGTACGACGAGGACGAGTCTCATCAGTTCCTCGGCGGCCCGGGGCAGGGTGGTAGTAAGATGAGGTCGGGCGATACCACCACGCGCCTTGACAAAGAAGTCCGCAAAATTATTGATGATTGCTACGAGCAGGCGCGTCAGATTCTGACCGATAATCGTGACAAGCTTGATGCGATGGCCGAAGCCTTAATGAAGTACGAAACCATTGATGCTGCTCAGTTGAAGGACATCATGGAAGGGCGTGAGCCGCGTCCGCCGGAGGGCTGGAACGATGGCGATTCATCGGGCGGTGGTACCCCTATCAGTGATGACAAGCCGCAGGCTAAAGCGGATGAAGATGCGCCTTCCAACGTTTCTGAGGACGGCTCGGGAAATGATGGTAATGATGGTGAAGAAGATGGCGACGAACCGCGTCGCCGTCCTTCGGATCCATTAGGTGGCCCTGCAGGTCCCTAGTCATAAAGCTGAGGTAACGCTGGCGTATTGGGTGACCTCGTTACTCCAGCGTTTGAGCCGAAGGCGCCCCATCATGGGGCGCCTTTTTTGTTATGCTGTACGCATACGACAGCAACGTTTCTTTTCTTGACCAGGCTGCAGCATGAAATCAATTCAGGACGCTTCTTCTACGCAATCTCCCGCCAATGCTTTCCATCTACGCTGTGGGCGGCACTTATTGGATCTATCGTTTCCTCGCGTGATGGGCATCTTAAATGTGACGCCGGACTCTTTTTCCGATGGGGGGCAGCATGTGGCATTAGACGATGCGTTACGTCATGCCGAGCGGATGCTGGCGGAGGGAGCGGCCATCATTGATGTAGGTGGGGAGTCGACCCGCCCGGGCGCTGAGCCGGTCAGCTCGCAGCAGGAGTTGGATCGTGTGGCACCCGTGGTTGAGGCCCTGGTGCGCGAGCTTGATGCGTTGGTCTCAGTGGATACCAGCTGCCCCGAGGTGATACGCGAGGCTGGCGAGCTAGGTGCTGGGATGATTAATGATGTGCGCGCCTTAGAGCGAGAAGGTGCGCTGCTAGCAGCGGTAGGTAGCGGGCTACCTGTTTGCTTAATGCACCGCCAAGGCGAGCCACAGAATATGCAGCAGGCGCCTGCTTATCAGCGTCCTATAGAAGAGGAGGTGGCTGACTATTTGGTACGCCGTATTGCCGAGTGCGAGGCTTCCGGGCTACGTCGTAATCGGATAATCATTGATCCTGGTTTTGGCTTCGGCAAAACCGTCGAACACAATCTACGCTTACTCAAATACATGGAAACACTGCAGGCGCTAGAGCTTCCTGTATTGGTAGGAATGTCGCGTAAAAGTATGATTGGTAAAGTATTAGGCCGTCCAATAGAGGAGCGTCTTGCAGGCGGTTTGGCGCTGACTGCGATGGCGGTAGAGCGCGGTGCCAATATTCTACGCGTGCATGATGTAGGTGACACAGTGGATGCGGTCAATATGGCGTGGGCGGTGCTACAGGAAGGCTGTGAGCCGTCGTTGAATAAGGAGTCTAACGTATGACAAGGCGCTATTTTGGGACGGACGGTATTCGCGGTACGGTGGGTAAGTCACCGATTACCGCTGACTTTATGCTTAAGCTGGGTTGGGCAGCGGGGCAGGTGCTACGCCGGGATAAAGGGCGAACCCGAGTGTTGATCGGCAAGGATACGCGTATCTCAGGCTATATGTTTGAGTCAGCGTTAGAAGCAGGTCTTTCTGCAGCCGGTGTCGATGTTTCGTTGCTAGGGCCGATGCCGACGCCGGGGATCGCTTACTTGACCCGTACCTTTCGCGCCGACGCGGGCATCGTTATTTCCGCCTCGCACAATCCGTTCGATGATAACGGCATCAAGTTCTTCTCCGCTGAGGGTAAAAAGCTGCCCGACGAAACGGAAGATCGTATTGAGGCCATGCTTGAAGCGCCGTTGACAACTGCTGAAGCTGCTCAGTTGGGCAAGGCAACACGGATTGACGATGCAGCGGGCCGCTATATTGAGTTTTGTAAATCGACCCTGCCCGACCGGCTTAGCTTGCATGGCCTTAAGATTGTTTTGGATTGCGCCCACGGCGCCACTTACCATATCGCGCCTAACGTTTTTCGTGAGCTAGGTGCTGATGTCTCGACTATAGGCACCTCCCCTGACGGACTCAACATCAATCAGCAGGTGGGGTCCACTCATCCTGCCGCCCTGCGTGCTGCGGTGATCCAACAGAGCGCAGACTTGGGGATCGCTTTTGATGGCGATGGAGACCGGGTGCTACTGGTGGATGGCGATGGTCGAGAAGTAGATGGCGACGATATTCTTTATTTGATCGCCCGCGACCGGCATGAGCGTGGTCTGCTTGAGGGGGGCGTAGTGGGAACCTTAATGTCTAATTTTGGTCTCGCTATGGCGCTTGATAAGCTGGGTATTCCCTTTGAGCGAGCCAATGTAGGGGATCGTTTCGTCATGGAACGTATGGCGAACAATGGCTGGGAGCTTGGCGGCGAGTCGTCTGGACATATTGTGTGTGGTCATGTGCAAACGACGGGCGACGGGATTGTCTCGGCGCTACAGGTATTGGCACTCATGATGCGAGAGCAAAAAAGTCTGCCGACACTATTAAAAGAGTTGGAAAAGGTGCCTCAAGTCCTCATTAATGTACGCTTGCCCGCCAATGCTAGCGCTAAGCAGTTAATGGAATCAGCGCCACTTCAGCAAGCGGTTGCCGCTTTAGAGCAAGAGCTAGGCGATGAAGGGCGAGTGTTGCTACGTCCGTCAGGTACTGAGCCACTGATTCGCGTCATGGTAGAAGGGCGCGCTCACTTAGATGTTGACCAGTTGGCATGTAATCTGGCCGGGCAAGTGAAGACCTTGCTTAGCTAGCTTATGCCTCCATAGATGCCAACAAAGCGAGCCTGGACTTGCAACAGCGGTTGTCTTGACAAGGCCGCTCCTATACCATTTCGCTCCACCTTGAGTGAGGACAGTCGATGCGTACGCCTTTAATTGCCGGTAACTGGAAAATGAACGGTTCCGTGGCGTTAATCAATGAGTTCGGTCAGGCTTTCTCCGCCGCTGCGTCGCCAACGAATGTAGACGTCGTTATCATTCCGCCGTTTCCTTATTTGGCTGCGGCGCATCAGGCGTTTGAAGGAACGGTGCTGACACTGGGGGCGCAGACGCTGAATCCTCTTCACTCGGGCGCGCATACCGGCGAAGTGAGTGGTCGTATGCTGAAAGAGTTTACGGTTGCCTATGTGCTGGTAGGGCACTCGGAGCGACGTCAGCTCTATAAAGAGAGTGATGAGCAAGTTTTCGCGCGGTTATTAGCTGCCTTAAGTGTAGAGCTAACGCCGATTCTCTGCGTTGGAGAGTCCCTGGAGGAGCGCGATGCGGGCCGCACCATGGATGTGGTGCTGCGCCAAGTGGGATACGCTATGTCCCGCTTAGAGCCTGATCAGCGTAAACAGGTGGTGATTGCCTATGAGCCGGTATGGGCGATTGGTACCGGGCGTACGGCGACGCCTGAACAGGCCCAGGAGGTCATGGCCGGTATTCGGGCCTATCAGGCGGGGTTTGATAAGTCGCTGGCAGAGCAGCTGCGGTTGCTTTACGGCGGTAGCATGAATGCAAGTAATGCGGCGGAGCTGCTTGCTCAGCCGGATATAGACGGCGGTCTAGTGGGCGGAGCCTCACTGAAGATCGATGATTTTTATGCCATTTGTCAGTCAGCAGGATAACGCCATGCAAGTTGCAATTCTTATGATCCATGTGGTGATTGCGGTCGCCCTGGTGGTACTCATTCTGCTTCAGCAGGGTAAAGGCGCCGAAGCCGGTGCCGCCTTCGGGGGCGGAGCGTCACAAACGGTCTTCGGTTCGCGGGGTAGCGGTAACTTCTTGTCGCGGACTACGGCTATTTTGGCGGCAGGCTTTTTCGTTACCTCAATGGCGCTAGCCTACTTTGCTACGCAAGCTGTTCAGGCGCCAGAGTCGGGTATTCCAGACTCGCGCTTAATCGAACAGCAGCAGGGTATTCCGACGCTTGACGACAGGCCTGCAGGTGTGGATAATACCGCGCCAGTGCTAGAGGAAAGTAGCGACTAAGTAGTTGATGACTCAGTGTAGTTGTTGATTCAGTCGCCGTTGTTTTTTTAGCCTCCCCTGTTGCCGAAGTGGTGGAATTGGTAGACACGCTATCTTGAGGGGGTAGTGACCGTATGGTCGTGCGGGTTCAAGTCCCGCCTTCGGCACCATCTGTTTTGCTAGTTCGCTAGCTTCCCAGAGTAGTTGTATTGTTAGAGAAAAATTAGGTTTGTTGTTTTAGACAGTAAAGTAGTTTACGTAAGTAGTTCTTGACGTAAGCAGAGCAAGTGTCTATTATCGTCAGCCTAGATTGATGCGGGGTGGAGCAGTCTGGTAGCTCGTCGGGCTCATAACCCGAAGGTCATCGGTTCAAATCCGGTCCCCGCTACCATTTCCTAGTTGCATGTGATGGGTTGTTTTTTGAGTAATGAAAAAAGCAATCACTCTTTACAGGCTAAGCCTGATACATGTTACTACGATGGTACTCAAGGTTTCTTTCAAAAAGCCCCTTCCAGTGAAGGGGCTTTTTGTTAGCAGCTTTTGACTAGCAAGAATATCTTAATAGCGGATGTCGTTCGGATAGCCGGCGACACATTTCCGAGTAACGCCAATCAGCCACCTAGCTTCTTTGATAACTCCTGGTCAGGTGCCCTGATGCAACGGCTGTAGGAGCTTTGTCTGTGGCCACTAAACACGCTGCGCTTCACGCGCTGATCGAACCTGTTGTTGCCGCCATGGGCTTTGAGCTATGGGGCATCGACCATCTTTCCCAGGGCAAAAATTCGCGGCTGGTGATCTATATCGAGCGCGAGAATGGTGTCAGCGTGGAAGATTGCGCAGATATTAGCCGCCAAGTCAGTGCAGTCATGGATGTGGAAGACCCCATTGCCGGAGAGTATCGGCTGGAAGTCTCTTCGCCAGGCATGGCACGCCCCTTGTATTCCCTGGATCAGTTTGCCCGCTTTCAAGGTCATCATGTCGCGCTCAAGCTGCGCACTGCCTTTGATGGGCGGCGCAAGTACCAAGGGCTTTTGGTCGGTGTTGAGGGGGATGAAATACTGCTGCAGTTGGATGGCGAAGAGTACTGTTTTCCAATTGAGAGTATTGATTCTGCTCACATTGTTCCGCAGTTCGACGATTGACCGAGTGGCGACGCTGTCGGCAGGCTGCCGGGGTGATGCACATAAGGATAGGTTTTCTGGCGAGGCATAGGCAACCGTAAAGAAATTTTAATGGTCGTTGACGCGATCTCCAATGAGAAGGGCGTCCCGCGTGACGTTATCTTCGAGGCGGTAGAAGCCGCTCTTGCGAGCGCGTCACGCAAACGTTTCGACAAAGAAGAAGCCAATGTGCGCGTGCATATTGACCGTCGCACTGGTGAATACGAAACCTTCCGTACCTGGACAGTGGTGGAAGATGACGAATTTGAAACACCTGATTATGAAATTAAAGAAACGATTGCCGAGCAGCGTGATCCGCCGCTGAAGTTAGGCGACGTTGTTGAAAAAAGCATCGAAAACGCTGCATTTGGACGTATTGCTGCGCAGACCGCCAAGCAGGTTATCGTGCAGAAAGTGCGCGAGGCTGAGCGGGCTGAAGTCGTGCGCCAATATGCTGATCGTGAAGGCGAGTTGGTGGCGGGTATTGTTAAAAAGACTACCCGTGACGGTCTGATCATTGATTTGGGCGAGAACGCTGAAGCGTTTTTGCCGCGCAATGAAATGATTCATGGTGAGCGTTACCGCATGAATGAGCGAGTGCGTGCACTGTTGGTTAAAGTGGATCCAGACGCTCGCGGTGCTCAGCTTCAGCTATCGCGGACCTGTCCCGAGCTGATTATTGAGCTGTTCAAAATTGAAGTGCCTGAAATCGCCGAGCAGTTGATTGAGATTAAAGGTGCGGCGCGTGACCCGGGGTCGCGTGCCAAAATTGCGGTAAAAACCAATGATCGCCGCATTGATCCTGTGGGTGCCTGTGTGGGCATGCGCGGTTCGCGCGTTCAAGCGGTCTCTTCGGAACTGCAAAACGAACGCGTTGATATCGTGCTGTGGGACGACAATCCGGCCCAGCTTGTGATTCACGCCATGGCACCCGCCGATGTTGGGT
>JAMCZP010000069.1 GCA_023485185.1 Gammaproteobacteria bacterium
AGCGTCGCGATAATACTGATCAGCGATACCCAGGCCACGCTAGGCAGGTAAAAGGGGCTTACCCGGCCTATCACCAAGCCGATGATGACCATGGTGTAAAGAATTAGCATCCCAGGTAGCGCGTCTAACAAAGGCGCCCCATTGACCACATTACTAAACCAGGCCGCGACACACACCGCCGCCAGCACCAAGGCCGTTTTGCCGAGTTGGTTTTCCGGACGCAGCTCTTTTAAGGCTTCAGCATCAAACTGATCAACACTGCTTTCATGGGTTTTCATGACGAACCTCCTGACGCGAGCCTTTTAAGCGCTTATACATCCACTCGGTAATCGGTAGCGCGATAAATAATGAGATATACAGGCCTGTGGCATAAGTGAGCAGGTTACTTGCACCTGCAAAGGCCAGGAGTTCATCACGGGAACCTGGGACTGCTTCCGCTAAGGCCGCAGAACATGCCGCTACCATGCTGCCACTACCCACCCCGCAGGCCATGGCCAGAGCACGAATATCGAGAATATCCAGCGACGCAATATAGCCCGCCATTAGGGCGAAATAGAGCGTACCGAACATGGTGCCTACGACGTAGACGCCCATAATGCCGATGCCTTCAGGGCTTCTTAGCCCGTAACGGTCTGAAATAATGGCAATATTGGGTTCGCGAGCAATCGAGTAGGTAGCGCCAATCGCTTCGCGGCCCATTTTGAGCACTAATACTGCAAAGGGCAGTGCTATTAGCATGGTGCCGAGATTACCCAGCTCCTGAAGAATCAACGCCGGCCCTGCGGCAATGATCTGCTCAATCGCGGGGCCAATGGTGGAACCGAACTTGGCAATAAACGGCAAAATAGCGATCAGAATGATCGGTCCCGCCGCATTGCTGACAGGCTTGGGAACCACTTTGCCCATGGCCGAAAAAAGATGGGGGTTAAACAGAACGCCAATCACAAAGGCGTATAGCAGCGGTAGTAAGAGTAGTGTTCCCGGCCCGAGCGGAATGCGTACGATGCCTATCCACTCAGCAAACATCGACGTCACAATCACCATTAAGTGAAGACGCCAGTCCAGCAGCAGCTTGAGATCCATTGGAATGATCCTGTTTTTTTTAGTGTCACTCCGAGTATCGAAAGGTTACCGTTCCAATCATAGTGCTTTAGTGCGCTATTTTTTAGAACACGGGATATATCAAACATTTTAGATAGGCCGCTACCCTAGCGGGAAGCGGCTAAACGCTTACCTTAAGCGGCGATGAAGAGACGCCACGGTCAAAGCACAGCAACCAAACGACCACAGCTATTCCTGCCACGCCAGCAAGTGCCAAAAACGCCGCTTCATAGCTAAACCAGCTTGCCACAATGCCTGCAAAACTGGCACTAAGTGCCGCACCAACGCCTTGAATGGTCATTACTGCGCCTAAGCCCATGTTCACCCGTCCCGTACCACGCAGTATTTGTGCAACGATACCGGGGGTTGCCACGCCTAATAACCCCGCTCCAATCCCATCCAATATTTGCACCGGAACAACGCTCCAAAGCCCTGGAATAGTCGCAGCCATTACGCCACGAATAGGCAGCACCAGCAGAGCCACCAAAAATAGCAGCCAATAGCCATTTTTATGGGAGTACCAAGCCGCCAGCAGGGCCATGGGAATCATCGTCGCCTGGGCAATCACAACAGTACCGGCGGTATAAACGGCGGGATTCATCAGCTCATTAGTCGCCACTCGCTGTCCTAATAATGGCAGCATGGCGGCGTTGCCTAGGTGGAAAAGCAGTAGCGTAAGGCCGACGATCAGCAGCATAGGATGATCCTGAAATACCTGCTTTATGCTGACTGACTGATGCGTTGTTTTATCCAACCCACGCGCCTCCTCATAGTCAATATCAGCAGGATTGATCTTAAGCACCAAAAAAATCGTCAGCGCGGCCATAAAGGCCATCAAATAAAACACGGCCTCGACGCCATAAAAATAGCCTATTAAAGCGGCCAGTATCGCAGCGGTGGCATTACCGCCATGGTTATACGCTTGGTTTTGACCCAACTGATGAGCAAGGCCGATTTGGCCCACGAGTCCTAGCGTTAAGCTGAGGATGGCAGGGCCAATCGCCGCTGCGGCAATACCCGTCACAATCTGCGAAAAAGCGATAAACCAGGTTTGCGGCCAAAACAATAAAACAAGATTCACTGTGGCCACCAGCAGCGCACAACAAATCACCAGCAAGCGTTTGAAGTGGGTGGCATCGGCTAGCATACCTGCGGGTGTTGTCGCTAACAGGCTCGCGAATCCAGCAACGGTCATCACAAAACCAATTTCTGCAGGTGCCCACCCTAGGGCAACGAGATAAATGCCTAAAAACGGGCCAAGACCATCGCGTACATCGGCTAATGAAAAATTCAATAGCGATAATGCGCGTGTAGAGCGGGATGCACTAAGCCGTTTATCATTCATATAAGAGCCCTATTAAAACGACTATTAGCCAAGAAATGGCGCCGTAAAATCAGCTAAACCAAGAGAGCAGCTGTACAGCAATAATCTTATTTCAATCTATTACGTGAATATGACGTAGCATTTACATCGCATAGAAGGCGGCAGTATAGGCTTGCTTTGCTTAACGTTGACTGAACAGATAGCGACAAATGCCACGGCAACCTTCTATACTATCCGCTTATACTAAAGTCTAATAATCAATCATAAGAGACGTTATGCCCATTTCATTGCCGCTGCGGCGCCTTTGGACCCTCGATAAATTTGCCTATAGCCTGCGCGTCTTTATAGCGTTCAGCGGTGCCCTGCTGCTTAGCGGTCTAATGGGTGATGTCGCACTGGTAATCCCACTGTTTCTAGGCATTATCGCCTGCGCGCTTTCTGAAACTGACGATAGCTGGCAGGGGCGCTTTCAGGCCCTGCTGGTAACGCTGGTCTGCTTTACATCGGCGTCTTTTATTGTGCAGTGGCTGTTTCCCTGGCCGTGGCTATTTGTTATCGGGCTGGGCATTTCCACCTTTACCCTGATTATGCTCGGCGCTATCGGCCAACGTTACGCCACGATTGCCTCTGGCACGCTGATTCTATCCATCTACTCGATGATCAATATTGAACAGCACGGTGGCGTAGATGCGGACGTCGCGACGCGCCAGCTGCTGCTGTTGGCCGGAGCAGCGTGGTACGGATTAATTTCCGTGGTGTGGTGCGCGCTGTTTTCCCGCCAGCCGGTTAAACAGAGCATGGCGCGCGTATATAAAGCGTTAGGCGAGTTTTTGATTCTGAAATCGGCGCTGTTTGAGCCCGTGCGGGGCGTGGATGTAGAAGCACGCCGAGTAGCGCTGGCGCGGCAAAACGGTAAAGTCGTTGATGCGCTTAACCAGGCCAAAGAGATGATTTTTAGGCGCTTGGAAGGTCAGCGCGGCGACCAAAAGCTAAATCGCTACTTGCGCATCTATTTCATCGCCCAGGATATTCACGAACGCGCCAGCTCCACCCATTACCCCTATAGCGCGCTCAGCAAAGCCTTTTTTCACCACGACGTGCTGTTTCGTTGCCAGCGGCTGCTGGACCAACAGGGGCGTTCCTGTCGGCAGTTGGCCAAGTCACTACTGCTGAACCGCCCGTTTGATCACCAACAGAGCGAAGAAGCGCTGGCTGATTTACACGCCTCAATTGACAACCTGCGTGACCGAGGCAAGCCCGAGTGGCGCCCGCTGCTTTACCCTTTAAGCGCCCTGGCCGACAACCTGGCTACCTTGGAAGCCCAGCTTGCCAGCGCCCATAACCCCGATGCCAGCGAGGAGCGGCGAGACAGCTCGCTTTACGACCGCTCGCCCTCAAGCTTGCTGGAAGCGTGGAAGCGGGTGCGGCTGAACTTTACACTGGGCTCCCCCACCTTCCGCCACGCGGTGCGGCTCTCCATCGCACTGATGACCGGCTACGGATTACTGCAGTGGATTGATCCCGAACAGGGCTTCTGGATTCTGCTTACCACGCTGTTTGTGTGCCGCCCCAACTTTGCTACCACGCGGCGATTCTTGTCTCAGCGGATGTTGGGCACGGTATTGGGCTTGGTGGTGGGTTGGGCGTCGATCAGCCTGTTTCCGCAGCCACTCGTACAAAGCATGATCGCCGTGGCAGCAGGAGTGTCTTTCTTTGCTAACCGCGAGAAACATTATGTCATCGCTACCGCCTCTATTACTTTGCTGGTGCTATGCAGCTTCAACCAGGTGGGCGATGGCTTTAACCTGATCATGCCGCGCCTGTTCGATACCCTGATCGGCTCGTTAATTGCGGGTTTAGCGGTATTTTTCATTCTGCCCGACTGGCAGGGGCGCAGGCTGTATCGCGAGGCCTCCAACGCGCTGAATAATCACCGCCGTTATTTAGAGGAGATCATCCACCAGTACGAAGATGGCAAACAGGATGATTTGGCTTACCGCCTGGCCAGGCGCAATGCCCACAATGCCGATGCAGCGCTCTCCACGCTGCTGACCAATATGCTCCACGAGCCGGGGCACTACCGCAAACTGGATGCGGATAACGGCCTGCGTTTCCTGGTGCTATCCAACACCCTGCTCAGCCATCTTTCTGCCCTGGGCGCGCACCGTCACCAATTAGCAGAAGATGAGGACGACGCCACGTTTGTGCCGGTGGCAAAACGCATTGGTGAGCTGTTAGGCCAGATTGCAGAACAGCTGGCCCAGCGCCAGCCAGTAGAGCCACTGACTGACGCCGTGGTCGAACTCTTAGCCCAGTTAGAGGAGCAAGCCGAGGAGACGGGAGATGAGCAGGCGGTCACGCTCTATCGCCCTATCCAGAGCCAGTTGCGCCTTATTACCGAGCAACTGGCACCGTTGGGCGAAGCGGCTAATCGATTGGTAGGCAGTGAAGCACCTGAATCAAGCAGCGATAGCGTTCACACTTGACCGTAACGCCCTGCGGCTTCACCTAGCCAACGGCGTACCAATACGGCGGTAATGTCGGCGTTGCCTTGTAGCGTTTGAGCGAGTGCGGTGACCCGTTCTAACAGGTCAGCATCGCGCTCTAGATCAGCGATCTTCATCTGCGCCAGGCCGGTTTGGCGAGTGCCGAGCACTTCGCCGGGACCGCGGATTTCCAGGTCTTTTTCCGCAATACGGAAGCCATCATTGGTTTCGCGCATCACTGCCAAGCGTTGGCGGGAGCTTTTTGATAGCGGCGGGTGGTAGAGCAGCACGCAGAAGCTTTCCGTGCTGCCACGACCCACGCGACCACGGAGCTGGTGTAACTGGGAAAGCCCCAACCGCTCGGGGTTTTCAATAATCATCAGGCTGGCGTTGGGTACATCCACGCCCACTTCAATCACTGTGGTCGCTACCAGCAGATCCAGCTCGCCCGCTTTGAACGCGGCCATCACCTCGGCTTTCTCGCTCGACTTCATGCGCCCATGAACCAAACCCACAGCCAGCTCAGGTAAAGCGACCGTTAACTCATCACGAGTCACCTCGGCGGCCTGACACTGCAGCACTTCGGACTCATCAATCAGCGTACACACCCAATACGCCTGTCGGCCTTCGCTGCAGGCAAGCTTAATGCGCTCTACCACTTCCGGGCGGCGCTCATCGGGCACCACCACGGTTTTCACCGGCGTACGGCCGGGGGGCAGCTCGTCGATCACAGAGACATCCAGATCCGCGTAAGCGCTCATGGCCAGGGTGCGCGGTATCGGCGTGGCGGTCATGATCAACTGATGCGGGGTCAACCCACCCGCCTCGCCTTTCTCACGCAGTGCCAAGCGCTGATGCACGCCAAAGCGGTGCTGCTCGTCAATAATCGCCAGACCTAGACACTCAAAGTGCACATCATCTTGAAACAGCGCGTGGGTGCCCACCACCATGCGCGCGCGCCCATCGGCAATCGCTGCCTTGGCATCCAACCGCGCTTTGCCTTTGAGCTTGCCCGCCAGCCACGCCACTTCAATGCCCAGCGGCTCAAACCAGGCTTTAAACGAGCGGTAGTGCTGCTCAGCGAGGATTTCAGTCGGTGCCATGATCGCCGCTTGACAGTTTCCTGCCAGAGCACACAGTGCCGCCATGGCGGCCACCACGGTTTTACCCGCCCCCACATCACCCTGAATCAAACGCAGCATGGGCGCAGGGCGACTCAAATCATGCCCGATCTCTTCCAGCACACGGCGCTGGGCACCGGTCAACGCAAACGGCAGTTGAGCTAAAAAGCGCGCCTGCAGACTGCGCCCGGAGGGCAAAGCGGGGGCGCCGTCCGCCTGAATGCGCAGGCGCACTTCACGCAGGCTTAATTGGTGAGCAAGCAGCTCTTCCAGCGCCAGCCGCCGCGTGGCTGGGTGATGGCCGCTGGTCAACTGCTCTATATTCACATCGGGCGGTGGCTGGTGTAGCAAGTGCAGGCTGGCATGCAACCCTGGAAGCTGAAAGCGCTGCAGTAGCGCGTCGGGGATCACGTCAGGCAGCGCCTGTGGGGCGTCATCGAGCAACCCCAGTGCCTGCTGGGTCAGCGCTCGCAGGCGCGCTTGATTTAAGCCTTCGGTGGTGGGGTAAATCGGCGTGAAGTACTCCTCCACCGGGGTTTCACTGCCACCAATGAGCCGGTATTCAGGGTGATAGATCTCTAAGCCGGTGGCTCCAGCCCGCGCTTCACCAAAGGCGCGCACCGTGACACCGGGGCGCAACTGTTGTTGCTGTACAGGTGAGAAGTGAAAGAAGCGCATACTCAAAATACCGCTGGTATCGCGCAGGCGTACCAGCAGGCTGCGGCGACGCCCTTTGACGACATCGCAGGCGGTCACTTCACCCTCTATCACCGCTTCTTGACCGGCGCGCAGCAGGCCAATAGGCGTCAGCCGTGTGCGGTCCTGGTAGCGTAGCGGCAAATGGAACAGCAGGTCGCTCACCCGCTCAATTCCCAAGCGACCAAGCTTTAGCGACAGCGCTTCCCCCACGCCTTTCAGGGCCGTAATAGGTGCGCTGAGATCGCTCATGGGGCGCTTTTCACGGTCTTGGCAGGCTGCTGGCAGTGACTGATTGCCTGAATCAGCGCCTCAATCGCTTTTGGCCGGGGGAAGCTCGCCCGCCAGGCAATCGCCACGGTGCGCGAAGGCGCGGGCTCAGCAAAAGGTCGGCTCACCAGCATGGCATTTTCATACTGATTAGTACCCAGCGCGGACTGCGGCAACACCGTAATGCCCAAGCGGGAAGCGACCATATGACGAATGGTTTCCAGCGATCCACCTTCAGCAATCAGCGTATTGTTGGGGCTATTGAGCTTTTGGGTAATCGCCGGGCAGGCTTCCAGGATTTGATCGCGGAAGCAGTGGCCTTCACCGAGCAGCAGCAAGCGCTCTTCCAGCAAGTCCTCTTTATTGATCGATTCGCGCTCTACCCAGCGGTGATTGGCAGGCATTAATACTTCAAAGGCTTCGTCGTAGATCGCTTTGGTGACCACGTCGGTTTCGGTAAAGGGTAGCGCCACAATAATCACATCCAGCTCGCCGCTTCTTAGCTTGGCGCGCAGCGTACCGGTCATGCCCTCTTCAATATACAGCGGCATTTGCGGGGCGGCGTTTGCCAGCGCGGGCACTAGGTGGGGAAATAGGTACGGTCCAATAGTATAAATAGCACCAATGCGCAGTGGGTTCGCCAACTGGTCTTTGCCGGCACTGGCCAGCTCAAAAATCAGGCTGCTCTGTTCCAGCACGCGCTGGGCCTGGGCAACGATTTTTTCGCCTAGCGGGGTGACCTGTACAGTAGATTTGGAGCGCTCAAACAGTGGGGTTTCGAGCTCATCTTCCAATTTTTTCACGGCCACCGACAGCGTAGGCTGCGATACATGGCAGCGTTCTGCCGCACGGCCAAAATGACGCTCCTGGGCGAGGGTTACGATGTAGCGAAGTTCTGTTAAAGTCATAGCGGTGCCAGTGGCATCCTCTCGTAGCAGCTCGTGACTATGGTTCTTACGAAAACCTAACATCATGACAGTCAGCGGGACGGAAAAGGACAAGCAAGCTCTACCGACGCTGTTTTCAACGGCTGTGTTTTAAATCGGCATGTTCTAAACCGATATGTCCTAAACCTACAGTGTTCTAAACCGACAGTGTTCTAAACCGACAATGTCATATTTGGTAGAGACTTTGTATCTAATAGGGAATATTAATCAAAGGAGTGCACGGTGAAGCTAACCGTATTGATTATCGGCTGTGGCGATATTGGGATCAACCTTGGGCGCGAGTTGTTGGACGAAGGGCACAAAGTGATCGGTCTACGCCGCAACGTCGAGGCCTTGAAGGGCACCGGTATTAAACCGTTAAAGCTGGATTTAAACGACCTTGAAGACGCCAGCCTTCCCCATGCTGACTATGTTGTTTATACGGTTAGCGCTGACCGTTTCGAAGAGAGCGCCTATCAAAGCGCCTACCCAGAAGGTTTGAAACGCGTGCTGAGCGTGATGGAAAAGCACAAAACGCCGCCGCGTCGAGTATTTTTCGTTTCCTCAACAAGCGTGCATGGTCAGCAGGAAGGCGAAGTCGTTAACGAAGAGAGCCCCACCGACCCCTCTAGCTTCTCTGGCACGCTAATGTGCGAGGCTGAGCAAGCGCTGATCAACCATTCGCTACCCGGCACGGTGGTGCGCTTTTCAGGCATTTACGGCCCTGGTCGCGACCGCTTGATTCATCAGGTCGCTGAAGGCCGCGTCGCCGCGATCACGCCCGTGATCTACTCCAACCGTATTCACCGCGACGACTGTGCGGGCATTATCGCGCACCTGATTCGTCATCAGGAGAGCGGCGAAACGCTTGAAGACATCTACCTGGGTAGTGACTGCGAACCGGTCACCATGCATAACGTGATGATGTGGCTGGCTCAGCAACTTAAAGTAGAAGCCACCGAAACAATGCAGTCGCCGTTACGCCGCCGCGCCAGTAAGCGTTGCGATAACCAGCGCATTATTGACGCTGGCTATCAGTTCCGCTTTCCCAGCTACCGCGAAGGGTATGCACAGGTGCTGAAAGAGGGCGGCTTTTTAGAAGTTAATAAGGTCTAGTACACCTTCGCCTAGTCGCCGATGACCATGACGGCTTCTGCTTCCACTTGGCTGCCTTTGGGCAGCGCTTTCACACCGACGGCGGCACGAGCAGGGAAAGGAGCGGTGAAGAATTCTTCCATGACTTGGTTAACAATCGCAAAGTTATCCAAGTCCACCAAGTACAGATTCAGCTTAACGATATCGCTTAGCGAACCTGCCGCCTCTTCACATACCGCTTGTAGGTTAGTGAAGACTTGGCGTGCTTGCGCTTCAAAATCCTCAGAAACAATCACCATGGTCGCGGGATCCAGCGGAATCTGACCAGAAAGATACACCGTGTTGCCCGCTTTAATGGCCTGGGAGTATGGACCAATAGCCGCGGGGGCTTTGCTGGTATTGATAACAGCCTTATTGCTCATGCGATGTCTCGCTCCTCTAGTGGGTGATACCTACGTCAAATAATGAATAAATAATCGGATGGTTGTAAAACGCAATGCTAAAAAATCTATTTTAGTTAATAAAATCAATAGTCTTCGCTACCGATCATTGATCAGTAAGTAGTGACTGATTGTGCGGTATTAGTTGGCGAGTCGGGTAATTTTGCCAACGTTGGGTAGATTGCGAATGCGTTTGATAATTCGCGCCAGGTGCACACGGCCTTTCACCGATAGCGTCAACGTTACCGTCGAAAGATGTGCATCGCGCTCTTCAATGCCAATACGCTCGATATTGGCGTCCGCATCGGTGACTAACCCGGCAAGCTCTGCGACCAGCCCACGGCGGCTCTCAATTTCAATCCGTAGCGCCACCGGGAAGTCTTCATCGATGGTGTCCGACCACTCAAGCGCAAACAGCTTATCGGGATCGTTTTTATCGGCAACGTTTTTACATTCGGCGCGATGCACGACTAAGCCTTTGCCAGTAGAAAGGTGGCCCATTACCGGGTCGCCCGGTAGCGGGTGGCAGCAGCGCGCAAAGTTAGTCACCATGCCCTCACTACCGCTGATCACGACGGCTTTGTTGCCTTCAATGCCTGCGGGATGCTCATAAGTATCATCACCATGGGCGGCATCGACTAACCGGCGAGCCACCACATGGGTCATACGATTGCCTAGCCCAAGCGCCTCCAGCAGTGACTCTTCGGATGCAACGTCCAGCTCTTTAAAGGCGCGCTTGATGGCACTCTCATCCAGCTCTTCCAGGCTAGTATCAAACGGCGCTAACGCCTTATTGAGTAACCGCCGCCCTAACATAACGGCTTCGGTTTGCTGCTGATATTTAAGTGCATGACGAATCGCTGAACGCGCCTTTGCCGTGGTCACGAAGTTTAGCCAAGCAAGATTGGGCCGCGCCCCAGGGGCAGTGATAATTTCCAGCGTCTGTCCGCTCTCTAAGCGCGTTGAGAGCGGTGCTAAATGGCGGTCAATTCGGCAGGCGATGCAGTTATTGCCGATATCCGTGTGTACGGTGTAAGCAAAGTCGATCACGGTCGCCCCTTGGGGCAGCTCCATAATGTCGCCTTTCGGCGTAAATACGTAGATATCATCGGGAAACAGGTCATTTTTGACGTGTTCGATAAATTCTAACGAATCGCCAGCATGGCGCTGCATTTCGAGCAGGCCTTTGACCCATGCGCGAGCGCGGGCGTGGCTACCTTCGGCAATCGGGTGCGAGGTTTGTCCTGCTTTATAAAGCCAGTGGGCGGCGATGCCGTTATTGGCCATGGCCTCCATTTCGCGGGTGCGTATCTGCACTTCAATCGGCATGCCGCGAGAACCAAACAGGGTGGTATGCAGGCTCTGGTAGCCGTTGGCCTTTGGGATAGCAATATAGTCTTTAAAGCGCCCAGGTACGGGCTTATAGAGATTATGCACCACACCTAAAATACGATAACAGCTGGCCACATCTTCGGTGATGATGCGAAAGCCAAACACGTCCATAATTTCGGCAAAAGGCTTACGCTGGTCGCGCATCTTTTTATAGATCGACAGCAGATGCTTCTGTCGCCCAATTACCGTGCCGTTAAGGTCATCATCATCCAGGCTTTTTTGCAGCGATGACTGAATTTCGCGCATAGCGCTGCGCCGATGCCCACGTGCTTTAGCCACCGCACGCTTGATGCGTTCTGAACGCATCGGATGGATCGCTTGAAAGGAGAGATCCTCAAGCTCAACGCGAATAGTGTTAATGCCCAGCCGACCCGCAATTCGGGCGTAAATTTCCAGCGTTTCGCGGGCAATACGGCGCTTTTTGTCTGGCCGTAGGGCACCCAGAGTGCGCATGTTATGCAGGCGGTCGGCCAGCTTAACGATGATGACGCGGATGTCCCGCGACATCGCCAGCACCATCTTCTGGAAGTTTTCCGCCTGGGCGACGGCTTTGTCTTCAAAAGTGATTTGGGTAAGTTTTGAAACCCCGTCCACCAGTTCTGCTACCGGTTTGCCAAACTGTGCCACTAAGGCCTTTTTGGAGACGCCGGTATCTTCGATGACATCGTGCAGCATGGCGGCCATCAGGCTTTGATGATCCATGTGCATATTGGCAAGAATATTCGCCACCGCTAGCGGGTGGGTCACATAAGGCTCGCCGGAACGCCGACGCTGGCCGTCATGAGCCTGCTCAGCGTAGTAGAAGGCGCGCTTGACCTGCTGGATCTCATCCGGGGGTAAATAGCCGCCGAGTCGATCGGCCAGGTCATCAATGGTGAACATCTACCGCGCCTCTATCGGTTCGTTGTAACGTTAGTCGTCGATATGAGTAGGCGCCATGGCTGGGCGCGGACGCACAGCGGCTTCAACTGGCTCGTCCAGTACCGTGTGATCAACCAAGCCTGCGGCAATTTCACGCAGCGCCATGACCGTGGGCTTGTCATTTTCCCATGGTAGTAACGCGTCACGGGAGCCGCGCGCCAGTTGGCGAGCGCGCTGGGTAGAAATCATTACCAGCTTGAAACGGTTTTCAACATTTTCAAGACAATCTTCAACGGTTACGCGAGCCATGGGAGCCTTCCTGTTATGACGGAACCGGGCCGACGCCGTATGAGAAAGAAACGGAGCCGACCCAGCAAAAAAACGCATTTAAAGCTGTATTCAAAAACACAGTAGAACCGTATAGATTACTCGACCGCAGGCGTCTGTGACAAGAGCGCAGCTAACAGCGATGCATGACGCTCACTCATTACTGGGCGGCTTAAGCGACGGCTGATCACCAGCGACTGCAGCTCCTGCAGCGCGGTGGTGAAGTCATCATTAACCACGATGTAATCATATTCATGGTAATGAGACATCTCGCTAACCGCATCGCGCATACGCCGGGCAATTACGGCGTGCTCATCAGTGCCACGGCTAGCGAGGCGCCGCTCCAGCTCTTCCCGCGAGGGCGGCAGAATAAAAATCGATACTGCATCGGGCATTTGTTCGCGAACCTGCTGCGCGCCCTGCCAGTCAATCTCAAGGATCACATCCTGCCCTGCCGCCAGCAATACCTCTACCGCTTGTCTCGAGGTGCCGTAGTAATTATCGAATACTTTGGCATACTCGAAGAATTCACCCCGCATAATCATCGCTTCAAACTCGGCTACATCAGTGAAATGATAATTCACGCCATTCACTTCACCCTCGCGCTTGGCACGGGTGGTGTGCGATACCGACACTTGAATGCCATCAAGGCTTTCAATTAGCTCACGTACCAAGCTAGTCTTGCCAGCACCTGACGGGGCAGAAACGATAAAAAGCGTACCTTGGGACATTAAATGCTTTCCCTTCAGTTAGCGAAAATTAGCAGCAAAAAAGTAGCGAATAGTTAAGTAGAGCGGTAGCTGCGAAGCAGCAAGGCGCGCAGTATCGCACAACCCTCGCTACGACTGTAGCGTTTCGCAATGGCACACACGGAGGTTGGCATGCGAAGTACTCTATTTATTTTAGGCTTAATTGCGCTAGGTGTAGCGCTGCAAAAAGGCATTATCGAGGTTCCCCGCCATTGGGCGCCCTGGGCCCCCCTGCATATTGATGATCCTATCACCCCGGTGACTAAACTGAAGCTAAGCCGTCTGGCGGATGACCGCGAGGGCTGCTTAGCGGCATTAGACACCGTGCCTGATGGCGAACTTAGCTACACGCCAATGGCAGATTACTCCCCTACGGCGAGCTGCCCGCTTACCAATATTGTGCGCATGCAATCCAGTAACGTTTCCTTTAACCAAAGCTTTGTAGCGACCTGCCCCTTGGCACTGGCCTGGGTTATGTATGAGCGCCATGCGTTACAGCCTGCAGCAGAAGAGATTATGGGTAGCCGGGTGAGCCAAGTTAACCACGTTGGCAGCTTTGCCTGCCGTAATGTGTATGGCCGCGAATCCGGCAGGCGCAGCGAGCATGCCACCGCTGAAGCGCTGGATGTGATTGGGTTTCAATTTGAGAATGGGCGGCGTATTACGCTGATCAATAATTGGGATGATGAAGGCGAGGTGGGGGAGTTTTTACGCGCAGCTCGGGATGGCGCCTGCGACTCCTTTGGTAACGTACTAGGGCCTGATTACAATGCCGCGCATGCCGATCACTTTCATATGGGCATGCGCGGTTTTAGGCTGTGTCGCTAAACAGGTTTATTTAGACTTAGTCGAGGCTAATGTCATCAGCATCCGTAGCAGCACCGGTAGCAGCGCCTACGCCGCCACCAATGACAGCACCTTGAGTAACACTACCGCCAGTAGCTGCCGCAGCACCTGCGCCCACAGCCGCACCAACACCTGCTCCGCTAGCGGCGCGTTCACCGGTGGAGGTGCCACAACCTGCTAAACCAATCGTCAACGCAACAATCGCACTCAAGGCCATAATACGCGGGGCTTTCAAAGCTTGGATTTGCATAGTCATCTCCTTATGAGGGTGGGGGTACACCCCTTATACCCTAGAAAGAAAACGCCAACATTACCACTATTAACAACGGTAACTTATTCAACGGCGGGTATCAGGTATTGTGAATCAGCGTTCCATAAGTGCGTTTTTCTAACCAACGCCCGGCAGCAAAGATAACCAGCCCACAGCACGCTAAACCTGCGCCTACCAAGCCCGTGCTTGACCAGCTAAACCCAGCACTAATCGCCAAACCGGCAAGCCACGCACCCAGTGCGTTCGCCCCATTGAAGGCGGCATGGTTAAGCGAAGCCGCCATGGTTTGGGCATCTTCTGCCACATCCATTAGGCGAGTTTGCAACGAAGGTGCTAGCGCCATACTCGTGCCCACCAGGCCGACAAACAGCAGCCCCGACCAAACGTTATTCGCAGCGAAGTAAAATAACCCCTGAACCACGCCACACCAAAGCAGGATAAGCGGAATAGCGCGCATCAGATTTTTATCTGCCATACGCCCACCGATTAAATTACCGGCGATAGAGCCCAGGCCAAAAATCACCAAGACCAAGGGCCCTAGCGACTCGCTCATGCCCGCTTGCTGGGTCAAGGTGGGCATCACATAACTAAAAATAGCGAACATGCCGCCGCAGCCAATACAGGCAAGCGCCAGCGCCACTAATACACGCTGCTTTAACAGCGCTGAGAGCTCACGCAGCGGGCTTGCGAAAGCATCGACCGCTTGAACAGGCACATAAATGCGGATCAGCAGGGCGGTTAATAGCGCAATAACGCCCACCCCGACAAACGCGATTTGCCAACCAAACTGGTTGCCAGCCCAGGTTCCCAGCGGGGCGCCAATTAAAATGGCGACCGTTAACCCCATCATCACCCTGGAAATAGCACGGGCCCGCTGGTCTACCGGTACAGCGCCCGCTGCCACCAGTGCCGCAATGCCGAAAAACGCCCCGTGGGGCAAACCAGCCAGAAAACGCAGGCCCACAAATGACCAGAACCCCGGTGCCATGGCGCTGGCAATATTGCCCACCGCAAACACCAGCATCAGTATAATCAGTAGTGCCCGCCTGGGAGCTCGCGCGGCTAGCGCGGAAATCAGCGGTGCGCCCACGACTACGCCCAGGGCGTAGCTGCTGATCGCGTAACCCACTTGCGGCACCGTGACAGCTAAATCACCCGCGACACGGTTCATCAAGCCCATAATGACAAACTCGCTGGTACCAATCCCAAAACCACCCAACGCCAACACAAATTCAGCCACGCGCGGGTTACGCGCCAGCCCTTGAGACGACGATGCTGCCGAATCCTGCATGCTTATCTCCTTGGGATACCGAACAGTTGGTACCTTGATTAGCGCTAAATGATCGCAGGATTAGACGAAAGTAGAAATACACAACCTTCAAAAAGTTAGCTAGCGAAGAACATAAGCGCCAAGGTTCACGCTTTTACTCCTGCTTTGCTAGTGTGAAGCTTTTACTTAGACGCGTGAGGCAATAATGACGCCCGAAACCATTGAACAAGCCATGCAAGCGTTAGCGAAAGCTGACCCGGATATTGCCCGAGCTTACCCCTTTAGTCGGTGCGCCTGCCCCACGCCAGCATAACCAGGGTTTTGCGACGTTTTTCAGTACGATCGTCAGCCAACAGCTTTCCACCGAAGCGGCCCGCGCGATTATGGGCCGTGTTAATACACTACTGCCTGAGCTGCACGCCAAAGCGGTCATGGAGATGGAAGGCCAAGCTTTGCGAGATGCAGGCCTCTCCTGGCGCAAGATCGAATATGCCAAAGGGTTGGCAGAAGCTGAACTGGCGGGCACCTTCAGCGCCGACGGTTTAGCGCATTTAAGCGATGACGAGGCGATTGCTGCGATCACTGAACTGCGCGGCTTTGGCCGTTGGAGCGCCGAGATCTACCTGATGTTTTCGCTAAAACGCCCGGATATCTTCCCCGCGGATGATCTTGCCCTGCGAGTCGCGTTAGGCCGCTTAAAAGGCATGGACGACAAACCCACGCCTAAGCAGGCCCGCCAGTTAGTGGAGCCCTGGGCGCCCTGGCGCAGCGTGGGCTCGCTGTTTTTGTGGCATTACTATCGCGGCGAGCCGCTGTAGGGCGTTGGCCTTTAAAGAGTGAGTCCACCAAATTTGCCGTTCTGATAGTCCTCTACAGCCTCAACAATCTCTTCACGGGTGTTCATAACGAAGGGACCGTGGGAGTAGACAGGTTCATTGATCACCTCGCCATGGCCAAACAGTAGGCGAGCATCGCTGCTAGCTTCGATCACAACGCCACCACCATCGCGGTCTACTTCGATCAAATGGTGCGGCTGAACGGGTTCGCCGCCCACCTCAACGTTGCCCTCCACCACGTAGAGAAACACCTGCCGTCCAGAAGCGACGGAGAGCTGCTCACGCGACCCGGCAGGCAGCCGTAGCGTCGACATAAACACGCCGGTTAGCGTTTCAATAGGGCCAGCGCTGCCCTGCCACTCACCAGCAATTAGGTTCAACTCACCGCCGCCTGGCAGCGCAATGGCGGGTATTGATCCCTGCTGCAGGCCCACATAGCGCGGTTCGCTCATCTTTAAGCTAGCTGGCAGATTTATCCACAGCTGCAAAATTTCCAACGGGCCGCCCTCGCGCAGAAACTCCGGTGGCGAAATTTCTGCATGCACAATGCCGCTGCCCGCGGTCATCCACTGCACGCCGCCCGCGTTGATCACGCTTTGATGCTTGGCGCTATCTGCATGGGCAAGCGAGCCTTCCAGAATAAAGGTGACCGTTTCAAAGCCACGGTGTGGGTGCGGGCCAAACGGCAACCCCTGATTGTTAGCGGGGTAGGTCTGAGGGCCGTGGTGGTTAAGAAACAGAAATGGATCGAGCTGATCCAGCCCTGGCCCCGGCAGTGGCCGCCGGGTAACTAAATCGCCGATATCATCGCGCTTGGCCGGGTGCTGGGCGATCACGTTGCGCACTGTTTGATTAATATCTGATGGCATCACTTACTCCTTATCAATACGCTTAGCGTAAAACCTACCGCAGCGTATTAGGAGCGAATAATTTGCCTCGTTTCGTTGCAGGAAATTGAAAAACGGGTTCTTTTCGCGGGCAGGCACCGGCCAGAGGGAAACGCCGCAGCCCACGTTATCGCCAATCACGCTGTTTTGATGTCTTACCAATCCCGGGGTTGAACTGATTGGTAGGGTCGAGTTGCCGATAGAAATCGCGCAGCGCTGGCTTAGCATGATACAGATGCCCCACATTGTGCTCGGCTGGATATTCGGCTCCCCGGGCATCGAGCAGCGCACAAATCTCCTGCTCCAAGGCGTGACAATCCTCGCCTTTTTTCACCAGATACTCCTGATGCAGCACATGGCAGAGAAAATGTCCCACATAGAACTTGCGCTCGATCCGCGCCTCGATCTCGGGCGGCAAGGTCTCGAACCAGTCGAGGGCATCCCTCGGCAGCGCCACGTCAAGTGCCACGATATCTTCGACCGTTCGCGGATGAACGGCTCGGTAGCGCACCACGGCGCCCCCTGAGGCGAAGCGATTGAGGAACGCGGCGCTACCCTCCTCATCAGTACACTCGAAGAAGTCACTGTGCTCGGCTGGGAATCGCTCTGCCAGATAGGCGCGCATTTCAGCGATGCACTCTCCCCCTGTGCGCAGCATCAGATGGTGTGTATAGCGGTCACGGTAATCGAGCAAGCGTCGTGGCATATGTTCGGGGAACAGCCGGGACGCAGCCTGAAGCAGCCGGTCAGACAGATGGCGGCCCAGGCGCAGCGACTCGGTGACACCATCGAACCAGCTTTTCGCGGCAAAGGCTTTCGGTACGTTCAGGGTGCCGAACCGGCGGATGAACAGGAAAAGATCCTTGCCATAGGCGTGCGCCATATCAAAGGCATCTTTATGCATGTATTCGCCAGCGATGGGCAGGTGCTGGAACTGACCGAGCAGGTCTCTTCTGATCTGCTGCAACTGGTCGGGATCATTGGTGCCTATATAGAAGACGCGCTCGTTGGACGCAGCGGGGAAGGTGTCCATCCGTACCGCAAACACGGCCAGCTTTCCTGCAGAGCCGGACACTTCATAATGGCGGCGTGGGTCGGCGTTGAAGCGCGCAGGCGTCGAGGCCGAGATATCGCGCACGTGCGTTTTGTACTCTCGGTCGGATGCCCAGGCGGTCTCGCTCATCTGGATATCGCTTGGTGAGTAGTGGCCTCTGTCCAAGCGGGTCAGTACCTCTTCCGGCGAGTTACCCAGCTCAATCCCCAGGTGATTCACCAGCACCAGCTTGCGCTCCGGGGTCACCTGAGCGAAGAGAGATAGCTGCGTATACGCGGGCCCACGCTGTACCAGCGAGCCGCCCGAGTTGTTGCAAATGCCGCCGGTCACCGACGCGCCAATGCAGCTCGACCCAATCACGGAGTGGGGTTCACGGCCCATGGGGCGCAGCGCATGCTCCAGCCGATCCAGCGTTGCTCCGGGAAGACAAATAGCCTGACGCCCCTCGTCGATTAAATCGACCCGGTCGATGCGCAAGGTATTGATGATCACGATGGGCCGGTCATAGCCCGTTCCGAAAGGGGTAGAGCCGCCGGTCAGTCCGGTATTGGCGGCCTGCATGATGATAGCAACATCGACGTCCACACAGGCTTGTAATACCTGCCACTGCTCCCAAAGCGTACCTGGCTCGACCGCGGCCATCACCTCTCCATCGCCGTAACGGTAGCCTTTACGAAAGCGGTGGGTGGCGCGGGTGCCGACATGCACATAACGCTTGCCCGTGACGCTTTGCAACTGAGCAATGAGCGAACTGGCCATCTCTGAATACCCATCAATAATGTTCATGGTGAGCAGAGTGCGCTGCCCCGACATCGGGAGAGCGCTCTCCGCACGCTTTGACTGCTTAGTTAACGCGCCATGGTGCCCGGTAGGAACAGCGAGAGCTGCGGCACGAAGGTGATGATCATCAGGCAGGCAATGACGACGGCTAGAAACACCAGCAAAGGCCTTAACATGGCGGTTATCGAGCAGCCTGCAATTTGCGCGGCGGCAAACAGGTTGACGCCCAACGGTGGGGTAATCATCCCCAGCGCAAGGTTCACCACCATGACGGTGCCAAAGTGCACCGGCTCGATACCCACACGCAGCGCGGCATCCTGCAAGATCGGCGCGAGCACCACGATGCTGGCACCGGTCTCGATGAACATGCCCACCACGAACAGCATAAAGTTGATGGCCAGCATCAGCGAGGTTGGGCCATCGAAGGTGCTGGTCAACCAGAGCGCCGCGGCATCGGGCACCCCCTGACGATTCAACAAGTAGCCCATCAAACTGGCGGCACCGATGATGAACATGATCACCGCGGAGGTGACCACCGATTTACGAAACGCCAGCGCAACGTCTTTGAAGCTCATTTCACGGTGCAGGAGGAGCCCCACCACCAGCGCATAGACGACGGCAATGACGCTGGCCTCGGTGGGCGTGGTTACACCGCCATAAATACCGCCCATAATCAGTATGGGCATCACCAGCGACCAGACCGCTCGCCGAGTCGCGTCGAGGCGAGAGAGCCTTCCATCGCCATCGCGCTTGCCCCACCCCTTGATCCGGCACCAGATGAAAATGGTGACCATCAGACTAACGGCAATCAATACCCCAGGCAGCACCCCCGCGAGAAACAGATCCGGAATGGAGGTCTGCGTGGCGACACCATACAGAATCATGGGAATCGAAGGGGGTAGAATCACGCCAAGCTCCGCCGAAACCGCCATCAGGGCCGCCGCGAAGCCAATGGGATAGCCGTAATCGCGCATGGCAGGAATGAGGATAGCCCCTACGGCAAAGGTAGTAGCAACACTCGATCCCGAAATAGCCGAGAACATCATGCAGGTCAGCACACAGGTGATGGCCAAGCCCCCCTGCAGTTGGCCGGTAAAGGCGCGTGCAAACTCGACCAGCCTGCGCGACAGCCCACCCACTTCCATCAAATTGCCGGCGAGAATAAAGAACGGAATGGCGGCTAGCGGGAATTTATCCAGCGCGATAAAGATCTGCTGCGGCACCACGAGCAGCGGCAGACTGGTAAAGCCCACCAAGCCGATCATCGAGGCCAAACCGATGGCAATGGCGACAGGCACCGATATCGCAAACAGGATCAGCATGGAGGTGATCAGCGCACTGGTCATGACGGCTCTCCTTTACCTGCTTGGATAAAGTGAACGATGCTGCCCAGCATGGCGAACACCGCCCCCACTGGGAGGGCGGCGTATCCCCAGCTCATCGAGATATTCAATCCCGCCATCTGCTGAAAGCGCACGCGGGACGCCACCTCCCAGCCAAACCAGAACAGCGTGGCAAACAGCGTCAGACACGACAGCAGCGTGACCAGCTCGATCGACCGTCGCACTCGACCCGAGGTCAGCAACTTGGCTAAATCGATGGCTACGAATGCCCCCCGCCGCAGCGCCACCGAACAGCCCAGCAGTACCATCCAGACCAGCGCCAGACGGGTCAGCGCTTCCGACCAGACCGATGGGGCTTGGAAGACGAATCGGCCCAGCACCTGCCAGAAGCTGGCTCCTACCGCAATCGCCAAGGCGCAAGAGGCGGCTAACGCCACCCCCATTGCAATGCCTCGATCAATGCGCTGGATCGTGGCGATGCCCCTGCTCATTCGGCGCTCCAGTCTCGGATGGCTTGCAGCCTCTCGGCACCGAATTCGGCTTCGAAATCGGCGTAGGCACTGGCCATGGCATCGCGATACGCCTGGATGTCATCGATCTCCACGATATCGATACCGCGGTCACGTAGCGTCTCGATGCCGACTAGCTCATCCTTTTCCACCCGTTTACGGTTCGCGGCCGCCGCAAACGCCCCGGACGTTTTGAGGGCGGCTTGTTGCTGTTCGTCCAGCCCCGCAACGAAATCGGGGTTACAGGCAAAAATGCCAGGGGAGTATACGTGGCGCGTCAGATAGAGATGCTGCTGCATCATATCGAGGTTGTTCGCCAGAATGACCGGAATCGGATTCTCCTGGCCATCCACCGTGCCCTGCTGCAGGGCGGGCGGAAGCTCAGAGAACGCCATCGGAGTAGGCAACACGCCCGCAGCCTGCCAAGCCGCGATGTGGATAGGGTTCTCCATGGTGCGGATCTTCATACCCACCAGGTCGTCCGGCGACGCGATGCTTTTGGAACCCGTCGTCAGGTTGCGAAAGCCATTCTCCATCCAGGCCACGCCTTCGAGGCCATAACGGGGAAACAGCGCCAGCAGTTCCTGACCAGTCTCGCCGTCCAGCACCCCGCGAGCATGGTCATAACCATCGAACAGGAAGGGTACGTCCAAAACGCGCGTTTCGGGGACGAAGTTGCCTAGCGGGCCCGCCGATATGATGGCGCACTCCTGCGTTCCAAACTGGACGCTCTCCAGCGACTCGCGCTCATTGTCCAAACGCTGGATGACAACATTGATGGCGCCCTCGGTTTGCGCTTCGAGGCTCTGCTTGAACGCGATGGCAGCCTCGCCGAAATGACTGTCGGCGGGTGACGAGTGGGTAACGGTCAACACGGTTTGCCCCAATGCCGCTGATACCCCCCAGCTCATCGAGAGTGCTAGCGTTCCCGCTATCGCGGCGATCTTGCCGTATCCAAAATAAGCCATATGCTTACTTCCTGAATTATTATTGGAATTCATGCCTGCTACCGCTTGAACAGCGAGGTTTTTAAGAGTTGGCGTTTTGAGTTTCATTTTTTATGGTACCTGTGTTGTTTTATTGTGGTGATGTATTGCGCGTGAACCGGCGCGCTATCCGAGCGCATCCCGGCTGAGTTGCCCGTTAACCAAGCGCATCAGCCCTAGCGGATTGGCGTTTTGCAGGGCACTCGGCAGGCAGGCATCAGGGTAGTTCTGAAAGCAAACGGGGCGCAGGTAGCGGTCGATCGCCAGCGTGCCGACCGAGGTACCGCGGGCATCCGAGGTCGCCGGATAAGGCCCGCCGTGAACCATCGCATCGCACACCTCCACCCCCGTGGGGTAGCCATTGAGCAGCAGCCGCCCGGCGCGATGCTCCAACTGCGTCATCATCTCCGCGTGGGCGGAGAGATCTTCCGGCTCGGCGTGCAGAGTGACGGTCAACTGCCCCTGCATAACGTCGAAATAGCGCGCCAGCGTCTCGCTATCCGGTACCGTCACGACGATGGTGGTCGGCCCAAAGACTTCGTCCTCCAGCGGACGATCCGACCTGAAGAGAGCGTCGGGCGTCGCGCGGAACAGGTGTGCTCGCGCTTTGCCCGGCCCAGCGCTGCCCCCGATTAGCTGGGTGACCTCGGGCAGTTCGGCGAGCCGCGCAACGCCTTGTTGGTAGTGTTCCAGGGTCTGGCGGTTGAGCATCACCTGCTCATCGGCACTCGCCAGGGCGTCACCCAACGCGGCAATAAACTGCTCCGTTTCAGGGGAGTCCACCGCCAACACCAGCCCCGGGCTGGTGCAGAACTGGCCGCACCCCAGGGTGACCGATGCCGCTAGATCGGTGGCGATGCGCACGCCTCTTTCCCGCAGTGCCGCTGGCATCAGCCAAACGGGGTTGATGCTCGACATCTCGGCAAACACCGGAATGGGCTCTGGACGCTGCGCGGCCAGATCGCAAAGCGCCCGCCCGCCCGACAGCGAGCCGGTAAAGCCCACCGCCTTGATACCCGGCGCCTGTACTAGGTCTTTACCGACCCCACTGCCATAGATCATGTTGAACACGCCCGCAGGCATGGCGGTGCTGCGCGCCGCTCGCTCGATGGCCTGTGCGACCCATTCGGCGGTCATCACATGGCTGGAGTGGGCTTTGACCACGACCGGGCAGCCAGCGGCCAGTGCTGACGCGGTATCACCCCCCGCCACGGAAAACGCCAGCGGAAAGTTGCTGGCCCCGAAGACCGCCACCGGCCCAAGGCCCATCTTGACCTGGCGCAGATCAGGGCGCGGCAGAGGGGAGCGCTCGGGCAAAGCCAGATCAATGCGCGCCCCTAAAAAGTCGCCTCGTCGCAACACCTCGGCAAACAGCCGTAACTGCCCGCTGGTACGCCCCCGCTCACCGTTGATGCGGGCGGAGGGTAGCGCCGTCTCACGCACGACGTCATTGATGAAGTCATCGCCCAGTGCGTCGAGCTCATCGGCAATCGCTTCCAGAAACTGTGCGCGCGCTTCTGGCGCGAGCTGACGAAAAGCTGGGTAAGCCGCAGAGGCGGCCGCTACCGCCTGCTCGACCTCTTCCACCGTCGCCTGAAAGTAGGCCAGATCATGGTGGCTACCATCCGCGGCGGCGACGCTGGCGAGCGAGGCCTGGCCCTGGCCGCTGCGCTCGCCGCCAATGAACTGCTGGCCGGTCAACGTGGTACTCATACTTTGCTCTCCCGATGGTTCAGAGGAATCGCTCGCCAAGACTTACAGCGAACATTCGAGAAGTTGGCGGTAGTCGTTGGCGCTGGCATCAATGGGATTGGTCTTGTGGCTGTGATCCGCCAGCGCCCCCTTGATGATGTCGTCGAACATGGCCGAGGTGATGCCGAGCTCGCCCAAGCCCGTGGGGAGATTCAGGCGTTTCGTTAGCGCCTGCATGGCATCCGCCACGTCTTGGCCCGCCGGCAGGTTCATCGCTTGGGCCATCCGGGCCAGTTTGTCGTCCTTGACCATCGTGTCGGCCTGGGCGTTGAAGCGGATCACTGCGGGCAGAAGAATGGCGTTCAGGGTGCCGTGGTGCAGCGATGGATTGAGCCCACCCAGCGAGTGACTCAGGCTGTGCACGCAGCCAAGCCCTTTTTGAAAGGCCAGCGCGCCCTGCATGGAGGCACTCATCATGTTCGTGCGTGCCTCACGGTTGCTAGGCTCGTTGACCGCGGTTTCGATATGCGCCCAGGCGCGCCGCAAGCCATCCAGGGCAATGCCATCTGCCGGAGGATTGAACGAGGGTGCCATGAAGGTTTCCATGCAGTGCGCGATGGCATCGATGCCCGTTGCTGCGGTCATGCGGGCGGGCAAGCCAAGCGTCAGCTCGGGATCGCAGATCGCCAGTTTGGGGACGACATGGGGCGACAGCACGCCCACCTTGCGGCCATCGTCGAGAATCAAAATGGCTCCACGGCCAACTTCGCTGCCGGTACCCGCCGTTGTCGGGATGGCAATCACCGGGGCGGTCGCCGAGGTAATCCGTGACATGCCACCTTCGATGACGGCGAACTGGCGCAGCGGCCCGGGGTGCGCCACGCTCACCGCCACGCCCTTGGCGAGATCAATGGGCGAGCCACCACCCAGCGCGATCACACCATCGCACTGCTGGGACTGGTAAAACGCTACGGCCTCGCGTACCGCGCCCTCATTCGGGTTGGGCGGCGTACGGGTAAAGACAGCAGCGGGGTGATTCAGGACACGCTGTATCCGCTCTAGCAGCCCCGCCTGTTGAATCCCTTCATCTGTTACAATCAGTGGGCGGTGGATACCCAGGCGAGTGCATTCGTCTTGCAGTAGCTCGACGCTGCCGTCGCCAAACTGTACTTGGGTCACGTAGTTGATGAGTGCCATAGCGTGTTGTCGTCTTTGTTAATTATTCGGAAATAGAGAGTGACTTGCTGCATTGACTATATTCACGTGGCCCAGCGCTGGATAATGACAACCTCTGATAGCGGCATAACGAAAATTCATGTCTACACTAACGTCGATCATCTCCCGCCTGCGCATGCGCCACTTGCGTCTGCTGATTGCCTTGCATGAGCATGGCACGGTGCAAAAAGCGGCCGAGTCCGTGGCGCTAACCCAGCCAGGGGCCACCAAGGCACTCAATGAAATCGAAGCCATGCTGGGCGTACAGCTGTTTCAGCGTACGCATAAGGGGCTGGAAACGACGGACATGGGGCTCTGTGCGGTGCGCTATGCACGCCTGATCAACACGGATCTGGCCCACTTCCATGAAGAGTTGGAAAGCATGCAGCAAGGCCGTGGTGGCCGACTGGCGGTGGGATTGATCATGGGGGCTGTGCCACTGATTTCGGCGGCGTTGTCGCGGGTTCGCAGCCTGCAACCGGCGATCTCCATCGAGGTGGTCGAAGATACCAGCGCGCGCCTGCTCAACTTACTTGACCGTGGTCGCCTCGATGCCGCCATCTGCCGGTCGCGAGTCAATCAAAGGCCGCATCTTTACACCAGTCTGGACATCCACGAGGAGGAGTTGGCGGTCATTTGCCATCCTGACAATCCGCTCACTCGCCATTCAGCGCTGACACTCGCCGATTTATCTGACACCTCGTGGATCGTGTATCCCGCCAACATGCCGATGCGGCTGCTGCTGGAGCGTGAGTTTCACGAGGCCAAGATACCATTTCCGCTCTACCCCATCGAAACGGCTTCCGCTTTCACAAGCATCTCAATGCTTGGCCATGACCGCGAATCAGTCGCGCTGATGTCGGTCGATGCCTCAAAGCCCTTTGTCGATGCCGGCATGATGGCAAGGCTACCCATTGAGTTACACTCACGTAGCGAACCCTATGAGCTGGTCACCCGCAAAGGGGCTAGCGTGTCCCCCGCTAGCCAGCTATTCATGAAGGAAGTGGCGCTGGTCGGCAATTTACACGCGGATGCCGATGCTCATATCAAATGGCTATGTAGCAAAAGCTAGCGGCGCACCGGCTCAAAACTCGGTGACAACGGTCACCCCCGCCCCTTCGAACTTATCCATGTTCATCAGCGCATCAATCGACTGCTCAAGGGTGATCCGCTTGCCGATAAGCTGCTCAGGCGCCAGCTTGCCAGACTGGATCATCGCCAGCATGGCGTCATAACGGTGCGCCTGCATGCCGTGGCTACCGAGTATTTCAAGCTCATGGGCAATGACCTTACTCATGGGAATGGAAGGCGTGCTGTTCTCAGCCAGCATCAGCCCAACCTGAATATGCTTGCCGCGTTTGCGCAGATTGCTGATGGAGTTAAAGCAAGTCGTCGGGTGGCCTAGCGCATCCAGGGATACGTGAGCGCCGCCCCGGGTGATTTCCGTTACCGCTTCTACCACATTGGCGACCTTGGCGGCATTTACGGTGGCAGTAGCGCCCAGTTGCCGGGCCAGGCTAAGCGCCTCTTCCGAAATATCGATAGCGACGACGTTAGCGCCAATAGCGTTAGCAATCATCACGGCGGATAGACCAACACCACCACAGCCGTGAACGGCCACCCACTGCCCTGCCGATGTTCTACCTTGATCAACCACCGCTCGGAATGAAGTGACGAACCGGCAACCCAAACTCGCCGCAGTAGCAAAGTCGAGCGTCTCTGGCAGCGCGACCAAATTAACGTCGGCGTAGTGAATAGCCACGTACTCGGCAAACGATCCCCAATGCGTGAAACCAGGTTGGAACTGGCTATCGCAAACCTGATGATTGCCGGAGTGGCACTCAGGGCAAGTGCCGCATCCACCCACGAACGGCACCGTCACTCGATCGCCAATGCGCCATTTCTGTACGTCTTTACCCACGGCTTCCACGACGCCTGCCAACTCATGGCCTGGCACATGGGGAAGCTGAATATCGCTATCGTGCCCCACCCATCCATGCCAATCGCTGCGGCAAACCCCGGTTGCCATCACCTTCACCACCACGCCATGGGGGTCAGGCGTAGGGTCAGGTAGGTGTTGGATACTAGGTGGAGCGGAAAATTGCTCAAAAACAACGGCTTTCATAAAGAATTCCTAAACTATATCGCTTTTTTACTTTATAACCGCACCCGCAGATAACGAGCAACCTATTGGTCACTAACAGTTATTATTGGCCACTAACGCTTAGCCGCCCCACCACCTGAAACGAATCAACCGTTGGGCGTAACACAATCATCTCGCCAGAACCCACACCGCCACCAATTAGCGCAGTGATATTCACCTGATGGGTAATCAGTAGCAAATTGCCCGCTCCCTGCCATGCGGCAATCTGCTCTTGAGCGGTTTGTGTGATGAGCCCCTGATCACCTTGACCGCGAAAGAACGAATCTAGCCAGGGGGTAGGCTCTACCGGCCCCAGCGCCATCAACTCAGCGGTATCCAGCGCCCGGCACCAGCGTGATGAATACACCGCCGCGATAGGGATATTCCGTGCACGAAACGCACGACCAACTGCCTGCGCCTGAGCACGGCCACTCGCAGAAAGATTGCGCTGAGTCTCGCACTGCTCCAAAACAAAACCCGGCGGGTCGCCAATACCCGGGGCCAGGGAGTGGCGCATTAGAATGACCAAGCCACCCTCTTTAAGCGCCTGCCAGGTAGCTTCGTTTGCTTGGGCGCTGATGGGCAGGATAACCAGCACGCTTAGCAGCAGGGTTAATGTGAAGTGGCGTAGGGTTCTCATCGGGAGATATTCAAGCAGGCTGGAAATGACATTCAGCCTATCTCAGTCGGCTAATTATGAGTAGCGGCTCAGTCAACGCGGTTGCCGCCGTCAGCCGCTGTAGACGTTCGGCCTACTCCGAGAGCGCGGCGCGTAGTATCACGCTGTTAGCGTCGGGAGTGAATACGCCGATAATGCGCCCCAGTTCCGCGACGGGTAACACCTTTCATATATAGAAAAACGCTATTTTCTTTGCATATAGGGTTCAATATGTATAGATTTTCCTTTTTTCTATACATTAAAAGGATTAACCGTGCTGCCATCCCTTCCTCTTGATGCCATAGAGCAGTGGGAAACCCGAGCCGTATTAAAACAAGCGGCTCAGGCGCACCGTTACCTGGCCGAGCTTAAAGGCGTTGCCGCGACTATTCCCAATGAAGAAATCCTGATCAACACGCTCACGCTGCAGGAAGCACGGCATAGCTCTGAAATTGAAAATATCATTACCACTCAGGATGACCTTTATCGGGCAGTGGTAGCCGATGAGGCCAGCATAGCTCCCGAAACCAAAGAAGTTCAGGATTATGCTACTGCCCTACGCGCCGGGTTTAACAGCGTTCGGCAAAGCCGTTTACTTCGCCTCAATGACATTCTCGTTATCCAGGAAACGCTTGAGAAAAATCGTGCAGGCTTACGCAAACTACCGGGTACGGCACTAAAAAACCAAGCGACTGGCGAAGTGGTTTACGAACCACCCCAGTCCGCACAGGTAATCGTCGATTTAATCGAAAACCTAGTGGCTTACATCAATGATGACACCCTTTGCGATGCCGACCCACTGGTCAAAATGGCGATCATTCACCATCAATTTGAAAGCATTCACCCGTTCTATGACGGTAATGGTAGAACAGGACGAATCATCAATATGCTGTACCTGGTTGCCAAAGACTTACTCGACCTCCCCGTGCTTTACCTCAGCCGCTATCTAATCCAGACCAAGACGCGCTACTACGAAGAGCTGCAAGCAGTCAGAGACACCGGCAACTGGGAGCCCTGGTTACTTTACATGCTGGAAGGGGTAAGCCAAACGGCTCAGCAAACCATCGACTTAATCAGTCACATTCGCGATCTAATGCAACACACCAAGCACAGAATGCGCGAGGAGTGTCCCAAGATTTATAGACAGGAGCTGCTTAACAACCTGTTTAATCACCCCTATACCAAAATTGAATTTGTGATGGACGATTTAGGCGTTAGCCGCATCACAGCCACTAAGTACCTAGAAGAATTGGTAAGCACTGGCCTACTGGATAAAACCAAAGTAGGTCGCAGCAACTTTTATATCAATACACCGCTGATGACCCTTTTTCTTGAGCGCGGTTAAATCAACGTTTAAGCAAACGTGACCCGCAATGACGGCATCAACTTGGTAATGGTCGATTAGTCTGACTCAGTTTGATGAATACACCGCCGCAATGGGATATCCCGCTCACAAGTCGCTATCTTCAAGCGCTTGCCAGGTGGCTTCATTTGCCTAGGCACTGATGGGCAGCATGCCCAACACACCGAACCGCTGGGTCAAGGCTTTGATGGCACCAACTTGCGCCAGTTTTATCAAAGCTTTCCAAAACGGAACGCAGTGCGTACCGAATTGAGCTCGACTCACTACCGCACCCTGTTAAGGGTGGAAAATGCTCAAACCCACGACTGGTATTTGCAAGAAGCGATCAACCAAAGCTCCAGAACCAGAACTTAGGACTATATTCCCATTATATATTTAAAAATGGGAATATAGTCCCTTTATTGGTAATCGTATGGCAAAGCGAAATTTACACAGCGTGCTGTTTCCAAAGCAGCGCAAAATTCTCACTCATTTTGGTGAGGATTTGTTGCTGGCGATGAAGCGTCGTGGGTTAACCAAGAAGATGCTCTGCGAACGAACTGGGTTTGATCATAAAACGGTGAACAAGGTATTTGCTGGCGATCCTGGTGTGGCGATTGGCACCTATTTGAAAATCATGGCTGTGTTGGGCATGGAAAGTAACTTCTCTGAAGTAGCCGCACATGACGAGTTAGGGATCAAACTGCAAAACATTAAACTACTGGAAGGTTCAAAATGAGCCGTGAGTTGGTAGAGGTTTATGCGGACTGGCATCCTATTGAGCAACCATTACTAATTGGTCAGCTGGCTTATAGTGACTCAAGCCGTGGCGGCGTATTTAGCTTTGCCTACGACAAAGCTTTTTTAAAATCACCCTACTGTTTGCAAATTGACCCCTTGCTTACTCTGCATGCTGGTGAGTTTCACAATGACGAAGCCGATAAAAACTTTCGTGCCTTTTTAGATTCGTCTCCAGATCGCTGGGGACGTATTTTGATGCAGCGCAGGGCAGTTATCGAAAATCGCAAAGGTATCCGGTCAAGCAATCGATTAACGGAGCTCGATTATTTGCTTGGGGTGCATGATTCCTACCGCATGGGCGGAATTCGCTTTAAAAGGCCAGCCTCCCCTCATTTCCTTGATAACGATGCCGAATTTGAGGCCCCTCCCATGGCAGCGCTTCGTGAGTTAGAGCATGCCGCCATCCAAATTGAGAAAGACGATAACATCGACAGTGATGAATACTATCGATGGTTGAAAATGTTGATTTCTCCAGGCTCTTCTTTGGGCGGTGCAAGGCCAAAAGCCTGTGTTATCGACGAGCAAAACCATTTATGGATAGCTAAGTTTCCAAATTTAACTGACACCTACGATGTAGGGGCGTGGGAGATGGTGTGTTATGAGCTTGCATTAGCAGCCGGTATTGAGATGTTTCCAAGCGAGATCCGAAAATTTTCGACTCCGCACCATACCTTTTTAACCAAGCGCTTTGATCGGATGGGTGAAAAACGCCTACATTTTTCATCCGCAATGACGCAGCTCCAGTACTATGATGGTGAGCATTCGCACGGTGCTAGTTATCTTGAAATCGCAGAATTTCTCTCTAATCAGGGGGCACAAACAAAAGCTGATCTTGCCCAATTATGGCGACGGATAGTGTTTAACATTGCGGTCTCTAACACGGATGACCACTTGCTTAATCACGGTTTTCTGTTAACTGACAAGGGCTGGAAGCTATCACCGGCTTACGATTTAAATCCCATTGTAGGAAAGCAAGTTCTTCACCTGAATATTACCGATACAGACAACGCTCTCGACTACCAGCTTGCCTTTGAAGTGCAAGATTTCTTTAGACTCACTCAAACCGAGGCAAAGAAAATTTACGATGAGGTTTTAAAAGCAGTGAAGCAGTGGCAATTGATTGCACAGCGATTAGGTATCAGCCGAGCAGAGCAAACGATGAAGCAAGAAGCCTTTAATGTGTGATAGACGCCGTGAGCAAAAATACCTGACATCGTGATCCTGACTGATCATCTCTACCTAACCGCCGTCAAAATTTACGAATTGGTTAGCGAGACACACCGCTTTTGCGCGCACATCTGACTATAAAAGCTGCAATGAAGGATATCTTTTCAGTAGATAAGCCTTGGCCGCAGAAACTGAGTGCAACACCAGAGCTTTCCGCTAAGGTGTTTCCGTATGTCATACATCGAACTCAGCATTGAAGAGCGTGCCAGTATCCAGGTTGGCCAAGCCCAGGGGATGAGCTTACGATACATCGCTAGACTCCTGGGACGAGCCCCCTCAACGATTTCTCGTGAAATACGCCGCAACCAGAGGGATCAGAATAGCTACTGTGCCCGGCATGCCCAACAGCAACGAGAGCGGCGGCGAGCACCCTGTCGCCCGAAACATAAGCTGCTGCCAGGCACCGAGCGTTTTGACCTCATCGTTCATATGTTGCGACGACGCTTGTCTCCCGAGCAGATTAGCGGCAAGCTCAAGGCCATGAAACTACCTGACCTGCGCGATGCCTACGTCTGCCGAGAGACGATCTACACGGCCATTTATGCCCTGCCCGTTGGCCACCTGCGCAAGGAACTGATTCACTGCTTGCGACAAGGGAAAACCACCCGTAAACCTCGCCGTGGCCAAGTAGACCGTCGTGGTCAGATCCCTGACATGGTCAGTATTCATTTGCGTCCCCCCGAGGTTAGCAAGCGTGAAATGCCCGGGCACTGGGAAGGGGATCTGATCAAAGGCAAGAACAATGCGTCTGCAGTGGGCACCTTAGTAGAACTCAGCAGTGGCTATCTCATCCTCGCTAAAATGGACGATGCCACCGCTACATCAGCGGTAGCAGGCTTCAGTGCGGCCTTAAACCGAATGCCGACGACGGCCCGAAAAAGCATGACCTATGACCAGGGCCGCGAAATGGCGCAGCATGCAAAGATCACTCAGGAAACCGGCGTCGCCATTTACTTTTGCGATCCACATAGCCCCTGGCAACGGGGCGCCAACGAAAATATCAATGGCCTTATCCGCCAATATTTACCGAAAGGGACGGATCTTTCCGTGCATAGCCAAGAAGAGCTCGACGCTATCGCTTTCGAGTTGAATATGCGCCCTCGAAAACGCTTTGATTTTAAATGTCCGATAGAAGTGATGAGCGAACTGATGGCCAAGTATCATGAAAGCCCGTCAACCATCCAATGAGTGTGTTGCACTCAGTGTCTGCATCCGCC
>JAMCZP010000238.1 GCA_023485185.1 Gammaproteobacteria bacterium
TTCCACGTCATTGATAAAGGCATCCTAAGTTGGCCCAGCAGGTAGGCCACACCCTGCAAGGTACCAGCCCTAGACTGCACGACGACCCCCTCTCTTATATTAGCCAGCTTGTAAGCAATACTTTGTCTCTGAACTTTAAATTGCTTTCTATGCTAAGTTCACCATAATGAACTACAATCAGCATTATGAACCACAAGATATCTATAAAAACAGTTTCAAGTCAAGAAGGATAAACACCATGAAAGAGATAGAAGCACCTAAAGTAAGCGCCGCACCGGCCCCCGCTCTACGCCGAGCGGTGGCGATTATGGACTTTGTGTCAGCATCATCTAAACACACCGCAACTGAAATAGGGCGTCACTTGGCACTGCCGAAAAGTACGCTCCATGGGCTTCTGATGACAATGGTCGAGCTTGGTCTTTTAAATAAGGACTTAGACGGCACCTTCAGTGCTGGACCTCATCCTATGCGCTGGGCTAATGGTTTTTTAGCCGAAAATGACCTAGTAGCCGTTTTTAAAAACTATTTTGCCAAGAACCATGATCTTTCCCACTACACGAATACGATGACAATCCTTGATGGAAGCGAAGTGGTATATCTTGCTTGTTCAAACGCGAGCTTACCGCTTGGCATCACCTTCCGGATAGGCATGCGCCTGCCTGCGGCCTTTACCGCCACCGGAAAAGCCCTGCTATCAGAGGTTGATCCATCTGCGCTGCAAACGCTTTTTTCTGGTTGTTTTCCTGACCCAATGACTTCTCATAGTGTGGGTAACCTGGAGGAGCTAAAAAAGGATCTTGAGGAAACCCGGCAGCGCGGTTTTTCCATTGATGATGGGCAGGTTCGTGAAGGTATGATTTGCATTGGCACGGTAGTACATAACCATGCCGGTGACCCTGTTGCAGGCTTAGCCATATCATTGACTCGCAGCGAAGCTACAACTAAGAAAATCGAAAAGCTGGGAGAGAGATTGGTTATCGCGGGCAAAGATATTTCACGCAACTTAGGTGCATAGCCTCCTCTCTGCTGACGCCGTAACGCCAGCAGTTAACGATCATCACTTTTGGATAATGCTTAAATGCCCGCCTTTGCCGCCCGTGCCGCATGGAGTTTTTTATAGCTCTCAATCAAGCGCTGGTGGCGCTCTAGGCCTTCTAACTTCATATTGGTGGGCGTTAGTCCGTGGAAACGTACCTCGCCTCTCACTGAACCAACGACCGCCGCCATGGTGGCTTCGCCGAACATGCGCTGGAAGTTATGCAGATAATCTTCAAGCGCCAGTTCATCATCCAGTACAATTTCCAGAACGGCATTTACCGCTTGGTAGAACAGGCCGCGCTCGACGGTATTGTCGTTGTACTGCAGGAACATCTGCACACAGTCCAGCGCTTCTTCATGACGACCAAGCGCCAAGTAGGCCAACAGCTTCAGTTCCAGAATCGTCAGCTGCCCCCACTCGGTGTTTTCATCGAACTCGATACCGATCAGCGTGATGATATCGGTTTGGTCATCCATCTGGCTCTCTTCCAGCCGCTCGACCAAGTCTGTTAGTTGATCATTGTCGAGGCGGTGCAGATTAAGAATATCCTCGCGGTAATCCAGCGCCTTATTGGTGTTATCCCAGATCAAATCCTCAATTGGGTACACCTCTGAGTAGCCCGGCACCAGAATGCGGCACACCGGTGCGCCCAGATCTTCGTGTACCGCCATGTACACTTCAGCGCCCAACTCTTCAAAGATGCCAAATAGCGTCTCGGCCTCTTCATCATTGCTGCCAGAGAAGTCCCATTCGCTGAACTCGAAGTCAGGCTTGGCACTAAAGAAACGCCAGGAGACCACGCCGACCGAGTCGATGAAGTGCTCCACGAAGTTGTTCGGCTCAGAGACGGTCTGCGAATTGAAGGTGGGCAGCGGCAGGTCGTTCAGGCCTTCGAAGCTGCGGCCTTGCAGCAGCTCGGTCAAGCTGCGCTCCAGCGCCACTTCAAAGCTGGGGTGGGCGCCAAAGGAGGCAAACACGCCGCCGGTGCGCGGGTTCATCAAAGTGACGCACATCACCGGGAACTGCCCACCCATGGAGGCATCTTTCACCAGCACAGGGAAGCCTTGGGCTTCCAGGGCGTTAATGCCCTCGACAATACTGGGGTACTTGGCCAGCACCTCTTGCGGCACGTCTGGCAGGGTTAGTTCCTGCTCGAGGATTTCACGCTTCACCGCCCGCTCAAAAATTTCTGACAGGCACTGCACCTGGGCTTCTACCAGGGTATTCCCTGCACTCATACCGTTACTAAGAAACAGGTTTTCGATCAGATTGGAGGGGAAATAGACCGCTTTACCGTCGGATTGGCGTACAAACGGCAGCGAGACAATGCCCTGATCTTCACGACCCGAGTTGGTATCAATCAGATTGGAGCCGCACAGTTCGCCTTCGGGGTTGTAAATCGCAAGGCAGTGCTCATCAAGAATTTCAGCGGGCAGCTCGTCGTTCGGGCCTGGCTTGAACCATTTCTCATTGGGGTAGTGAACAAATTCACTGTTGGCAATCTCTTCACCCAAAAATTGGTCGTTATAGAAGAAGTTGCAGCTCAGGCGTTCGATAAACTCGCCCAGCGCCGAACAAAGTGCACTCTCTTTGGTCGCGCCTTTGCCGTTGGTAAAGCACATCGGTGAGGCCGCATCACGAATATGCAGCGACCACACGTGGGGCACGATATTGCGCCAGGAGGCGATCTCGATCTTCATGCCGAGCTCCGCCAGGATCGCGCTCATATTGGCAATGGTCTGCTCCAGCGGCAGGTCCTTACCTTCGATATAGGTGCTGCCGCCTTCCGGCGCGCCCATCAACAGCGCCTGGGCGTCCTCGTCAATGTTCCCTACCGTTTCGATTTGGAAGTCGGGGCCAGCTTGCACCACTTTCTTGACCGTGCAGCGGTCAATGGAGCGCAGAATGCCCTGGCGATCTTTTTCAGAAATATCTTCCGGTAGCTCAACTTGGATTTTGAAGATCTGCTTATAGCGGTCTTCCGGGTCGACGATATTGTTTTGGGAAAGACGAATATTTTCGGTAGGGATATCGCGGGCGTTGCAGTACACCTTCACGAAGTAGGCCGCGCACATGGCAGACGACGCCAGGAAGTAGTCGAACGGTCCTGGTGCCGAGCCGTCGCCTTTGTAGCGAATCGGCTGGTCGGAGATAACCGTAAAATCGTCGAACTTGGCCTCCAGGCGGAGGTTGTCGAGATAGTTAACTTTGATTTCCATGAGCGGGCATCCAGAGCAATGAGTGTGCCTAGGCTTTTGCAAAAACAAGCCAGCAGGCGAATTGCGGCCCATTATCCAGTTTTTTACCCGCTTCGTCTTGGTCAGTCGCCTCCCGAATCGCCTATCCAGCGTCGAGAAGAAACGGCAACGCTTCATCCAGCAGTATTTCGGGAATTTCTTCGGCGATGTAGTGGCCACAAGGGAGCGCTTTGCCTTTTACATCGGTGGCGACTTTTTGCCATTCACTGAGTGCATCGAAGCAAGCTTCAATAGCGCCTTCAGCGCCCCACATCACATTTATCGGACAGGTGAGCTTAATGCCCGCGTCGATATCGGCCTGATCATGCTCCAAATCGATGCTGGCGCTGGCGCGGTAGTCGCCACAAACACCAGTGGCGGTGCCTGGAAGTGACAAGCAGCGCTCATACTCTGCTAGCGCTTCTGGAGAGAAAGGCGCCATACCGGCACTGCGGGCACCCATTACGCTTTTCAGATACTGGGCGGGGTCGCTCTGGATCAGCATTTCCGGCAGCGGCTGGGGGCGAATCAGGAAAAACCAATGCCAGTAGCTGCGCGCAAAGGCCTCATTAGTGCCGCGATACATGGCAAGCGTTGGTGCGATATCCAACAGCACCATACGCTCTACTCGCTCAGCGTGGTCAACACCTAAACGGTGGGCGACTCGAGCCCCGCGATCATGGGCCAATACTTTAAATCGCTCAAACCCCAGCGCGCTCATCAGCTCCGCCATATCTTTCGCCATAGCGCGCTTGGCGTAATTAAGGTGCTCGGTGTCGTCGTCGGGTTTACTGCTATCGCCGTAGCCGCGCAGATCCGCCGCGATCACCGTGAAGTGCTGGGCAAGCTTTTCCGCCACTTTGTGCCAAATCACGTGGGTTTGGGGGTGGCCGTGGAGCAGAAGAAGTGCCGGGCCGCTGCCGCCCATTCGAAACGTGATCTCGACGCCGTTAACGTGGCGCGTCTGTTTTTCAAACCCGTGAAACATGGTGTTCTCCTGGCCTGCTGGCAATGTCACTAACACAACGTAATCGCGTAACTCTGTTATAAACGCCTATATCAGTGATTCGCAATACAAGTTGATATTAAACCCTGACCTCAGTCGCTAACGGCTGTAACCATTTAGCCGCTCAATAAGAAAGTCTTTTAACGCTATCACCGCAGGCGTCAATGAGAGGCGATGCGGGCACACAAGATAGAGCGGCGTTGGCTCGCTGGGAAACTCTTCCAGCATTGCCACTAGGCGACCATTTCGAAGATCTTCTTCAACGTCTAGCCGTGATTTATAAGCAATGCCTTCGCCGGCCACTGCCCAGCGGCGTACACACTCGGCATCGTCGCTCACCCGATTGCCTTTTACGCTGATGTTGTCACTACCGAACTGCCACTGGTTATGGACACGCTCGCCGAGCACGAAACAGAGGCAGTTGTGCTGACGTAAATCGTCAGGGCAAGCGGGACTGCCGTGACGAGCAATATAGCCAGGAGAAGCACACACAACACGGTAATTATCGCTTTTAAGCGGCAGTGCGACGAGGCTGGAGTCTTCCGGCACGCCGTATCGCAGGGCAATTTCTACCGGTTGTCGGAACAGGTCACTCACGCGGTCACTCACCCGCAGGCGCAAATGCAGCTGCGGGTGCTGAGCCATAAAGGTGTCCAACCACCCCAGCAATACATTGCGACCCAGGTCGGAAGGCATAGCAAGACTGAGCTCCCCTGCGATCTCTTGGCGCTCTCGGTGAAGCTCTTTCTCGCCTTGCGTAAGGGCGTTGAGTGCCGTTTTAGCGTGTACGAGATAGTGCGCGCCCGCGGCGGTTAGCCGCAAACTACGGGTGGAGCGCACCAATAGCCGTGTACCTAGCGCGTCTTCCAAACGTTTGATGGCCACACTGGCCACCGCTGGGGTAATCGCTAACTCCCGCGCAGCGGCAGAAAGACTGCCGTGCTCAGCGGCATAGATAAGCACTTTTAGATCATCGACACGCATAAGAACTCTTGGCGCCTGCTATTTTCAAAATTTATTAGAAACTGTTAGCAAGATTACCCCTCTTTTTAGCAAAACGACATCCAGGCATGATGACGCAACCTAAACTCACGAGATTAACTATTATGAAAGCGATTGCTTTTACCCAAAGCCTGCCTATTGATCATCCTGATGCACTTCAAGAGATTGAGTTACCTCTCCCAGCACCAGAAGCCCACGATATTCGCGTTGCGGTTACCGCCATTTCCGTAAACCCTGTTGATGCCAAAGTGCGCAATAGCGCCCTGCCCAAATCTGGTGAGCCGCGAGTACTGGGTTACGATGCAGTGGGTATTGTAGATACCGTTGGCAGCGCCGTGACGCGTTTTCAACCGGGCGACCGGGTGTGGTACGCGGGCAATATTGCCCGCCAGGGATCTAACGCCGAATTTCAACTGGTCGATGAGCGCATCGCTAGCCTAGCGCCGAAACGTCTTTCGGACGCAGAAGCCGCCGCTCTGCCGCTTACCGCTATTACCGCCTGGGAACTGCTATTTGATCGGCTGGAGCTAGGCATGCGCGACACCAATGGCAAAAGCCTGTTGGTGATAGGCGCAGCAGGCGGCGTTGGCTCTATTCTGGTTCAGCTTGCCAAACAGCTAACCGACATTACCGTGATTGGTACAGCGTCCCGGCCCGAAAGCCAAGCCTGGGTGACCTCGCTTGGTGCTGACGCGGTCATTGATCACCACCAGCCACTTGATAAAGCATTAAAGGCAGCAGGCTTTGAGGGGGTAGATATGGTGATCAGCCTTAACCAGACGGATCATCACTTTGACGCCATTATTGAAGCTCTTAAGCCTCAGGGAAAATTGGCACTGATTGATGACCCCGAGCTAATTGATGTGCGTAAGCTAAAAAGGAAAAGTCTGTCGCTACATTGGGAGCTAATGTTTACCCGTCCGCTATTCAACACGGATGATCTCGCCAAACAGCACGATTTATTGAAGAAAGTAGCTGAGATGGTAGATAGCGGCCAGTTGAAAACCACGCTAGGAGAAATGCTAAGCCCTATCAATGCCGAGAATTTGAAGCGCGCTCACGCCCTCATTGAGAGCAACCGCACCATTGGTAAGCTGGTATTGGAAGGCTTTTCAGTTAGCAAATAGCGAGCAATAGGAATGCGCTCCGCCCATCGCCGGATTATGACGATGGGCGGACTAACACCTGCTGGAATAAAATCTTCTCAAACTGCTCCATCGGTTCGACAGATTTTAACGTCTTGGCGCGTAGAATAGCCCCTTCCCAGCCGGAAAGAATGAAACTGGCTAGCGCTTCGGGAGCGATATGTGTAGCGATATCTCCCCGTGTCTGAGCAGCCTGTAAGCAGCGTACAAATCGCTGTTCCCAACGCTGAAATACAAGGTTTAGCGCATCGCGAAAGGTATCACTTTGGCCTGAAAGCTCTTGGCCAAGATTGCCAATCAAACAGCCTGTTGCGTGGTCACATTCATTCATATGATCTCGTCCGGCCGCAAAGTAGCGTTTTAGACGTTCAAGCGGAGGCGTGTCACTATCTTCCAACAACGCTACCAACGTTTCATCATAGGTGGTAGCAAAGCGCTCAATCACCGCCAGCCCAAAGTCTTCCTTACTGGAAAAGTAATGATAGAAGGAGCCTTTAGGCACGCCGCAGGTTTTTAACACGGCATTAATGCCCGTCGCATTGTAGCCTTGCTGGCTAATCAGCTGGGCGCCACTATCGATTAGTTTGTCGCGGGTAACATTGTTTTTCATATGCTCAAAGTAGACCAGTCAGTCTATTACACTCAAATTTGTAAAAGCCAAGTGAGTAAAAAACGAATCAGAGATAAGTAAATGTTGATTGCATGTTATTTGCACATTGTTTGACTTATCGCTGCTCAACAATAGGTGATGCTAGCATCATACGCCTATTTTTCTGGATTTTTCGCCCTTAGCCATCGGATGACGTGCGGTAATGACCCTTTCTCGCTATTACGCTACCAATCAACAAGGTCGTATTCACCTCGGCGCGCTAGCGGCGTTGCTGATATTTGCCGTCGGCGTGGCCTTTGCCTGGTGGATCATTAGCCAGCCACCCCGCGTTGAGCGACGCCCCCCGCCGCCCACAGCCCCGCCTGTTGTTGACGTTATCACTGTCACGCAGCAGCGCCAGGCACCTACGTTAACGGGCTTTGGGCGGGTAGAGGCAGAAAAATCCACTATGCTCGCCAGCCGCGTTGCGGGCCAGCTTGAGCGCTTTGGCGAAGGCGTATTGCCAGGCCAAGTGGTGCAACA
>JAMCZP010000004.1 GCA_023485185.1 Gammaproteobacteria bacterium
CAGGGTTACGAGCACGAAGTGTTCAGCGCCCTGTTCCTGGACAGCCAACACCGGTTGATCCACTTCGAGACACTGTTCCGGGGCACCATCGACTCGGCCAGCGTCTATCCCCGGGAAGTGGTCAAACGCGCCCTGGCCCACAACGCCGCGGCGGTGATCTTCGTTCACAACCATCCGAGTGGTGACCCCGAGCCCAGCGACGCCGACCGGCGCATTACCCAGCGACTCAGGGACACCCTGGCACTGATACAGGTACGTGTCATCGACCATATCGTGGTCGGTGGCGACCGCTGTGTGTCGTTGGCGGAGCGTGGAGACCTGTAAGGCCCAATGGGTGATCACGACATAGCGCCGGTGCTGCCCTGCGGGGTGGCACCGGTGGTCGTTACTCACTTCTTTTTTTTGCTGGAATAGGCCTCGCCCAGGATCAAACCTAATAACCAGCCTCAGCTCACAATCATGAATCAACAGGTGCAGGTACTCGGTCAGGAAGCCCCGGGATAGTCCCTGTTAATGGCCTAGAAAAGTAGTAGCCCTGCAGGCAGGCCAAGACGATCTTGGCCTTGAACGATGCTGCGTAGCGACGGCAGCGACGGATCTCATGCGCGGTACCTGAGGATGTCATGAAGAGGTGCCCACATGTGATTCATGAGCACCTAATATTTTCGGCCAGGGGGCCACTGGAGCAGGTGCGCTCACTAGCCATCCATCCGACATTCCTGATCAAAGCAAATCCAAATTTTTCATATCTGGGCTGCTATCCAGCCGGAATTATCGCATACCGATAGAAATTAACTCTTGCCGATAAAAAATGGGTAGGCTAAGGTCAATATGTGCCCTGAGCACAACCTGTCGAGAACAATCCAAAAATTTGGCAAGGTGACACATGACTCGTAATTCCCTCTCATCCTCCGTAGCCTCCCAACCCAGCTACCTTAAAGACAAAATTAAACATCGATTGATGCCGGGCCTTCTAGGTATTACTTTGGCAATTGGTGGATTTTCGGCTGCACAAGCCCAAGAAACCCTGCGTGCCGGGGGCACGCCCAGTGGGATTCCGTTTACTTTTCTGGATGTACAGACTAACCAAATCACAGGGGCGATGGTCGACGTAATTAATGCGATTGGCGAGGATATGGGCTACGAGGTCACCGTTCAAGAATCGCAATTCAATGCTTTGATCCCCTCCCTTACATCAGGGAGAATCGACATTATCGCGGCAGCTATGCTCAAGACACCGGAGCGTGCAGAGGTTGTAGCATTTAGTGACGATGTTTACCCGTATGGTGAAGGAATTATTATTCAGAGCGATTACGCTGGCGAATTAACCACACTAGAGGACTTGGAAGGCCAGGTGATTGGTGCTCAAGTCGGGACAACCTATGTCCGCCAGCTTGAAGAAAGTGGACTGTTCCCAGAAATACGTAACTACGACACAATTGCTGATATGATGCGAGACGTATCGCTAGGCCGAATCATCGCCGGCGTAGCAGATGCTCCCATTATGAGCTACCAGTTAAATACCGGCCGCTTCCCTGACCTTAAACTCGCTGAAGACTACGAACAGCAAATGGTCGGACACATTGGCCTTGCCGTCACAAAAGACAATACTGAACTCCTGGATCAAGTTAACGCCTCTCTTTCCAAGCTAAATAATGATGGCACTCTGCAGACCATTTTCGAAGAGTGGGGCCTGTAGAAATAAATTAATAGCGCCGGCCCTAGACCGGCGCATTTCTAATTCCCTATAAAATACGCCCACCCTGGCGACGTCACTCTGATGCCCGCCTTGGCGTGAGCATGACTATCGGAAGGCACAATATGGAGTTCTCTGACGCAGCAGCGTTCTTCCCGATCCTGCTAAAGGGCGCTATCGTTACGGTGCAAATAACGTTTGGGGCGCTGGTCCTCAGCACAATACTTGGTTTAATGCTCGCCTTGATGAAGCTATCACCCATCCGTATCTTCTCGGTAACAGCAAGCACCATCATCAATGTAATACGCGGCCTGCCTATCATCGTGCAGCTTTTCTATATATATTTTGTAATACCAGAGCTTGGAATTCAGCTAAGCGCTTTCCAAGCGAGCATCATTGGCTTGGGTATTGCGTACAGTGCCTACCAAGCAGAAAACTTCCGCGCCGGTATTGAAGCGATTGATTCTGGCCAAATAGAAGCAGCAAAATCAATCGGCATGAAAAGCCGTCTAATCATGCGTCGCGTAATCCTGCCTCAGGCAATTCGCATAACTCTACCACCCTATGGCAACACATCGGTGATGATACTGAAGGACTCCTCTCTAGCTTCCACCATCACCGTTGCTGAGATGACCCGCGCGGGCCAACTGATTGCCGCCTCCACATTCCAGAACACTACTGTATACACAATGCTAGCCTTGATGTATCTGGCTCTCAGTCTACCGCTCATTTTCGGCGTAAACCGCCTAGAGCGTTATTTCGGCAAGTCTGCCAAGGGGAGCAACAAGTGATCACCATCGAGAGCATTCATAAGTCCTTCGGTAACACCGAGGTCCTGAAAGGCGTCAGTCTGGAAGTCAATCCTGGCGAAGTCGTCTGTCTTATCGGCCCATCAGGCTCTGGCAAGTCCACGGTACTGCGCTGCATTAACGGACTAGAAAGTTATGACAAAGGCGAAATAGCTATCAATGGCCGACGGGTCAATATAGAACAAAAAGATATCAATGAGCTTCGTACGCAAGTCGGGATGGTATTCCAGCGATTTAACCTCTTTCCCCACCGCTCTGTGGTGGAAAACGTGATGGAGGGCCCTCTTTACGTTAAGAAGGAGCCTCGAAATCAAGCCCAACAGCATGCTATCGAGCTACTCGAGAAAGTGGGTTTAGGAGATAAGATAAACGCCTACCCTGAGTCTCTTTCCGGGGGTCAGCAACAACGAGTTGCGATCGCTCGGGCCCTGGCGATGCGTCCCGACGCCATTCTTTTCGATGAACCAACCTCAGCTTTAGATCCAGAGCTAGTAGGTGACGTACTAAAGGTCATGCGCGACCTCGCCAAAGAAGGCATGACCATGGTCGTAGTCACCCACGAGATGAGCTTCGCCCGCGAAGTCGCTGATCGAGTGTGCTTCCTGTACGGTGGCCAGATTGTCGAAGAGGGAGCTGCGGCCACAGTTCTCAGCAAACCGCAACATGACCGCACACAGGACTTCCTGAGACGCGTGCTGAACCACTGACACAGCGATTGATGAGAAGGATAAGAAATGACTGATACCAAGATGCCCCCTTCGCTGTGGGCCGACACCGCTCCCACAGCCCCTCCTCGCCCAGCCCTAAAGGGGCATCATCGTGCTGAGGTGTTGGTGATCGGAGGAGGCTTCACAGGCCTCGCCGCAACGTTGACTTTAGCTGAAAGGGGAATAGACACAATACTCGTCGATGCCTGCGCCATTGGATGGGGCGCATCGGGTCGAAACGGCGGCCAAGTGATACCGGGCCTGAAGTATGACCCGAACGAGTTGGTTGCACGCTATGGCCAGGAACTCGGCGAAAGGATGATAGATGTCAGCGGGCGCAATGCCGACGTTGTCTTCGAGCTGATCAAACGTCACGGCATTAACTGTGACGCCATCCGTCATGGCTGGATCCAGCCAGCGGCGACGGAAACAGCCCTAAAAGTAACGCAATCACGGGGCCAGCAGTGGGCCGACCGGGGTGTTGCGGTCGAGTGGCTAGACCGTCATGAGTGCTCTCAGCGCCTAGGCTCCGAGGCATATCTAGGCGGTTGGGTGGATCCGAGAGCGGGTGGGCTCAACCCTTTGGCCTATGCACGAGGACTCGCAAGCGCGGCAGAAAGCGCAGGAGCCAAGCTATACGAACACTCAGAAGTAGAGTCCTTCCGTCATAATGGAAGTAAATGGCAAGTCATGGTAAGCGGTGGAGGCCGGGCTGAAGTCGACCAGGTGCTCATATGCACGAATGGATATACCGGAAGACTGCAGAAGGGTTTGGATAAGAGCCTGATAGCGGCCAATAGTTTCCAGATAGCGACCCGGCCCCTATCTGATGCAGAGGGAGAAAATATCTTGCCGGGGGGAGAGATGGCCTCTGACACGCGCAAGTTATTACTCTACTTTCGGCGAGATAGTTCGGGTAGGTTTCTGATGGGAGGACGGGGGCCGTTCCATGACCCGAGGGGAGAGCAAGATTTTCGTCACCTGGAGCGTGCCATATATAAGCTCTATCCAGCCTTAAAAGGCATCGAGATAGAGTATCGCTGGGGGGGACGCGTGGCGCTCACACGTGACGCTCTGCCGCACATCCATCAGCCTGCGCATGGATTGACGGTGGCACTGGGCTATAATGGCCGTGGTGTGGGGATGGGCACGCATCTTGGCAAGCTGCTTGGTGAGAGCCTGGGCAATGACTCATTGCAAGAAAGTCTGCCATTTCCCATCACCCCTATCCGGACTATACCGCTGCATAGTCTTAGGCGTTTATATGTAGGTGCGGTCGTAAACTATTATCGCGCCAAGGACTGGCTGGAACGGTAAAGAGGAAGCGCACTGTATGGAAAAAGAACAAAACAAAGGTCGCTCGGCGCTATTCAATCAATCCATAGAGAAAGCGTTCAGCCTTCTCGGATTGTTTGATGCACACCACAGCCAACTAAGCCTCTCTGAGCTCGCCGAACTCAGCGGCATGAGCATGGGCTCGGTACAAAGAATATCCCACACACTTAACCATCTTGGCTATTTGGAGCGTGTACCAGGCACTAGAAAATACCGTATAGGCATCAAAATTATGACCGTCGCGGCGCAGTACCTCGAAGCCGACCTGCTAGTGGACTGTGCTAATCCTTATCTATCTGACCTGAGCAACCGCTGCCTTGAGACAGTTTCTCTGACCGAGCCCAGTGGTGATGACATGGTGTATGTCGCACGCTTCACCAGCCGCCACTACATCCCCATCCATATGCCAATCGGCAGCAGAGTGCCGTTGTATTGCACCGCATCAGGACGTGCCTTCTTATCGGCATTACCAGACGCTAAAGTTCGAGCCCATTTAGAAAGCGTTGAACGAATCAAACACACTCCTGATACCGTGACTGACATCGATGAGCTCATGAGCATCATCCAAGAGTGCAGAACATACGGCGTGGCATGGAATAATGCCGAGTTCTTCCTTGGAGATCTGAACATCGCGGCACCTGTACTAAATGCAGCAGGTGAACCAGTAGCTGCTGTGCATATAACAACACCATGTAGCCGCTGGACGCTTGGGGATGCCCTAAAGCAGCTAGGACCTCCCTTGCTAGAATGTGCAAGAGCAATTACGAAAGCCGCCAGGACAAAGGTTAGATAGCCAATGAGTACTCGACGGCGTCCTTACTCCTTACCTGAGCCAATTGTGTCGACGCCGGAGCTATAAGTCCGTAAATCATCAAAACAGATTGTCCCCCCGACCCGCATGACCTTTCCTTGCTGGTGACCAAACCTGTAAGGACCGCGCCATGCTGAGCCGAGAGGACTTTCTCATGATAAGGCAACTTCACCAGCGAGGCGCTCACCTCGTGGACATTGCACACCAGATCGGCTGTTCCGAACGCACTGTGCGCCGCCATCTGGCCCGCGAGGAGGCACCCACTGGGCGCCCGGCGAGGCCGCTTTGTCACCTGCATGGCCTGCACGCTGGTCATGTCCGGCAACAGGATTGCCAACTCTCCCCCTCCCATCCCGCACACCGCGCAGCAGCATAGTGATTTAAAATTAGATAGTTATTATTGCCTCGCGGAAAAATGGGGAAGTTGACAAACAGCATATTCATCCTTAAGTTCTGTGCCGAGACAATTCAACGACGTTACTGGCAGCCCCCACTTCTCCGAAGCCAGCAATCATCTCTCCCCACCGTTTCCAGACGTCGACCTGCATCTTGTACCGCTTACCCTTGTTGTAGGTACCGACCAGCCTCGGCGGCACATGAGCTAGCATGGCGTCCACCAACAGTGGATCGGCCAGGAAGGTCTCGGTCCATAGGGTCGCTACAGAGCGCCTGAGGTCATGTACAGTGAAGTGTTCAAGGTGGCTGAGTGGTGCGGCGGTATCGGGAACTTTTCTCGCCCTGCCCTGCAATCGGGCCACCGCTGTGGTGATCGAATCATAGTGGATCGGCTTTCCAGTGCCGCGGCTCGATGCGAAGACGAAATCGCCGGTGGAGAGCTTTTTCTGCTCCTCTAGTATGGCAAGCGCTTGGTTGGACAGGTGGACCTTGTGTTCGCGAGCACTTTTGGTTCTAGACGCGTGGATATGCCACGTATCCTTGATGACCTCATCCCAGCGCATGGCGGCCACCTCGGCACGGCGCGCCCCGGTTAGGATCAAAAGCCGAATAGCATTGGTTACCGTCACCGAGAGCATCGCCGTAGAGGCCAACCCCTCAGCGTTTCGGCTTTCACCGATCACTTCCCATAGCTCAACCAGTTCCGGCAGCTTCAGGTGGCGTTCACGGGGCTTACCTGGCCTCGCCTTCACCTTGGCGGGCTTCAAACCAGCAGCTGGATTATCACTGATCTGCTCCCGATCCTCGCAGTAATCCAATAGCTGCCGAAGCAGAGTGAGGCACTGCCTGGCCTCCTCTCTGGCCGAGCCGGCTATCTCCTCAAGTACCTCAATCAGCAAACGGCGATTCATATCACGAACGTATGCCCCACCCACCCGCTTCTCAAGATGTAACCGCCAGCGCCCCTTCTGCTTGAGCACAGTGCGTTCGGTAGGGGGTTGCCCTCCCCGTGCTGGGGCGGAGGCATAAAAATCTATCCACCGATCGAAGGCTTCCCCCATCGTCCAAGCCGCCTGATTGGCTGCCTTGATAGCCTTGCGCTGCTTACGGGGGTCGATACCCTGTCTGACGAGCTCGAAAGCATCCCGATGGGCCTGGCGTGCCTCCCCGAGCTTCATCTGCGGAAAGCTGCCGAGCTGATACTCCACCACCTTCTCGCCTTGTCGGTAGCGGTAGATCCAGCGCTTCGCTTCACGGTCAGGGCGAGCCTCCAAGGCTAACCCACCCAGCTTCCCGTTTGAAACGACCATCCTCGCCTTGGTTTTTCCCTCTGGCGCCTGGAAATTTTCCACGGCCTTGCTCGTGGTAAGGCGACTTTCAGTTGCTCCTTGAGAGGTTCTCCCTGATTTACCGACGGTTTCATCCACTTTTCCGACCCCAACAGCGACCCCAACAAGGTGTCAGTATAGAGCTGGACATCAGTGGATGCCAATAGACAACCATCAGCAGATAAGTAAGCATAACCGCATGTTTTATATTGTATTTATAGCCATCACTGGACAGCTATGAATGTCACTGGATACCGGATAAAATGGCCGCCTTGACGCTCCTAAGGGGAAGGTCTCAGGTTCGAATCCTGATGGGGGCGCCAGCGATTCCCCTCGATTTCCAGCGCCATCTTCGCCTGGCCCCGCGAGGCCCGCTAGCAGTCTGTCGGTTTAGAGGGCATGAAGCGTAGAAGCAACGTCCCCTCTCTGGTTTCTTCGCAGGGTAGTCGGTCATGTCGCGGGAGAGTCGCTGTTGG
>JAMCZP010000235.1 GCA_023485185.1 Gammaproteobacteria bacterium
TTAAAGGTCAGTACTTCGATAATATCAGCCCCGTGAATGGTCGTGTTTTTTGTGAAATCCCCCGCTCTACGGCAGAAGATATCGATAAAGCGCTGGATGCAGCGCATAAAGCGGCACCTGCCTGGGGGAAAACCTCGGTACAAGAGCGCAGCAACATCCTGCTAAAAATCGCTGATCGTATTGAGCAAAACCTTGAAATGCTCGCAGTCGCCGAAACCTGGGATAACGGTAAAGCCGTACGCGAAACCATCAATGCCGATATTCCGCTGGCCGTTGATCACTTCCGCTACTTTGCAGGCTGTTTGCGCTCCCAGGAAGGCACCGCAGCGGATATCGACGCCAACACCGTCGCTTATCACTTCCACGAACCGCTGGGCGTGGTTGGGCAAATTATCCCCTGGAACTTCCCAATTCTAATGGCCGCTTGGAAGCTAGCGCCTGCACTGGCAGCGGGTAACTGCGTGGTGTTAAAACCCGCTGAGCAAACCCCAGCATCAATTCTGAAAGTGGTCGAGTTGATTGGCGATCTGTTGCCCCCTGGCGTGCTCAATATCGTTAACGGTTTTGGCGCCGAGGCAGGCCAAGCGCTGGCGAGCAGCAAGCGCATTGCTAAAATTGCCTTTACCGGCTCCACCCCCGTTGGCTCGCATATTCTCAAATGCGCAGCGGAGAACATTATTCCTTCCACCGTAGAATTAGGCGGTAAGTCTCCTAATATCTACTTTGCCGATATCATGAACGCCGAACCGACGTTTATCGATAAAGCGGTAGAAGGGCTGGTGTTGGCGTTCTTTAACCAGGGCGAAGTGTGTACATGTCCGTCTCGTGCATTGGTTCAAGAGAGCATGTATGACGAGTTCATGGCCAAGGTCATTGAGCGCACCAAAACCATCAAGCGCGGTAACCCGCTGGATACCGATGTACAAGTAGGTGCGCAGGCCTCTCAAGAGCAGTTCGACAAGATAATGTCGTACATGGATATCGCCCGGGACGAAGGTGCCGAATTCCTTACCGGTGGTAATAAAGAGACCATGGACGACAGTCTCAACAGCGGTTACTACATTCAGCCCACACTGCTGAAGGGTAACAACCAGATGCGTGTCTTCCAGGAAGAGATCTTTGGCCCAGTGGTCGCGGTCACTACCTTCAAAGATGAGGAAGAAGCGCTGGCGATTGCCAACGACACCGAGTTTGGCCTGGGTGCAGGCGTGTGGAGTCGCGATATTAACGTGGCTTTCCGCATGGGACGCGGCATTCAAGCCGGGCGCGTATGGACCAACTGCTACCACCAATACCCCGCCCACGCGGCCTTTGGTGGCTACAAGAAATCCGGTGTTGGCCGTGAAACCCATAAAGTGGCGCTTGAGCACTATCAGCAAACCAAAAACCTGCTGGTCAGCTACGACATCAACCCGCTGGGTTTCTTCTAAACAGCTTAGCTGTTTCTATTCTGTGTCTTAAGCACGCCGTTCGGCATCAGCCGGGCGGTATTGTCAGTTCCCCTGACGCTGACTCTACCGATAAGAGCCGTTCTTAAATGGCCGTATCGACAACCATTAGGAGTTGCATCATGGATAGCACAATGCGCGCGGCAGTCATTCGTGAGTTTGGCCAACCGTTGGTGATCGAAGAAGTGGCTGTGCCTCGCCCTAAGCAGGGCGAAGTGTTGATGAAAGTGGCAGCCTCTGGGGTTTGCCATACCGATTTACACGCTGCCCACGGCGATTGGCCAGTGAAGCCTTCGCCGCCGTTTATTCCCGGCCATGAGGGCGTTGGGCACATTGTGGCGGTGGGCGAAGGTGTCTCCCATGTCAAAGAAGGTGACCGCATTGGTGTGCCCTGGCTTTACTCGGCCTGCGGCTACTGCGAGCACTGCTTAGGCGGTTGGGAGACCTTATGCGAGTCCCAGCAGAATACCGGCTACAGCGTTAACGGTGGGTTTGCAGACTACACCTTAGCGGATGCAGGCTATGTAGGGCGCCTGCCCGATGCTGTCGATTTCATCGAAATAGCCCCGGTACTGTGTGCGGGAGTGACGGTTTATAAAGGCTTGAAAATGACCGATACCCGCCCCGGCCAGTGGGTGGTGATTTCGGGCATTGGCGGCCTGGGCCATATGGCGGTGCAATATGCCAAAGCGATGGGGCTGAACGTTGCTGCGGTGGATATTGACGACGGGAAGCTAGCCTTGGCCGAGCGACTAGGGGCTACGGTAACCGTTAACGCCATGAACACCGACCCGGCGGCCTATCTGAAGAAAACCATCGGCGGCGCTCACGGTGCATTGGTCACCGCAGTATCGCCTAAGGCGTTTGACCAGGCGCAAAACATGCTGCGTCGAGGCGGCACGCTGGTGCTTAATGGCCTACCACCGGGCGACTTCCCGCTGCCGATCTTCAGCACGGTGCTCAACGGTATTACCATTCGCGGCTCCATCGTTGGCACGCGCCTCGACCTGCAGGAAGCGTTGGACTTCGCCGCTGAAGGCAAGGTCAAGGCAACGGTGGCGACCGATACGCTGGACAATATCAACGATGTCTTCCAGCGCATGATCGACGGCAAAATAGAGGGCCGTATCGTGCTTGATATGGCGAGTTGATAGCTGTTTAGTGGGTGCTATACAAGGGGGAGGCAGCTTCCCCCTTTTTAATGGCAAGCTTGCCATTCCCTATCTGCTACCCAGCATTCGCAGTAGCTCTACCACCCAGCCAGCGGCGTGCCATGCGCTCGGCATGGGAAAGGTTGCTGACGACCGCTAGTTTACTCGCTTCGCGTTTAATGCCCGCGCGCTTTATTTTCAGCGCCATACGTGGCGGCAGTCCAACAAATATAACACCAACGCCTTGCTCGCCAAGCTCCCGGCGCAATGTGTCCAGCGCCACCATGGCGGTGGTGTCCAGGCTGGGCACATCGCGCATATCCAAAACGACAACCCGAACGCCGTGATCGATCACCCGCAGCGTGGCAATGGCCTTTTCGGCCGCGCCAAAAAAAAGCGGGCCACTGATTTTGTAGAGCGCTACGTCAGCAGGGAAGTGCTGGTCAGAATTGGGTCGGTCTAAGCGCTGGGTATGGGTCACCTGGGCCATGCGGCGAATAAATAGCGCCGCCGCAAGGCCAATACCGACGGCAACGGCAATCACCATGTCGAAAATCACCGTTAGGGCAAAGCAGATCACCAACACTGAGACATCGCTGGCAGGGGCACTTTTTAGTGTATGCACAAAGTGGCGCGCCTCGCTCATGTTCCAGGCAATAATAAATAGCAGTGCTGCCAGTGCCGCCATGGGGACAAACCCCAGCACACCCGCCAGGGCCACCACGGCAAGTAGCACCACGATTGCATGCACCACTGCAGCAACAGGTGAAAAGGCCCCGCTTTTGATATTGGTCGCAGTGCGCGCCAAGGCTGCTGTTGCGGTAATGCCGCCAAAGAAAGGCACCACCAGGTTACCCAGCCCCTGGCCAATTAGCTCGGCGTTAGGATCATGGCGGGTGCGAGTTAAACCATCTGCCACCACGGCACACAGCAGCGATTCAATCGCTGCCAGCAAGGCGATTGCCAATGCCGGGCCAAGCAGTGCTTGTATCAGCGCAAAGTTAATCTCAAGCGGGGTGCCATCCGCGCCAGGGAAATGCCACGGAGCGGTAAAGCCAGGTGCAAAAGGGGGGATGCCGCTGCCGCTTTGTCCATCAAACTCCCAGCTAAAGCGTGAGGCGATGGTATCGACTTCAACGCCACTCATCAGCAGTAGCGCTGCAGCCAGGGTGCCCACCGCCAAACCCACCAGAGGGGCAGGAATTGGCGTATTCAAGCGGGGCCAGATCAGCAGCGCTGCCAAAGTGACAAGCCCTACACTAATCTCCGCCGGTGACAGGCTGGGCAGCGCCTGGCCAATCAGTAGTAGGTTATGCGGCGTGCTATCGCCTAGTTCGACCCCCGCTAAGCCGAGAAAATCAGGTAACTGCAATAGCGCAATGACGACACCAATGCCAGCGGTAAAACCGAGAATCACCGGATAAGGTACGTACTGAATCAGGCTGCCGAGTCTTGATAGCCCTAGTGCCACCAAAATGGCGCCTGCCATAAAGGTCGCAATTAGCAGCCCGCCCAGGCCGTGGTTGCCCACAATGGGGAATAGAATGACCACAAAGGCGGCGGTAGGGCCGGAGATATTGAATCGTGAACCGCCGGTTAAGGCGATCACCGCGCCCGCTACAATCGCCGTGTAAAGCCCGTGTTGGGGCGGCACACCGGTGGCAATCGCCAGCGCCATGGAAAGCGGTACGGCGACGACGCCAATCGTCAGCCCCGCCATCACATCGCGCTTTAATTTGGCAAGCGTATACCCTTCGCGCCAAGCGCTTAATAACGCGCTACCCGGCACTGGGAATACGTATCCCGAAGGTCGATGGGCGCGGGACATGTGGCAAGCTCCTAGGTAATAAGTAAATCAGATCTTTACGCTACGCTTCCCCTAGATTTTGCACAACAAGCCGATAGTCTCGGCCAGTTGTTTGTGCACAAAAAATCCCGGCACGCAGGCCGAGATTATTGTTTCAGGTGAATAGCCGACGCTTATCACATCTGTGCGTCTTCTGGCGGTTCGCCAATGGTGCCAGGCATTGCTTGAACATGGCCCATCTGCTGGCCCGCAAGCGTTAAGAAGTGCAAGTGGCGTTCATACTCGGCCACCAAATCGCCAATCACCTGTCCACGGGTGTAGCCGTTAAGGTCTTTATCCTGACCACCTTCAGCCATGTAAACGTCCAGACGAACGTAGAAGTCATCATCGGCGGGGATAAAGCTAGGCGTACGCATACGGTGCGGGCACACCTGGTAAACAAAGCTAGTGGCCTCGCCGAAATCGACCTGGAGCATTAAGTTAGGCAATGACTCACCCTCAAGGTGCTCTTCAGTGACGTTGGCGGTTTGGCCGCGGCTTTCAAGCTCTTGGGCAAACTGGGTCATTGCCGGACGAATAGCATGCTTAATCGTGGCTGCGGCACCGGCCCGGTTAGAGGTATCCAGCGCGCGATCCAGGCGCTCTTTCCAGTCACCGCCGGGGGCACTGCCTGCGATCATACGCCGCGCATCGGCCTTGCTACCTTCAAGTTTCAGCGCTTTATACATGCCCACCATGACAGCAAAAATAACCAGCGAGAAGGGCAGTGCGGAAATCACCACGGCACTCTGAAGCGCCGCAAGCCCACCGGCCATCAGCAAGGCAATGGTGATCAAGCCGATCAGTGCCGACCAGAATATGCGCAGTTTCACCGGCGCATCATGGTTTACATCGCTCAAAATAGAAGTGAAGTTGGCCAGAACCAGGGCACCAGAATCCGCAGAGGTAATAAAGAACACAATGCCTAATACGGTAACGACGGCTGCAGTAATGCCCACATAGGGGTAGTACTCCAGCAGCGTATACAGGGTGGTTTGTGGCGTATTAAGCGCCTGCTCGCCCAGCTCAGTAACGCCTTGATTGGCAAACAATTCAATGCCGCTATTACCGAACACTGACATCCATACCATCATAAAGGCTAGTGGAATAAACAATGCGCCTGCGACAAATTCACGAATGGTGCGGCCACGGGAAATTCGCGCCAGGAAAAGGCCTACAAACGGTGTCCAGGCAATCCACCAGCCCCAGAAAAAGATTGTCCACCACATTTTCCACTCTTGGGCGCCTTCATCGGCAAAGGCGTAGGTGTCAAAGCTTGCCCCAACAAACCCCGATAGATAGTCGCCAGCGTTGTTGACCACTTTATCCAACAGCACCAGCGTATCGCCTGAAAAGAGCACAAATAGCATCAGCGCCAACGCCAGCAGCATGTTGAACTCAGAGAGGCGGCGAATGCCTTTTTCAACGCCGGTCACCACGGAAATGGTTGCCAATACAACGACCAGAACAATCAAGATTACCTGCACCGTGAGGGTTTCCGGCACATCGAACATATAGGTGAGGCCGTAGTTCAACTGCATCACCCCAATGCCTAAGCTAGTGGCGATGCCGAATACGGTGGAGATCACCGCGGTAATATCCACGGCGTTACCAATCGGGCCGTGAATACGCTTGCCCAAAATTGGATAGAGCGCGCTACGAATCGCCAGCGGCAACCGGTGACGGTAACTAAAGTAAGCCAGCGCCATACCCATCAATACGTACAGTCCCCAGCCGGAGAGCCCCCAGTGCAGATAGGTTTGAACGACGGCATTACGCATTGCTTCCTGGCTTTCCGGGGTTAAATCCGGGGGTGCCAAATAGTGGGCAACGGGCTCTGCAACGCTGAAAAACAGCAGGTCTATACCGATACCCGCGGCAAATAGCATGGCCGACCAGGAGAGCAGTGAAAACTCGGGCCGTGAGTGATCCGGACCTAATCGGATACTGCCAAAGCGTGACATGCCAATTGCGACGACAAAGACCAGATAAACCACAATAGCTAGCATGTAGTACCAGCCAAAGGTTTTGCTTACCCAGGCAAGTCCGGCATCAAAAAAGGCGCCCGCTTGTTCGGTGAACAGCATGGTGAGTACTAAAAAGATAATAATACCGGCTACACTGCCATGAAAAACCACGGGATTGAGGCGGTCGCGGGAAGGAAGGATGGGGCTGTCTTTCGCCATGCAGGCGGGCTCCTATTGTTAAAGGCGATGGTGAAAAGAAGGGCGAGTTAACTATTTATTTTGAATGAACGTTCAAATAAAATACGCGATTAGGCATTGCCCTTCAAGTTCACCACTGCAAGGAGCCCACCCATTCAGCGGGGATTCGCCAGACTACAAACACAAAAACGCCCGGAAAAACCGGGCGTTGGAAAGGGTATTGACGATTTGCTAGCGATTATTCGCTATCGGCATTCTCGTCATGGTGGCCACGTTTGCCATGGTGACCACGGTGCTCTTCATGGGCTTCGCGCATGGCGGTGCGCAATGCTTCCTGCTCTTCTTCTGAAAGGATTTCAGCAACGCGCTCTTTATGCTCATCACGCAGCACGCGCATCGCTTCACGATGTTCTGCGTGTGCTTCGTTAAGTTCAGCCTGTTTCTCTTCAGAGATCTCAGCGCGTTCGTACACTTCTTGACGACGCTCTTCCATGCGTTCTTCCATACGCTCGCGATCAGCGCCGCGACCTTCACGGTCACCGTGGCTGTCCGCTTGAGCGGTAAGTGCTAGCGGTGCAATAGCAATAGCCAGCAGGGCGGGGGCAAACAGTTGGCGAATTGAAATTTTCATAAGTTCTCTCCTGGTGAGTTGACGATGTCAGTATCGCTAGGCGCAGTGCAAACCGTTTGCACGGAGTGTGCAACAATCATGATCTTATTGGAGCCGGGCTGGTCGTGACGGTTGGGTGAGGGGTCACCTATGATTAAGGAGAAGGACAATGTCGCGAACTAAGGAAGGTCTGAATAACTGCCGATATTCGTCAGCTCTCACTTAAGCCGACAAAAAATCGCAAATTCAGACACTCTTCTCCCGTTCTTTGTCTATTTTTGCCCGTTTCCCACTCATTGAGCGGGAAAC
>JAMCZP010000224.1 GCA_023485185.1 Gammaproteobacteria bacterium
GGCAATGTTGGATCGCCATAATCAGCCTCAAGGCCGACTGCGAATCAACGCCGCTCCCAGTTTTATGCAATTCGTTATAGTGCCGGTCATTGGTGAGTTTCGCGCCCGCTACCCCGGTATTACGCTGGAGTTAGATACTCACGATCGCTTTGTCGATCTGCTGGAACAGCGAGTAGATTTGGCCATTCGTATCGGCAAACTGGAAGACTCCTCGCTTCACGCCCGCCTTTTGGGGCATAGCCCACTGCGCCTTCTTGCCAGCCCCGCTTACTTGGAACGCAACGGCACACCGCAGAGCATTGACGAACTAGCCCACCACAGCTTGATGGGTTTTAGCCAACTGGAGCATCTCAACCATTGGCCCCTCATTCGCGCCGACGGCAAGCCCTTGCACATCACTCCAACGCTAGCCGCCTCTAGCGGTAGTACGCTGATAGAACTCGCCATTGCTGGGGAAGGTATTGTTTGCTTGGCCGACTTTATGACCATCGTACCCCGCCAACAAGGCACATTGGTTGATGTACTGCCCGCGCTTATCGAACGTCAAGCCCAGGCCGTCAACGCCGTTTACTACCGACAAGCAACGCTTTCCCTACGTGCACGGTTATTTATGGATTTTCTAGCAGAGCAAATGCCAGGTAGGTATTTGCAGGGGTGATGGAAAGTCCTTCTTTATAAGAATCTCCACTCCTGAACAATAGCTGATTATAGCTTGCGTGGCGCATCACCTCAGTATAACTTATTTATATGTAGGTAAGGCTATGCGACATCGCCTTTGATATCGCTTATCGCTTCTTTACTGCTGACATAAGGTGTCGCCTATGCCGCCCCCAGCCCACGCTTTATTCCAGCCGCCGCTAGCTCACCATACTCACGGAGCTTGCTGCTGCGGTTCACCGTTGCTGCAACGTTTTCACGAGCGCATGATGGCAGATATCTCACGGCGCCAATTAATGGGTGGTGCTGCTGCGGTTATGGCACTGTTTGCTGGCCTGCGTGCACCTATGGCGATTAGCGCTCAGCCTAAACGGAGCAGTGGCCCACTATTACTGACGAATCTAACGTTGTTCGACGGAAGCGGTGCAGCACTGCGTGAAAATGTTTCAGTGCGTATAGAAGAGGAGCATATTCAAGCGATTTTACCCGGCGATGCTGCACCTGAAGGTGCCGAGATTATCGACTGTGATGGCAAAGTATTAATGCCGGGCCTAATTGATGCGCATTGGCACACCACGTTAGCGGCCATTAGCCAAGTAGCTGCCATGACTGCCGACATTGGCTATGTGCACTTAGTCGCGGCACAAGAAGCAGAGCGAACGCTGATGCGCGGCGTTACCTCGGTGCGGGATGTAGGCGGCCCCTCTTTCGCTCTTAAGCGCGCCATTGATGAAGGTATTGTCTTAGGGCCACGTATTTTTCCGGCGGGGGCGATGATCTCTCAGACCTCCGGCCATGGCGATTTTCGGATGCGTTATGAAATCCCACGGGCCAACAACGCACCACTGAGCGAACAAGAACGCCAAGGTGTGGCTGCCATTGCCGACGGTGAAGCAGAAGTATTACGCCGTACCCGTGAACAGCTCATGCTAGGGGCTTCACAGATAAAGCTAATGGCGGGTGGTGGCGTGGCTTCCACCTACGACCCACTCGACAGCACCCAATTTACCGAGCGAGAACTGCGTGCTGCGGTTGAAGCCGCTGAGGATTGGGGCACCTATGTCATGGTGCATGTATACACACCGCGTGGCATTCAGCGGGCGCTAAGAGCGGGCGTTAAATCTATCGAACACGGTCAGCTAGCCGATGAAGACTCCGCACGAATGATGGCAGGAGAAGGCGCATGGTGGAGCCTGCAACCTTTCCTGCAGGACGAAGATTCAAACGTTTACCCTGATGCCGCCCGGCGCGAAGCCCAACGACAAGTAGCCGAGGGAACCATTCAAGCCTACGAGCTGGCGCAGCGTTTCGATATTAAGACGGCCTGGGGAACCGATATTTTGTTCAACCCCCAAAATACGCCGAATCAACTCCGCCAATTAGCTAAATTAACGCGCTTTTATGATCCGCTCACAGTGCTGGCGATGGCAACGGGCCGCAATGGTGAGCTGCTTGCTCTGTCAGGCCCTCGTAATCCCTACCCTGGCACGCTAGGAAAAATTGAGCCCGGCGCTTTAGCCGACCTCCTGTTAGTCGACGGTGACCCAACCAGAAATCTTGATTTCCTTCATGACCCTGAGCGTAACCTGCGCTTGATAATGAAGGGCGGACGCATCTATAAAAACAACGTATAAGGATGTCTCGGATGGCCAAATTCTATCCATCTATCTTCGCCTTTATCGCCTTAGCGGTGGGCTCGGCTACGAATGCAAATGCCCAAGAAGACACTTGGCGTTTCCAGCTCACACCTTACGTATGGATGGCTGGTTTGGCTGGCGATGTGCGCCCACTGGAAAATTCGCCTACTGTCAGTACATCACGCTCATTTAGTGATGTGTTTGACGACTTGGATGGAGCCTTTTTCATGGCAGGTAGTGCCCGTCGAGACCGTTTAGTACTGTTTGCCGACCTTACCTGGGCCTCGCTTAGTCATGAGAGTGCCCTGCTCCCCGGTATGACTGCGGAAGGGAAACTGCGCCAGCGCTCTTTAACCGCAGCAGCAGGCTATCAAGTCATCAACACCCCCAGCCTACATCTTGATCTATTAGCAGGCGCGCGTGCTTGGCGTATCGAAGCAGACGTAAATGTACCGGCCCTTGGAATCAGCGCCAGTGAAACTGAACACTGGGTCGACCCAATTTTAGCTGCGCGGCTCCGTTCAAACTGGTCTCCACAATGGTCAACACTCGTACATGCCGATGTTGGTGGCTTTGGTGTTGGGTCTGATAACACTTGGCAGGCGATGGCTACCGCCAATTATCAAATCAGCGATGCGCTTCACATATCGGCAGGCTATCGACATCTAGCAGTAGACCGAGATGAATCGGGCACACGTGTTGATGTATCAATGAGCGGCCCGCTGTTAGGCGCTACCTTGCGCTTTTAGACACATCAAACAGCAAAGGTAGTCAGTTATTCTTTTTCTGAAACGCATCACTAAACGCGGCGGCTAAAATACCGGTCGGCATGGCGATAATGCCGATGCCCGCTACCGCGGTTAGACCCGCAAAGAATTTTCCGATGGCCGTAATGGGCGTCACATCACCATAGCCCACGGTGGTCAGAGTAGCGATACTCCACCACAGAGCGCGCGGTACGCTACCAAAGGCTTCCGGCTGGGCGGCGGCTTCCACTACGTAAAGACAGCAGGAGGAGAACAGCAGTAATAAACCAGCAACGCCCGCGCTTAACAACAGCTCGTGAGAGCGGGACTTTAGCGCATCAGCCAAGGAGGCCCAAGCCTGGCTAAACCGGCCTAGACGGGCAAGTCTCAGCATACGCGCCAAGCGCAACAGACGTAGTAAAAACGCATTGTTATAGGTAATAAAGCCCAGAAAATACGGCAAGATAGCGATAAGGTCTACCAGCGCCCAAAACGAAAACATATAGCGAAGACGGCCACCCAAGCCGCGATAGCGTGGATCCTCCCCCATGGCATAAAGCCGCAGCGCGTACTCAATAACAAATATGCAGACAAATAAGGTTTCGAGCGTAGCAAACAGCCCCGGCGCAGCCTCACGCAGAGTGGGTTCTGTTTCTAAAATAGCGATGGCAGACGCCGACAGAATCAGCACGCAGATCACCCTATTAAGCAGCGATAGCCCAAGCTGCTGGCGAGCTTCCGGTGCCAACTGACGATAAAGCGCACCTCTATGCATTGCTAGGTTCACCCCCCATCCACACCACCTTACTCCCTCTCATTTGCCACGCCTTTACTACTTCGTAACATTGCTGAGCAAATAAACACCCTGTAACTTATTAAAGTACAGTAACTGAAGCACAGTAACTGGAGAATAATCACAACAGCATAGAAACCGCTAACATGTAGTGCTTTTAGGCAGTCTCAGCGTTTATGCACCTGTCGATCAACGATGGGTGCATGCTGTGCCATCAACTCAGCGACCCACTCAATGAATACGCGCAGCTTAGCGCTCACGTGCCGATTTGGTGGAAATGCCACGTACATCGGCATCGGTTCAAGATGCCAGTCATCAAACAAGCGAACCAGTTCACCGCGTGCAACATGCTCCTTGGCCATGTAGTCAGGGAGCCAAATGACCCCAAGCCCCGCTAGACCTGCTGCAAGCCCAGCATTACCGTCGTCGACCGAGATCACATAGCGACCTTGCACATTGACTCGCTCTTCGTTGCGATACATTGCATAGGGAAAGGCCAACCCAGAACGCGCCCACCTGAAACCGACAATGTAGTGTGGGGGTAGAGACAGCTCTTGCGGGTGCAAAGGTAAGCCTGCGCTTTTTAAATAGCCCGGCGCGGCGTAAACACCAAGGCTCAGGTCACCTACGCGGCGTGCGACCAACGATAAATCAGTGAGTTCCCCGCCGCGCACGACGCAGTCCACGCTTTCACCGATTAGATCTACCATCCTGTCACTCACACCCATATCAATTTGAATATCGGGATATCGAGCATGGAACTCCGCCAAGGCAGGAATGAGGATCATGCGTGCAAAAGGGCTGGGCACATCCACTCTTATTCGCCCGCGGGGCAAAACGGATGCGTTGGATAGGCTGGTTTCAGCATCATCCATATCAGCCAGAAGCTTAATAACGCGCTCGTAATAGGCAGCACCGTCAGCCGTTACATTCACCTTGCGTGTAGTACGGTTGAGCAGCTTTACCCGTAGCCGTGCCTCTAACTGTTGTACAAGTTGCGTTACGCTTGTCTTACTCATATGGAGCGTACCGGCTGCCTTGGTATAGCTGCCCGTTTCCACGACCCGAGCAAAGGCTTGCATTGCGTTAAATCGATCCATGGCTGCGCCAAACACCCGTGATTGTTTGAAATATACAAACAATGTTGATCAGAATTTGCCGTTTATCCACTACGAATGACGGCCTAAAGTGACCCCATCGTAAACAAAAGGTCAACTTCGACCTACTGATGGAGATAACCATGACTAAGCGTGACGTTGTTTTTCCCTCTGGCCGCCAGGCGCTTTATGAGCACAACGCCTATTCCGCCGCCGTTCGCTCCGGCGACTTTCTATTCGTATCGGGCCAGGTCGGCAGCCGTGAAGATGGCTCGCCCGAGCCGGATTTCGCCGCTCAGGTGCAGCTCGCCTTCGACAACCTACACAGCGTCCTTAAAGCGGCAGGCGCCAGCTTCGACGATATCGTTGATATGACAAGCTTCCATACTGATCCGGAAGCTCAATTTGCCACCGTCATGGAAGCCAAGGCGCGCGCATTTCCGGAGAAGCCCTATCCTAACTGGACAGCAGTCGGTGTGACTTGGCTGGCGGGATTTGATTTTGAAATCAAGGTTATTGCAAGACTGCCTTAGTCATTAAAACTACTGCTCCGATACTTCCGCCTCTCAACTATAAATGCGACTTATGCTCATGCTTAGATGGATGCAAAGCGATCAGTCGCACGTATCAACTGGTCGAGGATGCCAGGTTCGCTCCATGCATGGCCTGCGCCTTCGATCAGATGAAACTCGGAGTCAGGCCATGCTTGATGCAGCGCCAGCGCATAACGAGCGGGGCATGGCATATCGTAGCGCCCATGGACAATGACCCCCGGAATGCCTTTTAACCGGTCGGCATTAGCGAGGAGTTGCCCCTCTTCTAACCAAGCGCGATGGCTGAAGTAGTGGTTTTCTAACCGTGCAAACGCTAACGCATAGTGCCCCTCTCTGTATGGGGCTGAAAGGGCAGGGTTTGGCAAGAGCGTGATGGTTTCTCCTTCCCATATCGTCCACGCCTTTGCTGCTTCAAGCTGCGCGACAGGGTCGTCGCCCACCAAACGGCGGCGGTAGGCGGCCACCATATCGTGTCGCTCTGCTTCGGGGATCGGCGCCTGAAACGCTGCCCATTTATCAGGGAACATTTCAGATACGCCAAACTGGTAGTACCAATCGATCTCCGCTTGGGTGAGCGTATAGACGCCCCGCAAAATTAGCTCACTCACGCGGTCGGGATGCGTCTGGGCGTAGGCGAGTCCCAAGGTAGAACCCCACGAACCGCCAAAGACCATCCACTTCGCTACCCCAATATGCTGACGCAACCTTTCAATATCGTTGACGAGATGCCAGGTGGTATTGGATTCGATGCTGGCATGGGGTGTTGAGCGGCCACAGCCGCGTTGATCAAAGAGCAGAATGTCGTAGCGTTCCGGGTCAAAGAGACGGCGGTGATCCGACGAGATCCCCCCACCAGGGCCACCATGCAGGAACACCACCGGCTTACCGCCTGGCTTGCCCACGCGCTCGAAATAGACCTTATGACCATCGCCGACATCAAGCATCCCTATCTTATAGGGCTCGATTGCAGGGTAGAGATTACGCAGTTCACTCATTTAGCAGTTCACTCCTTTAGCAGTTGTCGCTTTCGGCTACCTTTTACGTTAACCCACCGATCAACCTTAACCCATCACGTTGACCTCTTAACCTAAAACCCTAGCCATCGCTTGCGTAAAGGCCGAATAGCCACCAACCCCAACACCACTAGCGCCAGCCATTCTAACCATATGGGCAGCAGCTCCTGCACCTGACTGGCTTGCTCCACGGGGTTCCAACCGGTAATGACCAGCACCATATCCAACAGCCAGCCCATCAGCACAGTAACCACCAGCACGCTAATCAAGTAGACCACCAACGCCTGATTTCCTAACTCGCGACGCAGAATAGCTAAGGTGGCCAGGCTGGTAATAGGCCCCGCCAACAGGAATACCAGTGCCATGCCCGGTGAAATGCCCGCCAACAGCAACCCCGCAGCTATAGGCGTTGCTGCTGCCGCACAAATGTATAAAGGAATACCAATAACGGCCATGAGCATCAAAGCGGCCAAACCACCTGAAAACCCCGCCATGGTATTAGGTGGCACCAGCGTGATCAGTACACCGGCCAATAACAGCCCGGCAAACATCCAGCCACTAATATCATCCAGCAGATCACTAAACGCATAACGCAGCCCCGCTAAAGAGCGATGCCACCCAGTTGATGGCGCTTTGCTGTGATGCTTTTGCTCCCCGCAGCTTTTCGATTCACAACAGCCACTAGGGGCAGCAACGGCCGAAATAGGCTGCTTGGTAAACCCCACCAACAAACCAGTCACAAACGCCGTGACCATTGCCCCTGCTACCCGCACCAGCGCCATTAATGGGCCAAGCAGCACGCTGGTTAACAACATTGAATCAACACCTACGCCAGGCGTGCTAATTAAAAACGCCGTGGTTGGCCCACGCCCGGCACCACCCCGGTGTAGCGCCAACGCAGTGGGAATAGCACCACAAGAACATAGCGGTAGCGGCATGCCAATCACGGCTGCCCGCGTAATGCTGCCTATGCCCTGCCCACCCATCC
>JAMCZP010000005.1 GCA_023485185.1 Gammaproteobacteria bacterium
TTAGCCCACCTTCCTGGTTAACCGGGTTTGTCACCCTGCCCGGCGACACCCGCTACCCTATCTACCGGTTAATGCTGATTGGCGTAGGTATCACCGTTTCCATTGCGCTCTACTTTTTGATCTCCAAAACACGCTTGGGTATGCGCATTCGCGCCGGTGAAAGCGACCGCGAGATGATTGGCGCGCTAGGAGTGAATATTTCCAAGCTGTATACCGTGGTGTTTGCGTTGGGCGCGGGGCTGGCAGGCTTAGCCGGTGCCTTGGTGGGCGCGCTGCAATCTGTACAAGTGGGCATGGGCGAACCGGTACTCATCCTGGCCTTCGTGGTGATTGTCATCGGTGGCATTGGCTCAATCAAAGGCGCGTTACTCGGGGCGCTATTGGTAGGCCTTGTGGATACGCTTGGTCGGGTCTATTTGCCAATTTTTTTCCGCGCTTTTATGCCGCCTTCTGAGGCCTCTGGGGTTGGTGCAGCGATTGCCGCGATGCTGATCTATATCCTCATGGCCGTGATTCTCGCCTTCAAGCCAAAGGGACTGTTCTCTGCTCATGACTAATAACACTTCCCTGTCTAATACTTCCCCCTCAGGTACTTCGGCTGACATTGCTTTAGCGCCAAAGGCGGATAGGCACTTTGACCGCAAAGGCCTGGTGCAGATGGCACTGCTCGGTCTACTGCTGATATTGCCGCTAACCGCCTATTTTCTGGGGCACATCTATTACGTCAATCTGGCCTCGCGGATGACGATCATTGCCATGGCCGCCGTGGGCCTTAACCTGGCGATTGGCTATGGCGGCATGGTGAGTTTTGGCCATGCTGCCTATTTTGGATTGGGCGGCTATATAGCCGGTATCAGCGCTTATCACGCTTTTGATTACTCACTGTTTATGACCTGGCCCATTAGCGTACCGGGCAGCGATAGTTTGCTGGTGGTGTGGCTGGTCGCTGTGCTGCTGTGTTCATTGCTGGCATTGGCGATCGGCGCTATTTCACTGCGAACCACGGGGGTCTATTTTATTATGATCACCCTCGCCTTTGCCCAGATGATTTACTACTTTGCCAACTCCTGGCCAACCTATGGCGGTGAGGATGGCCTGCCAATCTATATACGAAACACTTTGCCGCTAGTCGATAGCAGCAATTCGTTAACCTATTTTCTAATCTGTTTTGTTGGCTTAGTGCTGGCGATGGCGATCACCTCGCGGCTGATGAAATCCCGCTTTGGCGCAGCACTTACCATGGCGCGGCTAAATGATGTTCGCCTTGCCACGGCAGGTATCAGCCCCTACCCCATTCGCTTAGTAGCCTTTGTTATTTCTGCCGCTATTACGGGACTAGCTGGAGCGCTTTATGCGGATCTGAATGGTTTTGTTAGCCCGACGATGCTCAGCTGGCACTTCTCTGGTGAACTGATGGTGATTGTGATTTTGGGCGGCGTGGGGCGTCTTTATGGCCCGCTGGCCGGCGCAGTGCTGTATGTGATGATGGAAACGCTACTGGGTGGCATCACTCAGTACTGGCAGCTCTTTTTAGGCTTAGTGCTGCTTGGCGTGGTGCTGTTTGCCAAGCACGGCGTGATGGGATGGTTAGCCGGGAGGGAGCGCAATGAGTGATGTCATCCTTTCACTACAAAAGCTGCATAAGCGCTTCGGCGCGCTCCAGGCGACCCACGATGTATCGCTGGATCTTCAGCAGGGCGAAATACATGCGCTGATTGGTCCTAACGGTGCAGGCAAGTCGACCTTGATTGGCCAAATCGCCGGTAATATACGCCCGGATGAGGGGCGGGTTTATTTAGCAGACACCGAAATCACCGGCATGAATATCGCCCAGCGCGCCCGCTTGGGACTGGGGCGCAGTTTTCAGGTCTCATCACTGGCGGAACCGCTTTCGGTGATGCGTAATGTGATGATGGGCGTTCAAGCGTTACAGAGCCACAGTTTCAGATTCTGGAAACCCGTCGCAAAAGATCGGCAACTACTCGAACCTGCCTATGAGGCACTGGAGCGTATGCAGCTTAGCCATCGCGCCTGGACGCCGGTATCTGAGCTTTCCCACGGTGAGCGTCGTCAAGTTGAAGTCGCCTGCGCCTTAGCGCTGAAGCCTCGCGCGCTGCTGCTGGATGAACCCATGGCAGGCCTGGGGCCAGAGGGTTCAGCGAAGCTTACCGAGCTGCTGGAAGCACTGAAGCTGGAAGTGCCCATTCTGTTAATTGAGCACGATATGGAAGCAGTATTTCGGCTGGCCGATCGTATCTCTGTGCTGGTCTCCGGTAGCGTTATCGCCCATGGCGATAGCCAAGCGATTAGGCAGGATCCGCGTGTTCGTGAAGCCTACCTGGGAGATTCCGATGCTTAAGGTTGCTGATATTGAAACCTTTTATGGCCCCTCCCAGGCGCTGTTTGGGGTCAATCTTGAAGTAAGCGCCGGGGAAATGGTCGCGTTAATGGGCCGCAACGGCATGGGTAAAACCACTACCATTCGCTCGATATTTGGCCTTACTCCGGCAAGCCACGGCACCATTGAGTTTGAGTCTCAGAACTTACGCCGACTGCCCGCCTACCGTATCGCCAAAGCGGGTTTGGGCTTGGTGCCAGAAGGACGACGCTGTTTTCCCAATTTATCGGTGCGTGAAAATCTGTTGGTCACCGCTCGCCCGGGCGAGTGGACACTGGAAAAAGTGGAAACGCTGTTTCCGCGTTTGGAGGAGCGCCGGGCGCAAATGGCCAAAACCCTCTCAGGCGGTGAGCAGCAGATGCTGGCCATTGGCCGAGCGCTAATGACCAACCCGCGCCTGCTGGTGCTTGATGAAGCAACAGAGGGACTGGCACCGGTTATTCGCCAGGAGATTTGGCGGGCGATTCGGCTGTTTAAAGAACAAGGCCAATCCACGCTGCTGGTAGATAAGTCATTGAGTGAGATTCTGCCGATTGCTGACCGCTGCACCATTTTAGAAAAAGGCTGCACGGTGTGGGATGGCAAACCCGCCATGCTGGATAGCGCCATTCGTGACCGTTACTTGGGCGTTTAGGGAGGAGACAACAATGGCGTTCACAACCCAGCGAAAAGTCCGTTTTCAGCACTGTGATCCAGCGGGGATCGTTTTTTACCCCCGCTATTTCGAGATGATTAACTCCGTGGTGGAGGACTGGTTCGAGGAGGTCTTGCATCACGATTTTAATCAACTGCATGTGGAAACCGGTATGGGAGTGCCTACTGCCGCCATCGACACTCAGTTTCATGCACCTAGCCGGTTGGGCGAACGGCTGACCTTTGAGTTAGCGGTTCAGTCGGTGGGCCGTAGCAGCCTGACCCTCCAAATCGTCGCTTATTGCGGGGAGCAAAAGCGCCTAACCAGCGATTCAACCCTGGTATTTGTGGATTTAAGTAGCGGTAAGCCGATGCAATGGACAGAGGCAATACGCCAGCATATTACCGTCGATAACCTATAAGGATAGCCATCATGAGTGACGCCAACGTTCATCAGCTTCTTCACCCCTCCCATTGGAAAGCCGCAGTGGGCTACGCCAACGGTGTGCTTGCATCAGGGCAAACTGTCTTTGTCGGCGGTCAGATTGGTTGGAATGCCGATCAGGTATTTGAAAGTGATGATTTCGTCGTTCAAGTGAATCAGGCGCTGCAGAATATTGTGGCGATCTTAAAAGAGGCCAATGCAGGTCCTGAACATATTGTGCGGTTAACCTGGTATGTGACCGACAAGCGAGAGTATTTGGCACGGCTTAAAGAAGTGGGCGGCGCTTATCGCGAAGTACTTGGCAAGCATTTCCCTGCGATGACCATGGTTCAAGTGGCGGGGCTTGTGGAAGATCAGGCTAAGGTGGAAATCGAAGCGACGGCGGTGATACCGGCCGTATAAAATTGCTTATTGAGATAACACTAAGCACAAGAACGGAATAGCCTGCAGCGGGGGTCTTTCGCCATGGCCGGAAAGTGTTCCCGACAATTCCGGCATTTCCGCCATCCATGGCGGTCAGATGGCGAAAGTAGCGCCCAGGGATGGGTTCACAGCGCCCCCGCGGAAGGCTATTGCGTTCCACTCAGAGCTAAGGCGCATTCTTATAACCCATGAACCCCTTTAATCCAATCAACAAAACAGCCATCGTTTAGATAGTTTTCAAGAATCGAGAAGTGATCCACATCGGAAAGTAGCTGCTGGGTAACAGTTTGGCCCTGCTGGCTCAAATGCTCAGCATAGCTGGTCATCTGCCTTTCAAACTCTTCGGACTCCAATGCCCCTGCTACCAGCTTTATCGGTGCAGATACACGGCACGACAGCCATAACGGGCTGAATTCCTGCACATCGCGCCCGCTAAGCTGAAGCTTGGGCTGCAGCCACGACCAAGGGAAGGGCCGCAAATCGTATAAACCACTGACACATAGCGCACCACGAATCAGTTGGTTGGGTAGCCCAAAGCGGCCTTCCCAATCCGTCGACATCAGCATGGCGCAGAGATGCCCACCCGCTGAGTGCCCCGAAATACTCAGTTGCCCAGGGTCAACGCCTAGCTCAGCGGCATGGGTGTACACATAGGCGACTGCCGCCTGGGCCTGACGCACTAACTCACTAAAGCGAACCTGCGGGCAGAGTGCATAGTTGACCACTGCGACCGTGATGCCTGCCTTGACCAAATCATCAACGATAAAGCTAAATTCACGGTGGCTTAAGGAGCGCCAGTAGCCGCCGTGGAAAAACACATGCACGGGGGCTTTTGGGTTATCTGTATGAGCTGCATCCGTATGAGGTGCGTCGGCATGGAAGATATCCATGCGCTCTGCCAGTGAAGGGCCGTAAGGCAGATCAAGGCTAACTTTAAGACTTGCGCTGTGGCGCGCTCGTGATGCTTCACTACGTTCACGCCACCCCTTTACCAACACCGCCGGATCTTGACCAATCATCGGGTCGTAGGCGCGATCAATCTCTTCTTGAGTCGTCAAGTGTTGATAAAGCATGTAAGCCCCCTTACCACTGACGCACAGTTAGCGTCGACTTTTAAAAAACAGCATACGCAATGGCGCGATTGCCAGAATAGCAAAACCGATAAGTGTCCAGGCGGGTAACGAGAGGCCCAGTAGCACGAAATCGATCTCGGCGCACTCGCCTGAGCCGGTTAAAACCATAGCAACGACATCCTGCATGGGCAGGATATCCATCATGTAATCAAGCCCAGGCCCACAAGAAGGGACTTCATCGGCTGGCAATGTTTGCAGCCAAACATGTCGCCCGGCAATAAACGCACCGGTACCCACCGCGACTAACGATAGCAACCCGTAAATGACTTTACCCACACGCCCCGCCGGGCTGTGAATGGCGGCAATCGCAAACACAATGCCCGCCGCGATCACCGCTACGCGCTGGAAGACACACAGCGGACAGGGGTCGAGGCCACCGATATGCTCCAGGCCGAGGGCCACCGCCATCATGAAAACACAGAAGGTTAGACCCGTGAGTGCCACCGAGCGGAAAGAGTGCAGGATCATTGACGAACCTCAGACGTAAGCGCCGATAGAGCGCGGGATTCACGTGCTTTAGTAAAATAGACTTGTAAGAACTCTTCAAACGTCTCTTTATCAGCGGCTTCAATATCGTGCTGCTGCTGATGCGAGGTTTCAATTAACTGCGCCAGTAACGCTTCGCGACTGCGCTGCATAGGCTCCGCTTTTAGCTGTTCCGCCTGCTCTTTTGCCAAGCTCAGCATCAAATCGCTTAGTGACCCACCGTTGGCTTTGAGCTTTTCGAGCACCTGGGCGGAAGGCGTAAGCGAAGGGTCTGCCAAGCGTGGTGCGAGGCGTGCTAAAGCATCAGCATGAGGTGCCCCCTCTTCAACAGCATCCAGCAGGCGGGCAACTTCGCCCATCTCAGCAAATATTTGCTCGCCCCACTCACGCACCGAGGTCGCTTCACCGTGGTTATAGAGTTTGAGTTCTGGGTCGCGGCCGCGCTCCACCACACAGCGGCGGTTGTCATCCAGGCGGTCACACTCTTCGTCGGAGATCCAAGGGCTATCGCTAAGTAAGCACCACATTAGGAAGGTGTCCACAAAACGCATTTGGTCTTCAGTAACGCCGAGAGGATCAAAAGGATTCAAGTCTAAACAGCGCACTTCGATATATTCCACACCCCGGGCTTCGAGCGCCTGGCTAGGCGTTTCATTGTGTTTGGCGACGCGCTTGGGCCGAATATCGCTGTAGTACTCGTTTTCGATCTGCAGAATATTGGCGTTCAACTGCCGCCATTCGCCATCGACGTTCACGCCCATTTTTTCATAGTCCGGCCACGGTGAAGAGATCGCGTGACGTAGGGTGTTAACGTAGTTAGAGAGCGAGTTAAAACAGATTTTAAGCTGCGACTGAACCTTGTTTTGGTAGCCCAAATCGGACATACGTAACGTCGTCGCGTAGGGCGCAAAATAGGTGTCGTCGCTGAGTGACTGGAGCTTTTCAGGCACTTTTTTGTCGTCAGGCAAAAAGCTTTTATCAATCGCTGGCGAGGCGCCGAACAGATAGAGCAGTAACCAGCTATGGCGACGAAAGTGGCGAATCATGCCGAAATAGCGGGTGGAGCGGTAATCGTTAAATGGAATATTGGTAGCTTTTTCCATCTCGCGCAGGGCGTGCCACATATCATCCGGTAGCGATACGTTGTAGTGAACGCCTGCAATCGCCTGCATTATCCGCCCATAACGCATGTCCAACCCTTTGCGGTAAACATGTTTCATGGTGCCCACATTGGAGCTACCGTAATCGGCAATCGGTACGCTGTCGTTGCCAGAGAGACGCGAAGGCATACTGCCGGGCCAGATCCACTCGTTTTTCAGGTGATGATAGGTAAACGTGTGCAGGTCAGATAGAAAACAAAGCGCTTCACTCGGCTGAGAGTAAACCGGTGTGATGTACTCTAACAGTGACTCTGAGTAATCAGTGGTGATATGCGGGTGAGTTAACTTAGAGCCCAGCGCGTGCGGGTGCGGCGTTTGTGCAATGTGACCGTTGGCATCAACCCGCAGCCCCTCTTTCTCAAGCCCACGACGCAGGCGGCCCAACCGACCAAGGCGCGCACTGGGAATCAGGCGCTCGACTTGCGCAGTCAGCGCAGATGGCACAGTGAGTGGTTCAGGCAAGGTGAACACTCCTTGTCAGTAAGGCCCGCCATAAGCGGGCCTTGGTGTAGTCAGGTGGCATCGCCATCATCGCTGTCACAAAATAGACATTAGGATATGGCGGCAACCATGTTTTTTTCAAGGCATGCTCGCTCTTTACACACGTGACTATTTGCCGCCGCGCGCTTTTAGCAAGGCAGCACCTAGTGCCCCCATGGGCGCTTGGGCGTTGACGGGTTTTGCGTTATTCCGTTGCCCCCGAGACGGCGTACGATTTGCGTTGTGCTTATCAGTAGGTGAGCCATTGCGGTTGGTATCGCTTTCCGTTTCCGGCTG